>DAOTZZ010000041.1:0-46106 GCA_034433965.1 Anaerolineae bacterium
GAAGGGCGGATCACCATTGATGGGATGGACATCCGCGATATGCCGTTGAAGATTCTGCGTTCGCAGGTTGGTTACGTGATGCAGAGCACCTTTCTGTTCAACGCGACCATTCACGAAAACATCGCCTTTGGTCGCCCAGAGGCCACGCGCGAGGAGGTCGAGCGCGCGGCCCGCGCGGCCCGCGCGCTCGACTTCATCATGGAGTTTCCCGATGGGTACGATACGCTGGTCGGCGAGCGTGGTGTCACGCTCTCCGGCGGGCAGCGGCAGCGCATTGCCATTGCCCGCGCGCTGCTGGTGGACCCGCGCATCCTGATCCTGGACGACGCTACTGCCAGTGTGGACAGCCGCACCGAGTATGAAATCCGCGCCGCCCTGCAAACGCTGATGGCTGGTCGCACCACGCTCATTGTGGCGCAACGGTTGAGTACGGTCATGCACGCCGATCAGATCATCATGCTCGAACATGGGCGGATTGTGGAGCAGGGCACGCACGCCGAACTGGTGCGGCAGGGTGGCCGCTACGCTCACCTGTGGCGCTTGCAATCCGATGGGCAGATTCCAGCCGAAGACATTCGTGGCATTGGTCTCTCCGACGATCAGGTTGTGCCGGCCCAGGAAGCGGCCCCGCCGGTGGAAGATCGCGCCGTGGACGAACAGAGCCGCGCCGAGATGGCCACGTCCGCTCGCCGCAACGCCCGTCAGGAGCACTGATCATGAGCGATGACCGCCCCAAGCTCGAACGCCCAGTGCTGGAGACGCTGGGCCGCCTGCTCACCTTCGTGCGGCCCTACCGCAGGCGTATTCTGGGCATTCTGGTATTGATGCTCATCACGTCATCCTGCGCGCTGATTGCGCCTACGCTGGTGCGCCAGGCGATCAATCGAGGTCTGGCCCGCGGCGACCGATCGGCATTGCTGACCTACAGCGTGGCTTTCCTGATCGTGCTGATCATTCAGGCGGTAGGGTTGCGGGTGCAGCTTTACAACATGGTCTGGGTGGGGCAGCACGCGATCATGAGCATCCGTCAGCGACTGTTCTTCAAGTACCTCGACCTGAATCTGAGCTATTTCGACCACCATCGCGTGGGTGACCTGATGGCCCGCATCACGGAAGACAGCAACTCGCTGCAGAACTTCATCACCTGGGCCGTCATCAACACGATCAGCAGTTCGCTCACACTGGCAGGTATCATCATCCTGCTGCTGGTCTTCAACTGGCAACTGGCCCTGCTCACCTTCACCATCGTACCCGCCATGGCCGCGCTGACAGTATGGTGGCGGCGACAGTCTACCCGGCGCTATCGCGCGGTGCGCGAAGCGGTAGGCGTGGTCTCGGCGACTTTGCAGGAGAACCTGGCCGGTATGCGCGTGGTGCAGGCCTTCGTGCGTGAATACGGCGAAGAGCAGCGTTTTCGCACAGTGTCCACCACGGAATTGAACGCTTCCCTGCGCGCGGACAAGCTGGCTTCCATCTTCATGCCGGGGATTGACATCATCTCGCAAATCGGCGTGGCGATTGTGTTGGGTTTTGGCGGCGCGCGCGTGCTGGCGGGCGAAATGTCCCCTGGTACCCTGGTCGCTTTCCTGCTCTATCTAAACATGTTCTTCGATCCCATCCGCGACCTGGCGATGCGCCTGGATCAGTTCCAGGAAGCCGCGGCGGCAGGCGAACGGATTCTCACCGTGCTGGATACTGAACCGGAGATCGTGGACGCGCCCGACGCCATCGAGTTGCCGCGTATTCGCGGCGCGGTGGAATTTCGGCACGTCAACTTCCACTACACCAAGCCAGAACGTCTGCTAACCGATGCCCCTGCGGCTGCGTCGGCTGCGAGCAAGAGTGACGGGACAAAACAGGTCTCCGACGTGCTGCACGACATCTCCCTGAGCGTGTCGCCAGGGCAGACTGTGGCGCTGGTGGGGCACACTGGTGCGGGCAAGAGCACGCTTGTGAGGCTGTTGGGACGCTTCTACGAGCCGCAGAGCGGGCAAATCCTGTTCGACGGCTATGATATCGCGAAAGTGACGCTGCACTCTCTGCGCAGTCAGATGGCCTGGGTGCCGCAAGACACCGGCCTGTTTGCCACCACCATCCGCGAGAACCTGCGCTATGGGCGGCTCGACGCCACCGACGAGGAGATCGAGGCGGCTGCCCGTGCGACAGGCGCGCATGAGTTTATCAGTCAGCTTCCCAAGGGCTACGACACCGAAGTCGAAGAAGGCGGTTCGCGCCTGAGCGCGGGGCAACGGCAACTCATCTCTTTCACCCGCGCGCTGCTGGCCGATCCGGCGATCATCATCCTGGACGAAGCGACCAGCAGCGTGGACACCATCACCGAGTTGCAGATGCAGGCGGCGCTGGCCCGCTTGCTGGAGGGGCGTACTGCTTTTGTGATTGCGCATCGCCTGAGTACGATTGTCCGGGCCGATCAGGTGATCGTCATGGATCATGGGCGCATTGTCGAGCGGGGCACGCATCAGGAATTGCTGGCCGCTCGCGGCCTGTACTACGATCTGTACACCACCCAATTGCAGGGGCAGATCGGCGGCTCTTGAGGTAGACAATGTCGCGCCCGTCAGCCTCCAGTAGGCAAATCATTGTAGACAAATCAGCGTTTTTCGTTCACAATAGCCCGTCAGTTGGCCCTGAGGGATGCTTTGCTGTCCTTTCCTATCGGGCCGAACCGATTTTCCGACATCTCCCAGATCGTCAGACCTTGGAGACGCGAAAGGACGTTTGCCGTGAGGAATCGTAAGACCCTGTTCTATGCCCTGATTGCCGTTGTGATCATGCTCGTCGGGCTGACTCCGCTGACTGTCAGCGCGGGCAGCACTGTGCCCGGCGATCAGCGGGCTGCACCGCAGTCCGGCCCTACTCCTACTCCCGAAGACCACGGCTGGCTGGCCTTCGCTGCTGCGCGCGCTGCTCTGGAAGAGGCGACCGGCCAGGACCTCACCTGGGTGCGGCAATGGTTCTACGAAGAGTACGAATTCGTGGACGGGATTGACAGTTGCCGGACGCTGGAAGAAGGTGAAGAGCCGCGGCAGGTCTACTTCGGCTGGCGTTTTCTGATCACGACGCTGACCGGCCAGCAGTACGAAGTACGTACCAGCTTCAACCGTCAGATCATCGCCGTCTGCGATGAGGTGACGGCGGCTGCTCCAACCACTACGACCAATCCCAACCTGCCTGCGCCTGTAGCTGGCTCGGCGGTGAGTGGCTCGTTTGAGATCGGTGGGCAGGTCACTGGTCTGTATCCGAACACGCGCGACGCGCTCAACCGTGCCCGCATGAAATGGGTGAAGATGCAACTCAGCATGGGGCAGGGCGCGACGGGGTTGATCTCGGAGGCTCATGCAGCGGGCTTCAAGATTCTCTTCTCGGTCATTGGTGACAAAAGCCAGGTGATGAACTCCGGCTACCAGGACGCCTACGCGCAGTATGTAGCCAGCCTGGCTGCGGCGGGCGCGGATGCCATCGAAATCTGGAACGAGATGAACATTGACCGCGAATGGCCTGCCGGGCAGATCAACGGCGCGAACTACGTGCCGCTGCTCGCCAAGTCCTACAACGCGATCAAGGCGGCCAACCCGAACACACTGGTTATCAGTGGTGCGCTGGCCCCCACTGGCTTCTTCGGTGCGGCGGGTTGCACCGACCAGGGCTGCAATGACGATGTGTACACGCAGCAGATGGCTGCCGCGGGCGCGGGCCAGTATGCCGACTGCATTGGTGTGCACTACAACGAGGGCATCGTCAGCCCGCGACAGAGTTCTGGCGACCCGCGCGACAATTACCCGACGCGCTATTTTGCCACCATGCTCAACCGCGCCATTGGCCCCTTCGGTGGCAAGCAGGCGTGCTTCACCGAGCTGGGGTATCTATCGCCTGAGGGTTACGGCACGCTGCCGGGTGCTTTCGCCTGGGCGCAGAACACCAGTGTGGCTGAACAGGCAACCTGGCTGGCCGAAGCCGCAGTGCTCGCCGCTCAGAGCGGGCGTGTGCGCCTGATGATTGTCTTCAACGTGGACTTCTCTACCTACGGAGCTGATCCGCAGGCGGGCTACGCCATCATTCGTCCCGACGGCACCTGCCCGGCGTGTGATACGCTGGCGTCGGTGCTCAAGTAGCTGGTCTCTGCCTGACCGCGATATAATCACGAGGGGCGTTCCGGTGAACACTGGGACGCCCCTTGCTGCGAAGAAAGACCGCTGAGCATTGTTGTCGTCATCTCAATCCTGCATATACTGTTCCGTAACGCTGGAGCCATTTTAACCACAGTGGCAATCGGTCACCGAGGTGGTCATGCCTGGCAACACGCACCCGCCACTGCTCAAACCTGGCGATGCTCTTGATGAATTCGTCATCAAGGGCCTGATCGGCAACGGCGGTTTCAGCGTGGTCTACCTGGCCGAAGATCGTATTCTGCACCGCCTGGTGGCCATCAAGCAGTTGCAGCGCGAGGATTTCTCACGCGAGGGATCGCGCGAGTGGTTCATGCGCGAGGCCCGCGTGACGGCCCAGACCGAGCATCGCAATATCGTCAAGATTCACGGGCTGCGCCAGCGAGGAGACACCCTGTATCTGGTCATGGAATACCTGCCCGGCGATTTGCTCAGTCTGCTTCGTGAGCGGGGGGCGCTGGATCGTAACACGGTGTTGACCGTAGCTGCTGATATGTGCCGGGCGCTGGAAACATTGCACAGCCGCGGCATCATTCATCGCGACGTGAAACCCGATAATATTCTCTATAGAGACCCGAACGAGTTCAAACTAGCCGACCTGGGCCTGGCTCATGTGGACCCGGTTCACCCTGAGGGATCGGCGGATGCAGTTGGTCCGCAGCCCGGCACGCTGCTCTATATGTCACCGGAGCAGGCATTGGGGCAGGAGGTGACACCGCAATCAGATATCTACTCACTGGCGGTGGTGCTCTACGAGGCGATCACTGGCTACTATTATCTGGACTATGACGAGGAGCGCGACGATGAGGACACGCTCCTCGATCTGATCGCTTATGCGTCACCGTTGCCGCTCAAACCGGGACATCCATCGGTGAGTGCGGCAGTCGAAGCGCCGTTGCTCTGGGCGCTCAGCAAAAGTCCGGCAGCGCGCCCTTCGACACCACGCGAGTTCCTGACCGAATTCAAACGGGCACTGATCCCACGCCGACGCAGCTCAGGGCGGCGCGGGCTTGCACGTTCACAGGCCGATCGCGCTCACCCCTCGCCGACTGTGTCTGAAGCGCTTCGGCGTGAGTTACGGGCCATTCGCCGCCTGCGGGATGCTGAGGGCGCGCCCGAACAGGCGTTGCAACGTCTGCGCCCCTTGCTGGCGCGCTACCCGGATATGCCAGAAATTCAGGCTGAATGGGGCGAAACGCTGCTGGCTCTGGGACAGGTTTTTGACGGCTACTCAGCTTTGCTGGAAGCAACCCGTCGTCAGCCGAGGTTGCCCTTTGCCTATCTGGCGCTGGCCCGGCTCTACTGTCGCGAGTACGCCGACGAGCAGGCGAAGCAGGAAGCGTTGGTCAGCGCGATTGTGGCGGATCCAGACCTGGCTTACGCGGTGCTGTACGACGATATTGTGCGTGCCCTGGATGATACGAGCGAGTTCGAACGATTCGTGGAGGCTTTCCGTCGTGCCGCGAGCCGTTCCCCGATCGCGCCAGTCTATCATACGCTGGGCATGGTACTGGCGCTGCATCCTGCGCGTACCGCCGAAAGCCGGGCGGCGTTCGAGGCGGCGCTGGAGCAGAATCCCCGTTATGGACCCGCCATCGTAGGACTGGGCACGCTGTTGGTCTCACACGATCAGCTAGCGGAGGGGATCTCCTTGCTGGAAGCAGGGGTAACCGCTGAGTTTCCACCTGTGCATCCTGCCGACGAGCACAAGGCGCATTCCGTGTATCAGCCTCAACATCTGTATCTGGCGCTGGCAATCGCCTATGCGCATCGGGGGGAATTCGTGCGTAGCCTGGCGGCTGCTCAGCAGGTTTTCGAGATGGCTCCCGAAGAATTGGATGAAGACGCACCCGCTTTGCTGGAAATCTACCTGAATGCGGCGCAGTCCTGGCTGGCGCGGGGCCATTACGAGCGTGCTGCTGTCTTTTTGCGCGAGTTGATCCCCCTGGCTCAGCGTTGGGGAGATGTGCGTCCCCTGCGCCTGCTGCAGACCGTCCAGGCACTCGATGATCCGCTGCAGCGAAATGTTTGAGTTTGTGGCAGGTTGCGAGAAGCAGCGTCAGCCGCCTTCGCCGGAAGGGACATCTGGCGACAGAGGAACGGCATGCCGGGTGGCATCGTGCAGCAGCGGTTGTGCTCCCAACCAGCGCCCATCGTCGGCGACCAGGTGGTGTACCATGCCGTGCGCGTGTAGCCGCCAGGTCTCGCGCGGGGACTCTGGCACATATTCCCAGTGCACAATGCCCGTATTGTGCGTCCAGACCTCGACGCGCCGCTGTGCTCCCACATTGAAGGCATAGTCGAAGGTGGCGTCAATGACGCCCCCGTGACAGACCACGACCACGGTCGTCTCCGGCTCCGCCTGGGCGTAACGGGCCAGGACGTCGTCCAGGAATGTGCCTACCCGCACGCGAAATAGAATCCAGCTCTCACCGGACTCGCTGATGCGGGTGTACGGCCGCTCGGTACCCCAGAATTCGGCGTAGTGAATGGGCATGGCTTCTGCGGGGATGGGACGGCCATCAGCGTAGCAGTTGCCGAATTCCCGTAGCCGGTCGTCTGGCACGGCGGGTACACCAGTGGCCTGGGTGATGAAGGCTGTCGTTTCCAGTGCACGAGCCATGGTGCTGGTGTAGAGCGCGTTGATACGCACATTGTGAGCCATCCATTGCGCCAGCCGCCGGGCCTGCTCCTGTCCCAGAGGTGTCAGCCCTACGTCCACGTAACCGCCGTCCCAGTCTGGCAGGTTGACGTAGCTCTGGGCATGGCGTACGAGTAGCAGGTGCATGTTCGTCTCTCCTGCGTTCAAGAAGCCAGCGTGCCAGGGCTAGGCGGGGCGCTTCTCGCCCAGGAATTTCACCCATACCTGACGCTGGCGCGGGCCATCAAACTCCGCCAGGTAGATGCCCTGCCAGCGGCCAAGCTGCAAGCGCCCATCTTCAACGAAGATCGCCGCGTCCGCGCCGACCAGGGAAGCCTTGATGTGGGCAGGCGAATTGCCTTCGCCGTGCCGATGACGCGGATCAGGTGGCGCGATGTGCCCATCCATGGTCAGCAGGATGTCGCGTTGCACGTCTGGGTCCCAGTTTTCGTTGAGGGTCAGGCCGGCGGTGGTGTGGGGGCAGAACAGATATACGACTCCGTCCAGCCCTCCCAAGCGGGCGATCGCTTCCTGCACCTGTCCGGTGATGTCTACCAGTTCGGTGGAACGGTTGGTGCGAATGCTCAGGCGTTCCATGTGCCCCCTCATCTATCATCGGTGCCAGTCGGCTCCATTATACCCGCATGAGGCCGGGCGACAGTCTCTCGTATTCACCAATGAAAAAGCCGCCCCCGCTGCTGCGAAGACGGCCTCGCTGTCAGCCTTGCCGGTCATTTGCCAGCGCTCACGCGCGCCAGTTCGTTCTGGATGATCTGATCGAATACGTCAAAAGGCTGCGCTCCGATGGCATACACAACGCCGTTGATGACAAAGCCCGGCGTGCCTCGCAGTCCGTACGATACCGCCGCCTGATAGTCGCGCTCGACTTCGTCGCGGTAGCGCTGACTGCTGAGGCATTCGGCGAAGCTGCGTGTATCAAGGTCCAGCTCTTGCGCATAGGAGACGAGCGTTTCCTGCGATAGCGGCGTGCTGTCGCCGGAAGTCAGGCGAACGAAGAGCCTGTCGTGCATAGCCCAGAACTTGTCGGGCGACTGCTCCTCGGCGCATTCGGTGGCCTGTGCAGCGCGGAGCGAGTCTTCTCCGAAGATGGGGAAGTCGCGGTAGACGAACTTCACTTCGGTGGGATACGCTTCCAGAATCCTGGGCAGCGTCTGCTCGTACCAGCGCCCGCAGTAGGGACACTGGAAATCCGAGAACTCGACAATCACCACCGCTGCATCTGCAGAACCCTTGAAGGCGTCGTCGTCTTCCGCCACGCCGGGGGGGATCACAGTCGGGGTGGGGGGAACAGGAGTGTTGGTTGGTCGCAGCATGGCGACCTGCGTGCCCACCGCCTCGTCTACCAGACGTTGTACGTCCACACCAGAAGCGGCCCCGCTTCCGGCAGGCAGCGCGGCGATCTGCGTGCGCGCCACTTCCTCGGCGATCCGGCGCACCTCCTCCTCGCTCAGTGCGCTGTTCTCGTTTCCTGTCCAGGCGGCAGTGAGCACAATGGCCACAATGACCAGCGCCAGGGTCAGGAGCGCCCACATCAGCCAGCGACCTGAAGCAGCAGCCGCGGGCTGTGACGGGATGAGAGCTGTTTCCTCCGTGGACTCGCGCAACGAGACCGGACGGGCATCAGGAGGGGGAGTCGCAGAAGCCATGAATGCTTCCTCCACATGTTGAGACGGATTAAGGCTTTGCGATTATACGAAAGCTGCCCGCTGTTGACAACAGGGCGGAAGATCATTCGCCCGTCGGAAGGGAAGCTGTCACCGGGGAAGAAGACAGCATCTCGGCCCGCGGATCGTGCTGCTGAAAGCATGCCAGAGCGCGGGCATCATCGCGGGTGGCGTAGCAGTAGCGGCAGCCATGCAGACAGGTGTCGTACACTCCCACGTCGCGGCTGGCCGCACATCCACAGCCGTCTCGCGTGGGTCGCGGCGGAGCGTGCAGGGCGGGCGCAGGGAACAGTTCGGCCAGCAACTCGGCGTCAACGCAGGCTGCCGGACGTATCACTTCGTCCACCAGATCCGGTTGGCAGCAGGCATAGAGCGTCATGCCAGCGTCCGCGGCGATGTCCGCCAGGGTGTGCGCCAGCGCGCGCTTTTCCTCCAGCGGAGGATCGCGGTACAGCACACCCGCCGCCGCTAAACGGCGCTGAGCCTTGGCGTAGAAGGTGGCAAAGCTGAAGTAGCAGCGCCGGGTATAGCCGGCAAGTGCTCTGGCCAACGCGGTGAAGCGCGTCACATAGAAATCCGGGTCGAGGCTGTCGGTGAGTACGATGGGGTCGAAGCGCCATAGCACCCGCTCTGGGCCGATGCGCGTCGCCAACGCCCGCAACGTCTCAACTCCGACTCGCCAGTCTGGCACGCGCGGCTCCAACACCCGCGGCAGGCCAGTGATGGTGTAATGGCAGACGGAGCGGTAGCCGCTTTCTTCCAGGAGATCCAGGTAACGCAGGAAGGGGCGGTAGTTCTTCGACCAGAAGACGATGCTGTGTACGTCCTGGGGACGGAGCGAAACCTGATGAATCTGCCCGCCAAAGGGATTGGGGTAGCTCACTGTGCCGGCGCGCAATCGCCCCACAAACCAGGGCATATAGAAGGCGGGGATATCCGTCCGGCGGCTGGCGGAAATGATGACCGGAGTCTCTGGCTGCGCGTCGGCCATGGCTGAGTTCCTGGAATGAGCCTCGCCCGCCGTGAGACAGGCGAGGCTGACGGTGACGTTTACGCTTCGGCCAGTTCCAGTTCTGGTGCTTCAACTTCGGCGGCGCTGTCGTCGGCGAAGGTGCCGAACAGCTTCACGTTGTGCGCCTGGCGGATGAGCATTTCGAGTTCGTAGGCCAGGTCGGGGTTCTCGCGCAGGTACTGTTTGGCGCTCTCGCGACCCTGGCCGATCAGGCCGTCGTTGTAGCGGAAGAACGCGCCGCGCTTTTCGATGATGCCTGCTGCCACGCCCAGGTCAAGGATGTCGCTTTCTTTGCTGAAACCCTCGTCGTACATCAGGTCAATTTCGCACTGCCGGAATGGCGGCGCGACCTTGTTCTTGGTGATCTTGACCCGCGTGCGGTTGCCGATGATCTCATCCTTGAGCTTGATGGCCTGCACGCGGCGGATATCAATACGCACGCTGGCGTAGAATCGCAGCGCCCGTCCGCCGGTGGTGGTTTCTGGATTGCCAAACATCACGCCCACTTTTTCGCGCAGCTGATTGGTGAACAGCACAGCGGTGTTGGACTGCTTGATCGCCCCCGACAGTTTGCGCAGAGCCTGACTCATCAGCCGGGCCTGCAGCCCCACGTGGCTATCGCCCATCTCGCCTTCGAGTTCGGCGCGGGGCACCAGCGCGGCCACGCTATCCACCACGACCACGTCGAGCGCGCCGCTGCGCACCAGCGCCTCGGTGATTTCCAGCGCCTGCTCACCGGTGTCTGGCTGCGAGATGTACAGATTGTCGGTGTCCACGCCCAGGCGCGCTGCGTAGATGGGATCGAGGGCGTGCTCCATGTCTACGAAGGCACACACCCCGCCCAGCTTCTGCGCTTCAGCGATGACGTGCAGGCACAGGGTGGTCTTGCCGGAACTCTCCGGGCCATAGATTTCGGTCACGCGCCCGCGGGGAATGCCGCCCACTCCCAGCGCCAGATCAATAGCGAGCGAGCCGGTGGGGATGACGTCAACCTGCAGATGAGTGGCATCGCCCAGGCGGACAATAGCCCCGTCGCCGAAGCGCTTGGTCAGGTCGGTGAGCGCGTGTTCGAGGGCCTTGTGGCGGGAATTATCGGTCATCATGAGCTGCTCCTGGCCAAAGTGAGAACCTTCGCCCAAATGTTCGCAATGATGTCCTGATCATAGCACTGATGTTCTAATTCGTCAATAGCCCTGCGACGGGGCGGCTGGAGCGTCGGTGAGGGGTGCGTCTTGCTCATCCTGGGGAGATTGCGGATCGTTGTAGTACAGTGTCACGGTAGCGCGAAAGTCCGGCGAGGGGTCGGCGCTGTCACGCAGATGCAGGGTGAAGGCAAGCCGGAAGTTCATCACGGCAACAGCACTGGCGCTGGACACGATCCGACCTTCACCGTTGCGCAGCACGATCTCCAGGTTGGGGCGTTCGCGAAATGGCGTGAGGCTGACTTCCACACGCACCCGCCGACGATCCGGGTATAGCGTCGCGCGGACTTGCTCGATCCGCACTTCTTCTGGCGGGAGCAGGGGCAGGTTGGGCGGAATCAGATCGATCGTCATGCCAGGAAGCCTTTCTTATGCGGGAGGTATGCCTCAGGGGATCGGGTAACGCCCGCCTCTGTCTCCGGAAGCCAATACAGGGTGGGCAGGGCCACCAACCCCGACAGTGTACTGATTGGGCCGGTCGCAGGGGCGGGGCAGAGGGTGGAAGGTCACGTTGAATGGTTGCAGCGCATCGAGGAAGGCGGGTAACGCTGCCGCCACACGCGGATCGGGGTCGTGCAGCAAGACGATAAGACCGTCGAGCGCTTGCTGCGTCGTCAGTTCCGGACGCGCCGGGTCTGGCTGGACGAACGAGCGAAATCCACCAGGACCGTCCATCAGCCACCACACCAGGCGGGCGGGGTCGGAACTGGTTTCATGCAACGGAGGCGCGGCGATGTGCCAGCCGCTGTAGTCGTACACCTCGCGTAGCCAGGACAATTGCTCGCGGTAGGCGGCGAGTTCCCGATCGTACTCGAACGAACGCCAGTATCCGCTGGTAGGGAGCAGGAACAGATTGCCTTCAGCGCTGTCGTACCCGCCGCCGGGCCGACGAAATAGATGCGGCTGCGCTTCGTAGCGCGAGAGGGCATCGGGAAAGCGGGCCAACGCCTGACGGATGCGCAACTCAGTCTCCAGGAACATGCGGGCGGTATAGGCTGGACGCGATGTTTCGGCGAGGGTGACGCCGCCCTGCTGCACAAGGTGGTTGCCCAGGTGATGACCCTTGCGCACCATGCGGGCCAACACTTTGCCCTCGGCAATACCAATGTTGCGCCCATGTACGAAGAACGTCGCCCGAATGCCCCGCTCGTCGAGAATGTCCAGCACGTCCAGGGTGGGGCCTTGCTGACCCTTTCCGCCGTCCGTCTCGACGCCATCGTCGAAGGTGAGGTACACAGGCACTGTGAGCGGTGCGGCGGCCCGGATCAGCGGGCGATGCTGTTGTGCAGCCATCATCTCAAGGCTAAGGGCAGCGCCCAGAGCTAGCAGGCGGCGGCGAGAGAGGGGAGGCAGGCTCATCTTGTGAATGCCTGTTGCTGCAGCCAGGCTGCGTCCATTATTCAGCGAACTGAGTCTGGGCTTTGCGCAGGGCGGCCACGGCCTGCTCGAACTGCCCGGCTGGGATCAGCAGATGATCGCGCTCGAAGGCGGAGAAGGCGAGCACTGTGACTCCGGCGTCGGCGAGCAAGCGACTGACCAGGGCCAGAAAGCCCACCATGTCCAGGGGCAGAGCCAGGTCAAAGGTCAGCAGACGATAGGGACCGGCGGTGCGGGCATCCGGCAGACGGTGTGCGAGCTCGCGCCAGCCCTCGTCTGGCAGCGCCAGCGTAACTTCGTCTTTGTCCACGATGAGCGCGCTGAAAGGTTCGCCCCATTCAGCGAGCACCCCCGCAGCGGCGGTGATGGCCGGGGCGGGCAGGTGCACGAGGGCGTAGCTGCGCTCGTCGGTGTAGAGAACTGCTTTGGCCAAAGCCTGGTGCGCAGCGTCCATGTCTTCCTCCTATACCAGGACGGCTCACAGCCGTTCGTCGGGCGAAACGGGCAGCATAGTCAGCCCGGAGATCACTTTGGGATAGAAATCCGTGCTCTTCTGCGGCATGGTCTCGCCCTGAGCGGCGACAGCCTTGATCTGTTCCAGGCGAGTGGGGCTGACGAAGAAGGCGAAATCGCCATGGCCGGCGTCAATACTGGCGACCGCTTCATGAGCGTCGCGATGATAGCGGATCATGGTCTGATCTTCGATCCCGTGCTCCGGAACGCCAGCGAAGCGCTCGATCAGGACTTTGTGCAGCACACTGACGGCCAGAGATTTCCAGGCGGGCGAGTGCGCTTCCGGGATGAGCATATCAGGTGATGACGCATCTTTGAGCGCCAGCACGTGGAAGCCGATCCCTACGCCGCCGTAGAATCCGAAAGCGTGCCCGGAGGGATGCGCGTTGACCTGTTCCAGGCAGGTTGCCAGGTCAGGGACACGGGTCACCGCGAAGACCTCCGCTGCCCGGCGCAACACTTCTGCAGGCGATGTGCCGCTGAAATTGCAGATCTCGCGGTGGGTGGGCAGTATCACCAACCCTGGATCGCTCATGCTGACCAGGGTCGCCTGGACGAAATTGAAAGCCGCCTCTGGGGGGGCACCTGGATGGGCGCGGCGCTGCCGGTCGCGGTAGGTGAGGCCGGTGCTGTAGCGGTGATGACCGTCGGCGATGATCAGGCCGCGCAGGGGGGCCATGCTCTCCTGAAGCGCAGCCAGCGTCGCCGGATCGGTGAGCACCCAAAGTTGCTGGCGGACGTCGCTTTCGCGCAATTCCACCAGGTCAAGGTCTGGGGCGCGCCCGGCGATGGCCCTGGAGATCAGGTCATTGATGGCGTTGTCGGGGTCGGGATAGAGCAGGAAAATCTGTTCGGTGTTGACCTGTATGGTCTCCAGCAGACGCAGGCGGTCTTCCTTGGGGCCGCTGTGCGTGCGCTCGTGCGGCAGGATGATACCCTCGTCGAAGTCCACCAGTTCCACGGCGGCGATTAGCCCCTGGCGGGTGCGAGTTCGCCCGTCAACGGTGAAAGTTTGCTGGTAGACGTAGAAGGCGGGGCGATCTTCGCGCAGCAGCACCCCTTCGCGCAACCACTGCTGATAGAGTTCGCGGGCGCGGGTGTAGCTGTTGGGACCACTGGCAGTGTCTCCTGGTTGCGGCGGGTTGAGGATGATGCGTACCACGTTGTACGGGCTGAGCGCCAGATAGCGGTCGCGCAGAACGTCGTCGATCTTGTCGTAGGGCTGGCTGACGACCGTCTGTAGATCAGCGACGCGATGCGGGTCGTAGCGCACGGCGCGGAATGGTTTGATGACAGCCATGTTGTCTCTCCTCCGCTGGCAACAGATGTACGCGAAAACATCTGGAGCGTGCTTCGCCCAGATTGTACCAGCTACCCCAACCAGCGGTGACGCTGACAGGCCGACGGGCGAGCGTGCCCCAGCAGCGAGCGGGAGCCATACTCTCCCGCTCGCTTCCTCAGGGTACTTCAGACCCATCCAGCCCCAGGTCGGCGGCAATCCCTTTCATGGCTTCCAGCACCAGCGGCACATGGAAATTCCATAGGTCAACCCCCAGCGCTTGTGCTGCCTGCTCGATCTCCTCACGGTGCACTGCCGCGGCGAAGCTGCGGTCTTTCCACTTCTTGCGCACCGAGCTGATCTGGGTGATATCGCGGATGTCTTTGGTGGGGCGCACCAGGGCAACGGCGGTCAGGAAGCCGGTCAGTTCGTCCACTGCGACCAGTGCCTTTTCCATGGGACTGACAGGCTGTACCCCGGTGCGCTCGGCGGCGTGCGCCGCGATTGCGCGGACGATGACCTCGTCTGTGCCGTGTTCGCGCAATACCTGCAGACCAGTGAAGGGATGCCCATCGGGGGCGGACATGTCCGGATGGCGCTCGTAGTCGAAGTCGTGCAGCAGACCGGTGACACCCCACAGGTCTTCATCTTCCCCGAAGTGACGGGCATAGGCGCGCATGGCGGCTTCGACGGCCAGCATGTGTCGCCGCAGACTTTCGGACTGAGTCCATTCAGTGACCAGTTGCCAGGCTTCGGCACGGTTCATGGCATTTCCTCGGCTTCGACAATCACGTAATCGTAGTGTATCTGCGCGGTGTGGCGCAAGGTAGCTGCTGCGCCGCAATACTTGTCGCGCGAAAGCTCGATGGCGCGTTCGACCGCTTTGGGGTCAATGTTCTGCCCGGTGATCGTGTACTTGACCCAGATCTCGGTGAAGACTCTGGGGTGTTCGTCGGCACGGACGCCCTCTACCTGCACTTCGAAGCCAGTCACCTGTTGCTGTTTCTTGCGCAGGATGCTGATTACATCCATGCCCGTGCAGCCCGCCAGGGCGGTGAGCAACAACTCCATCGGGCTGATGCCGGCATCGTGGCCCCCAACAGCTTTCTGCGCGTCCAGCGGCAGCGAATAGCCGTTGCTGCTGTAGGCCGTGAAGATCATATCGTCGCGCAGCACAATACGGCTGCTCTTGCGTTCCGCCATAGTGAGTACGCCTCCCCGTGCGAAGAACTATGTCCAGACAGATTGTAGGCCAAAACTGCGCTTTGACCAGCTTACCTTTGATTATGATGCGCGCGCTCGGTGATAGTTGCACGCAACGGCGCTGCCGGCAGTGCATCCAAATGGATAGAGGTCACCTCCGGAGTGAAAGCACAGGCTGCTTGGGATTGTATCCGCTGTGCGTTATGATTGGCGGACGGGTGGCGACCTGTGAGAGCCGCCGTTTGTCCGAAACAAGCGATCCCAAGACAGCCTATGTCCAACGCACACGACGACGAACTGATAGCTCGCCTGCGGGCAGGTGATCAGGCTGCCTATGCGCAGTTGGTCGAGGAACATGCCGGCAAAATCTATCGCCTGGCGCTGCGCCTGATGGGGAATGAGGCCGACGCAGAAGATGTGTTGCAGGAAACATTCTTGAGCGCCTTCAGGTCCATTGATCGCTTTGAGGCGCGTTCGAGCCTGAGCACCTGGCTTTACCGCATCGCCAGCAACGCAGCCCTGATGCGCCTGCGCCGTAAGGAGCCGGAACAGGTGTCGGTAGACGAGCCAGTCGAGCGCGACGATGGCGAGCTGATCCCCCGCCAGCTTTTCGACTTTTGTTGCTTGCCGGAAGAAGATCTGTTGCGGGAAGAGGCGCGCGCTGAGATGCAGCGAGCCGTAGACGAATTGCCGCCGTCATTGCGCAGCGTGTTCATCCTGCGCGATATCGAAGGGCTTTCGACCGAGGAAACTGCCGAAGCGCTCGATCTCTCGGTGTCTGCAGTGAAGAGCCGCCTGATGCGCGCGCGGCTGAAACTGCGCGAGCGTCTGAGTCAATATTTCTCGCATGGCTCAGCCATGGCTGAGACGAGGTGAGGCATGAGCACCACCGAACACCATCACCATGACCCAGAAGAATGCCGCCGCTATCTGAGCAGCCTGTCCGATTACGTGGACGGTACCCTCGGTGAAGAACTGTGTCGGGAGCTGGAAGCACATATGCGGGCGTGCGAAAACTGCCGGATTGTGGTCAATACCCTTACCAAGACGATTGCGCTCTATCACCAGATTCCTGCGCCGGAGATGCCCAGCGCTGTCAAAGAGCGGCTGTACAAGGTGCTGCATCTGGATGCTTACCGCCCCAAGAGCGATCCACCAGACCAGACAATTGGCCTCTAAGGTAAGATGGCGCGAATTTCCCCCGGCGGATTGCGGTATGACATGCGACCTGCGACCCACGAAATGCATCCAAAAGAGCGGACTCCTGGATCATGTTGAGAACATGAGCAACCGCGAGGACGTATGAGCAAGCAGAACGAGACTCAGAAGAAACAACAGAAGCGCGTCATCATTTTCACCACGCCCAGTTGCCCGCACTGCAATCACGCCAAGCGCTACCTGCGCGAACGTGGCATCCGTTTCCGCGATGTGGATGTCAGCCGTGACCCGGCGGCAGCGCGCGACATGATCCGCCGCAGCGGTCAGCAGGGCGTGCCGGTCATAGACATCGGCGGCAAGATCGTCGTCGGCTTCAACAAAGCTGAAGTAGACCGGCTGCTCGGCCTGCACTGACCTTCCATGAGCGACATCACTCTCGCTACGCCGGTAGAAGCGCTGGTGACAGCATATCCGGCAGCGATCGGCTTTCTGGCCGAGCGCGGCGTGTTGTGCGTCGTATGCGGAGAGCCATTCTGGGGCACGTTAGGGGAGCTGATCGCCCAGAAAGGATTGGATGCTGCACAGAGTGAGCACGTGGTGGAAGAACTCGCTGCTTTCCTGAACGGGCCAGGGAGCAGTCCTGAACCCTGAAACTCTGAACTCCAGAAGACGACAAGATACAGGCGACTGTCCGTCCACTTGCGGGGACAGTCGCCTGTATTTTCAGACAGGATGCTCAGGGTTTGTATGCCTGGACGGGCAGGTTGGCGCGTAGCCACGCCTGCATGCCGCCATCTATGTTGAACACCTGCGGATAACCCAGGCGCACCAGGGTCTCCGAAGCGACGCGGCTGCGGTTGCCGCTATTGCAGATCACGAAGATCGGAGAATCCTTGGGCAGTTCTGCCGGTGCGCGCTGCTCGAACTGGTCGAGCGATATCAGGCGCGCGCCGGGGACGATGCCTGTAGCTGCCCACTCTTCGGGGGTGCGCACATCCACCAGGATCGCGCCGGCGGTCTGCTCGAAGCGGGTGTGGGCCGTCTGAACGTCGAGCGTCTGATAGGTGGACATGCTGATGTTGTTCGGCACGGTGTTGGTGGGGGCCGGCGTCGAGGGCTTGTCTGAACCGCCGCAGGCGGCCAGCGCCAGCGTGATCACCATGAGCAGCAGGGCTATGGTCAGCCAATGTTTGCGCATACGGTCACTCCTTGGAGGTTGAGTCGCGCTCTTCGGATATATCGGCGAAAAAACACCTGTGTCCGTCCAGGACAGCATGGTGCAGGGTCGCGGCAGGGGGGGCTATACCTTTGGCCAGTACCACCGCGTGATGCAGCCGGGCCTGTGCGCCGATCCGCGCTCCTGTTTCCAGATACACCTCTGGTCCTATCACGGCGTGATCACCTACCTGCACCCCTGGATCAATCCAGACCGGTGCTATCAGCCGGACAGACAGGGGCAGGTCACTCTGTACCTGTACAGCGCCCATCTGGCGCAGGAACCAACTATTTAGATGCAACAAATCAACAGGACGTGTCAGGTGAAGTCGCCAGGGAGCCAGGACAGTGCCGATCCTGCGTCCCGCAGCCAGTGCCAGTTGCAGCGCGCTGACGATCTCGCGTTCGCCACGCCCGGCGGGCTGCACACGGGGCAGGTATTCGGCGATGTCTGGGGAGAAGGCGTAGAGCATGATAGCCGCATGCTGTCCCATAGGGCGCGCTGGTTTCTCGACGATGGAAACTACCTCTTCACCAGCCAGGAGCACGTCTGCCGACTGATGGATTTCGGCGGGCGTCGCACGCACCAGGCTAAGGGTGGCAATGTGCATTGGGGAAGACTCGTGACGCGCGATCAGGCTACGCACATGCTCCGCGGAAGTCAGGTTGTCCACGGCGGCGAGCAAGAAGGGGCCGGACAGCAAGGGTAGCGCACGCTCCAGCGCCTCGACCGTGCCTGTGGGATTGGGCTGGACGACCCATTCGACCCTCGTGCCGGAGGGCAGCGTCTCGCTGATGCTCGCCTGCACCTGTGGCAGATCGGGGCCGGTGACAACGATGATGCGGCTGATCCCTGCTTGGTGGAAGCACTCCATCAGTCGCGCCAGGATGGGTCGCCCCATGATTGGCAACAGGGATTTGGGCCGGTCATTGGTCAGCGGGGCCAGCCGCGTCCCACGACCGGCCGCCAGGATCGCCGCCTGCCGGATAGTCTGAGTGTTCATGGGCCTCTCCATCATGCCACGCGCGCATTATAGCATGGGCCATGTTGTAGAGGGCGTCGGCGGCATCCCGCTCAATTCATATCGGACTTATTAACGCTGATCTGAGCGAGTTGCGCGGCGTTGCCGTTCATGCTACACTCCGCGACGAATTTGTCACTCTGCGCAGCGCGACAGGCGGTTTTCTGATGGCTGAAAGAATCCTTGTCGTGGATGACGATGTCGAGAGTCTGAAGCTCATTGGCATGATGCTTCAACGCCAGGGGTACGAGGTGATACTGGCAAGCAATGGCCAGCAAGCCCTCGACCGCGCACTGGCAGACCGGCCAGACCTGATCATCCTGGATGTCATGATGCCCGTCATGGACGGCTACGAAGTATGCCGCCGGTTGCGCCAGGATCCCATCACTCAGAATATCCCCATTCTGATGTTCACGGCCAAGACCATGGTGGACGACAAAGTCGCCGGGTTCGAGGCTGGAGCGGATGATTACCTCACGAAGCCGACTCATCCCGCTGAACTTGCGTCGCGGGTCAAAGCGCTGCTGGCACGGCGTCCGGCTCAGCCCGCGCAGGCCCCGGTGATGGCAAATCGCTCGCTGGTGTGGGGCTTCCTGGGGGCGAAAGGCGGCGTCGGTACGACGACGGTTGCGGCCAACTGCGCGGCGGCGCTGGTCAAATACGACACGACCATCCTGGCTGACTTCCGGCTGGGGCAAGGGTCTCTGGCGCTGTCTCTGGGGCTGATGCGGGCGACAGGGATGGCCAATCTGCTGGCGCGGCCTACGCCGGAGATCACGGTGCGGGCGGTGGAGGGGGAATTGGTTACTCACGCCAGCGGCTTGCGACTGTTGCTCTCGTCAAGCCGCCCTAAGGAGACGCTGCTCAACGCCGCACCCGATGGCGCAGCGGCGATTGTGCGACATCTACAAGCCATCCATCCACAGGTTGTGCTCGATCTGGGATCGGGGCTCAATCGTCTGACGGCTCGCCTGGTGCTTGAGCTGGATCGGTTGACGCTGGTGGTCGAGCCAAACCGCGTGGCGCTGATCCTGGCCCGCGACGTTCTGGCAGAGCTGCAGCAGATCGGCGTTCAGGCAACGCGCCTGAGCGTGGTGTTGGTGAATCGCACGCAGTCGAGTCTGCATGTGCCCTGGCAGGAGGCCGAGCACATGCTGGGCCATGAGATTGCGGCTATCATTTCCCCTGCTCCTGAGTTGCTCTTCCAGGCGGCAGAAGCCGGGCTGCCGGTTGTGCTGTACCAACCGAACTCAATTGTTGGCACGCAGTTTGCCAAGCTCACCGAGGAAGTCGTTGCCCGCCGCTGACCATGCCTGCGAGACACAGGGCGCATGTCTTTGGAATCTCTGGAACCAGTAGTTGCCCTGTTGCGGCGCGCGCGTTACACCGTGGCGTTGACGGGCGCTGGCATCAGCACCCGGTCCGGTATCCCCGACTTTCGCAGTCCCCATTCGGGTCTTTGGGAGCAGGTCAACCCGGCAGAAGTTGGTAGCCTGTACGGTTTCCGCCATCACCCTGAGCGATTCTACGACTGGATACGGCCCCTGGCACACCTGATTTTGAATGCCAGACCCAATCCCGCTCATCTGGCGCTGGCCCGCCTTGAGCGCAATGGACACCTGCAAAGTATCATCACGCAGAACATTGATATGTTGCACGAGCGGGCGGGGTCGCGCACGGTATATGAGATTCACGGGCACCTGCGCGAACTGACGTGCATTCATTGTTTCGCCGTGTTTCCTGCCGGGCCGTTGGTCAGTGCCTTCGTCGAGTCGGGGCAGGTGCCATATTGTCCACGCTGCGGACATGTGCTGAAGCCGAACGTGATCTTGCTGGGCGAGCAGTTGCCGGCGCGCGCGCTGGCAGCGGCCCGGCGCGAGGCCCGGCGGTGCGACCTGATGCTGGTGATCGGCTCGTCGCTGGAGGTGTATCCCGCCGCGGAGCTGCCAGTGCTGGCACAGCGGGCGGGGGCGGCGTTGGTATTCATCAACCTGGGCAGAACAGCGCTTGATCCGCTGGCCGATACAGTGATTCATGCGGATGTCGTAGACGTGTTGCCACGCTTGGCGGATGCTCTGGAGGACAGGGCCACCTATGAGCATGAGTGAGAATGCTGCGGCTGAGAGCGATATGGTCAGCCGGGCGGTGTATGAACAGTTGCAGCGTCGCTATCAGCGCCTGATGGAAATCAGCCGCCAACTGAATTCTACACTCGATCTGGGTGCGTTGCTCCGGCGGATTCTGGATGCAGCGCGCGAGTTGACCGACACCGAGGAAGCCTCGATCCTGCTGGTAGACCCAACGACTGGGGAACTCCGCTTCGAAGCTGCCAGCAATCTATCGCGGGCGGAGATGGAAGCCATTCCTGTGCCAATGCAGGGAAGCCTGGCCGGGTGGGTGGCGACGCACGGGCAGCCGGTGCTGGTGCGCGATGCGCGTAGCGACGCCCGCTGGTTTCCGCGTGTGGACAGGACGACGCGCTTCGTGACGCGCAACCTGCTGGCGGTGCCCATGCAGGTGCACAGCCGGACCATCGGTGTATTGGAAGCGATCAACAAGCGCGGCGATCAGCCGTGGACGGATGATGATCGCGAAGTGCTGACTGCCCTGGCCGACCAGGCAGCGATTGCCGTGCAGAATGCACGTCTGTTTCAGCAGAACGATTTCATCGCCGACATGGTGCATGAATTGCGCACGCCCCTGGCCGCGCTCAAGGCGGGGGCCGCTTTGCTGGCACGACCCAACGTGTCGGAGAACGTGCGCCAGGAGATTGTGCATGCGCTGCAGGTGGAGGTCGATCGCCTGACGGAACTCACGACCGACTTTCTCGATCTCGCGCGGCTGGAGTCTGGGCGGATGCGCCTGGAACCGACGTCCTTCGATCTGCGCGAACTGTTGACAGAATGTCTGGGGGTGGTGGCTCCTGTTGCGGCTCAACAGCGTATCAGCCTGAGCCTTCGCCCTGGCACAGGCACAGCCTACGCCGACCGGGATCGCATCAAGCAGGTCTTGCTGAACCTGCTCACCAATGCCATCAAATATAATGTGCAGGGTGGAACGGTCACGGTGGCGCTCGATGTGCGGCGTGCGCCGGAGGGTGGGGACGAGGAGCAGTATGTCATCAGTGTGAGCGACACTGGCCCCGGCATTCCCGCGGACGAGGCCCCGTACATTTTCGAGAAGTTCTACCGGGCCAGCACCGCCAGTCAGACTTCCGGCACGGGGTTGGGGCTGACCATCGCCCGCCGTATTGTGGAAGCGCATGGCGGTGAGATGTGGTTTGAGTCAACCCCTGGCGCGGGCACTACTTTCTATTTCACGCTGCCCGCGGCCCGGCTGTAGTCTGAGTTCAGGGCACCAGCAACACCTTGAGTGCGCCAGGCTGAGCTGCATGGGCCAGGGCAGCAGGCGCATCGGTCAGGTCATAGCGTGCTTCGATCAGCGATGGCACGTCTACCAAACCCTCCTCAAGCAGGCGCAGTGCTGCGGGGAAGGGGCCGCACCGACTGCCTACCAGCGCAACCTCGTTGACGGCAAGCGGGGCCAGGTCGAGTGTGGCGGGGTCGGCGTAGGTGCTCTTGAGCACGATCGTGCCGCGCGCCCGGACCAGGCGCATGGCGTCAGCCAGACCCTGGGGGACGCCGGTGCAGTCCACCACGACATCCGCGGTGCCATCAGCCAGGTCATCGCACGAGACAGTCCGAATACCCCAACCCGCAAGCAATTCTTTCTGGCGTGTATGACGGGCGACGACGAACAGGTCGCAGCCGGTCAGACGCAAGACCTGGGCGGTGAGCAGCCCCAGTTTGCCTGCGCCCAAGAGGACAACCCGATCGCCTGGTTTGATATGAACGCATTCCAACGTCTGGCAGGCAGCGGCCAGCGGCTCGGTAAAGACCGCCCCCTCGTCGGGCACGGCGGACGGGACGCGGTGTAGATTGGCGAGAGGGAGGCGAAATACTTCGGCGAAGGCCCCGTCGTAGTCGTGCAGGCCGAGCACGCGGCGACGGCGGCAGTGTTCGGGGACGCCGCGCTGACACCAGTCGCAGATACCACAGCCGATGTTGATCTCGCCCACCACGCGCGCGCCGAGCCATTCCGTCGGCCCGGCGATGACCTCACCGACGAACTCATGTCCCAGCGTCCCACGGAAGCCACGATAGCCGCGCATCAGTTCCAGATCAGTGTTGCAGATGCCGGCCAGGCGCAGCCGAATCAACACTTCGCCAGCTTCGGGAGAAGCAACGGGATGCTCGATCACCCGTAGTGCGGTGTCGAATTCCACAGCTTTGATGGTTGCAAGCATAAGGTTGGCCCCCTGTTCGCGAGACGGCAAGCGAAGAGGTCTCGAAGCAGTGCGGCTATGATACACCCTTTTCGGCAAACCCGGTGTGCCTGGTTTTGTCATTTACGCCGGGGGACTCTATAATCCCGCCCTGATCAGTCTGCCGGAGGAGTGACTGCCTATGAGTTGGCGGAATACCGTGGTGATCTTGCTTATGGTCGGGGCAACCTTCTTGACGGCATGTGCCGAGCGCAAGACGGCCCTGCGTTTCACCAATGCCACCGAATGTGGCACGGCCACGATCAGACTGACGGATACCCAGACCGGGAACCTTCAAGAGTACTCGCTGAACGAGGGCGACACACTGAAGATCGAGTTGAAGCCCAACGTGCAGTATCGCTACGAAGTGGAGTATCCGCGCCAGCCGGGTTACATCGTTTGCGATGCCAAGCGCGTGACGACAATGTTGCCCAAGGGTCAGACGCTAAACGTGCGCCTGGAAAGCGTGCTCGATCCCGCTCTGGTCGAGGCCACACAGACTGCAACGGCTGCCCAGTGAGCCGACTCAGTTCCATTGTTCAGGCAAGCCCCCTGCGCCGACCTGCCCAGGGGGCTTTTCTTCACGTCCAGGGAGTTATGGCCAACCCAACCAGGTGAAACGCTGTTCCGGCACGACGCCGCCCAGCGGGTAGTACAGGCCGTCGTCTCCCAGCCGCACTACTGAGACCTGCCAGGCGAATTGGTGCGTCTGTCCATCGTTAGGCAGAAAGGAAGCGGGCAGGTCGAGCGAAAGCTGACGTGTGCTGGCGGCGAAGGTCGCCCCGGTGGACTCGTCGCGCACGGTTACCAGATAGGTTTCTTCTGGTTGGAGAATTCCCACAGAGAGCCAGGTTAACCGAACCGGGCCGGACACCTGAGCGCCGTCAAGGGGAGAAGCAGGCTGCGGTGCCCGGTAGGTGGGCGTGGGAGTGGGCGTCTCGCTGCCGGTGAAGGTGGGGGTGAAGGTGGGTGTCGGAGTGGGCGCGGGCACGTTGATCTGCTGCCCTTCGCTGAGCACTACCGGTCGCGTGCAGCAGCAATTGGGCGACTCCCAGGTGCAGGCCCGGCAGTCAATGCCTCCGGGGAGTGGATTCAGTTCGCAAATCTGTCGCAGCGAGCTGTCGTACATGATGGCGATGCTGCTCAGGGTATCTCCGGCCTGGACAATATACGTCTTGACGGCGAAAGCAGGTGTCACTACCAGCGGGATGCCCGGCGGAGCGCTGGTGGCGATGGCCGTCTGAGTCAGATCGGCGCCGACCTCGGTCGGAGTGGCTGTGGGGCGGGGAATCAGGATGGTCGTGCCCGGCCCCGGCAATATGGAGCAGTCGGCCATACCATTGAGCAGCTCGATGGCACGCTTGACATCGGGATGAACGTGGCCGTACTGGTAGGCGATGCCCAGGCAGGTGTCTCCGCTCTGAATGACGTGTTCATACGGCCCAGGCGTTGCCGTGGGTGTCGGCGTGGCCGAGGGCGGCGGAGGCGGCGGACTGTTGGTCGGCGTGATGGTCGGCGGCAGAGTCGGCGACGGGGCCAGGGTGGGGCCGCCGGGAGTCTGCGTGGGGGCGGCCAGCACCAGCGTCGGGACAGCGGTTCCGTTGACCGCGGGCGTTGCTGTGGCGGATGGTCCATCCTGCCCGCCGCACGCGGCCAGAGTCAGCGCGAAGGCAAGCCCCAGACCCCCGATGAACCAGCGTTGACGTAGCATCTTACCTCTGACTTTCTCCCCCCTCAGCCTGTTTGTTAGCGACTATCCCAGGTAAAGCGGCGCGGTGCAGTGGCGAAACGTTCAGACAGCACTGCTCCCTGTTCCTCAAGAGTCCCTACGGCAACCCACCATTCGAAGGTGTGCCGGTTGCGATCGGTGGGCTGCCAGCCGCCCGGCAGGACGTAGCTCAGTTCGGCCACGGAAGCCATGTACTCCTGGCCAGTGTCCAGATCGCGTACGTGTACGATATAGCGCTCCTGGCTGGCGAGCGTGCCAGTGCTACCCCAGCGCAACGTGACCAGTTGATCCGCGGCAAAGCGGGCGCCGTCTTCCGGCGAGAGCAGGTACGGCGCGTTGATGGTTGGGGTGGCCGACGGCGTCGGCGTGAAGGTGCCGGCGGGCGTCAGCGTAGGCGTCGGCGAGGGCAAAGGTACCGGCACGCGGACGCGCTGCCCGACTGAGAGCAAGACCACGCAATTAGGACCGCCAGTGGGATCGCCGTAGTCGCACTGCAGGAAGGGAATTTCCGGGTTGATCTGCGAGAGCACCTCGATCGTAGTGTCGTAGGTGTAGGCGATGGAGAGAATGGTCTCGCCCTCACTGACAATGTGCCAGGCGTGGCCGGGGCGCAGGGTCGGCTCAATGTTCTCGTACTTGGCAAGCGCATCCGGCGTGCCGAACTGATTCAGACGCAGCGTGGGCGTCAGCGCGGGCGAGATGTCACCCGTCTGTGCCCCGGCTTCCGCCGTTGGGGTTTCCTGACCGGGTACCGATGTGGGCGTGGGCCAGGGAATCTCCAGCGTCTGGCCAAGCTGCAATTCCTGTGGGCTGTCCATGCCGTTGATTTCGAGGATCAGGTCTACGACAGCCAGATCGCGGTGTCCGCAGCGATAGGCCATGCCTAGCACGGTATCGCCCTGTTGCGCGGTCTGGTAGCAGGGTGTCACGGTTGGAGTCGGCGTGGCGGTGGGCGGCATGGGCGTGACAGTGGGCAACGACATGATGATGTTCGATGTGGGCGTGGCCGTCACTGCCGGCGTCAGCAGGCGAGGCGTCGAAGTGGGCGGAGCAGTGGGCAACGAGTTCTGGGCCAGGCTGTCGTTGCCATGCCCGCGTCCGGTGAGCAGCAGCACACCAATGGCCAGCAATGTCACGAAGGCCAGCAAGCCAACCAGGAGCAAGCGCCACATGCGCCCGCTCAAATCGCCCACGTAGAGGTCATCGTCACCGCGGGTGGGGTCGAAGGCGAGGGGAGAGACCTGGCGCAGACGCGCTGGCTCAACGGCAGGCAGCGCAGACGATGGCGTGGCTGTCAGCCTGGCTCCACACTGGCGGCACGTGCGTGCAGAAAGCGGTTCCGCGGCGCCGCAGATCGGGCATTGCTGGGTGCGTGTCAATTTGACCATGCCATCCGCTTCAGAGACACTGTTGGCCGGCCTACTGTAGATGGGCGCTCCTGGGCCGTGCGGCGGATTATACCAGGCCCGGCAGGTCTGACCAGACCCGGCAGAATTTGCCAGATGAAAGTGGAGCAGGCGCAGGATTTTCCCGCTTTGGGCACGTTTTGTGTTACCATTCACTGGTTGCAACAGCGTTACCCTTTTCTGGAGAGGTCTCGGCACGATGCGTGTAGTCATCAATGAAGCGCTGATCAACCGCAATCGCAAGATTTCGCATATCCTGTTTTTCATCAGTCTGGCGGGCATGGGCGCAGGCTTCTTCCTCACCTGGACGACCGATCCCGCCTCGGGAACCAGTCAGCTCAGTTGCCTGATTTTGCCCCTGTTGCTGCTGCTGACTCTGACTTCGGTGCGCATGGCCAACATCTGGATACGCGAACCGCGCCCTGTGGAGGTGCTCAACAATGCCCTGAAGGGGCTGGGGCAGAAGTACACCATCTTTCATCACCTGTTGCCCGCGCCGCACGTGCTGATCGGGCCGGAGGGGGTGTTCACCATCACCACGGTATGGCAGGACAAGTCGTATCGCGTGAAGGGCAAGAAATGGTACGGCGACGAGGGACTGTTGCGCAAGCTAAATGGCTATCTGCGGCAGGACCTGATCGGTAATCCCTTCGCCGAGGCGACTCTTCATGCGCGCGAGGTGGAACGTCTGCTGTCCAAAATCGCGCCAGACGCCGAGATCAAGGTGCAGCCGCTGGTGGTGCTCATCCATCCCAGAGCGTCGGTGGAAGTGGAAGACCCGCTTTACCCGGTGCTCTATGCCGATCCCAAGAAGAAACCGTCGCTGCGCCAATACCTGCGCGACTACCTTCCTACCGACAAAGGCACGCTGGAGCCGGAACACCTCGACGCCATTGACCGCATGTATGGTTTGATGACGCGACAGGAGATCGCCGAACTGACCGGCGAGAGCATAGACCTGGCCGACGCCGAGGAGGGTGATCTGGAGCAAGTGGCGGACTTCGAGGAGGGCGAAACTGTTGCCGGTGCCGAGCGGGGTACAGTGTTTGTGGCACAGGCGGGGCAGCTCTATTACATTGGAGCCACCAACGAGCCGGTGGAGCAAGCGTTGGCTGCCGTGCAGGCCGAGGCGGGTCAGGAAGTCGCACTGGTACACGCTTTTGAGACTGTCAACCCCAAGGCGATGTGCCAGGCCCTGCAGCGTAAATTCGAGCGCAAGCGACAGAAGGGCATGTGGTTCGGCTTGAGCAAGAAAGACCTGGCCTGGATCAGGTCGCGCCAGGGATAGTGACACGGTCCATGACCCACAAGCGCACGATATGGCTGGTAGTGCTGACCGGGCTGCTGGCAGTGGCCTTCGCGGCGCGCATCGTCGCCCTGGATGGAGTGCCACTGCGCGGCGACGAAGCATTTGCCGTACGCTACTGGGCAGACTCTCCGCAACACGTCGTGCGCGATCTGGCGCAGTGGGAGCCGCATCCACTGGGCACTTTCCTGAGCTTCTGGGCCTGGAAATCAGTGGCTGGCGACAGTGAATTCGCCATGCGCTACCTGCCGTTGCTGGGCGGATGGGTCGGTGTGGCCGCAGTTGGCGCGCTGGCCCGCCAGTTGATACGGCGGCGGGCGACCGTAGCTGTTGCCATGGGGTTGGCGGCGCTGCAACCGTTTCTGATCTGGCACGCGCAAGATGCCCGCAACTACGCGCTGTGGTTCGGCGCGAGCAGCCTGGCGATGGCGCTATTCCTGCGGGCGACGGCCTTCAACCGGCGGCGCGACTGGTGGCTGTATCTGGCCGCCGAAGCGGTAGCGTTCTACCTTTTCTTCCTCGAAGCGTTCTTCCTGGCAGTACAGGCGGTCTATCTGGCATGGCAGCGCCCGCGCCGGAGGGTGGTGTGGTCGGCGCTGCGCACCTGGACTGTGCTGGCCGTGTTGCTCGTGCCGTGGTTGATTCAGGCGTGGTATCTGAAGGATAGCGGCTACGAGGGAGCAACAGCGGATGCCGATCCGCTGCGGCTGCTGACATGGTTCGTGCCAGTGTGGTTGACCGGCAGGGAGTACGGTTCGCTGTGGAAGTACACTCTGCCGCTGTTCTGGCTCGGCGCGCTGGGAATAGCCTTGGCGAAGCTGCCCCGGCGTGCAGGCTTACTGCTGGCAGCCTGGGTGATGCTGCCCACCCTGTTGTTACTGGTGGCTGCGACCCGCATGAGCGTCTTCCACCCGCGCTATCTGATCGCAGTGATGCCAGCGCTGTTGCTGATAGCCGCTGCAGGGTTGACTACAACTTCTGTCAGGCGCGCGGGCAGGGTCGTGACCTGGGCATTGCTGCTGACGATTCCAGCGCTGGGGGTGGTGGAGTTGGTGCCCTACTACCGCGGGGAGTCTCCTAAGGCCCCGGACTGGCCTGTTCTGGCGACCTACCTGCGGGAACGCGCCATGCCCGGCGACCTGATCCTGCAGACGCTGCCCGACCCAGCCTTTGCTTACTACTATCACGGCCCGGCAGAGGAAATCAGCCTGGTGCCAGGCGCGCCCATTCGCGCTCAGTTGCAGCCGCAGGTGAACTTCTTCCAGGGCATCTGGCTGGTGGGGCGATCGGCGGAAGCTGAGCAATATCTGAGCGATGCCATGCAATTCCTCAGTTACGACATCCCTGCGGGCTTCCATGTGATGCAATTCCGGCGCTGGGTGCCGGAGCAGGCGGAGATCGCAGTGAGAGACGATGTGCGCATCGGGGAGATCGCGCGGCTGGTCGGGCACACGGTGCAGGGGCCAGACGCCAGCAGCCGCAGCCTGACCGTGCTGTTGTACTGGCGACCGCTGGCGCAGGCTGAAGTGGATTACGTTGTCTTTGTACACCTGAGCGGGGCGGCGAACGCGACTGGAAGCACGCTGTGGGATCAGGACGATCACCGTCCGCTCAACGGTTTCGCCAGCACACTGGCCTGGGAGCCTGGAACGTTGTACCGCGATCCGTACCGTCTGCTTGACGGGACCGAGCCGCAGCCAGAATCCGGCAGCTATACGATCGAGGTGGGCATGTACGATCCCGACAGCGGCACACGGTTGCCGGTGTATGATGCGGCAGGAGAGCTGCTGGGCGACCACTACCGGCTGGCGACGATCACGTGGCCGCCAGAATGAAGGCGGGGGTGCCAGGGCACCCCCGCGCTGAAGGCGACAGCATCAGGGTTACTCGCCGAGTTCTTTCAGGCGAGCTTCCCATTTCTCGTAGAGCTTCTTGTGCGTTTCCTCGGAGATTTGCCCGGCGAGCAGTTTCGCGTCTAGCTGGTCGAGGTAAGCGCGAATCTCGGCGGGGGTCTGCGGGACTGCAGGCGCGGCCTGCCCAGACGTGGCGGGTTGCCCGCCACCCTGCTGCTGGAGCATCTGCTGCATCATTTGCATCATCATCATTTGCTGTTGTTGCTGCAAGGCCGCTGCTTCCGGATTAAGGGCTGCGCCGATCTGTTGGCCGACGCCCAGACCTACCCCCGCGCCAGCCAGTCCACCGCCCAGGCCGGTGTTGCTGGCGGCGGCGTCGGCTACCTCCAGGCGACGGATGCGCTCCCAGGTTTCGAAGTCCACATAGTTGCGCAGTTCTTCGGTGCTGACTTCCTTGGCGGTGAAGGGCTTGGCCTCGAATGCCTTGATGCGCATCCCGATCGCGGCGAACTGCTCGTTGAGGCGGGCCAGCGCGGCGCCTTCCAGGTCAGAAAGCAGGCGGTTGGCGTCCATGACGCTGGCGGCTCCGGACGAGGAGAGCAGGGTGCCTAGTTCGCCCAGCAACATGGCCTGGATACGTTCGCGGATGTCGTCCAGGCGTACGATGGCTTTGCCGACGCCGTATTGCTTCATGAAGCGGATGGGGTCTTCGATGCCAATGTCAATCACGCCGTGCGTGATCAGCAGGACGACGCCCACCCCTTTGCCGGGCGTTTCGAGCACAATAGGAGGGTTGGTGCCCCAGGGCACCTGCGGCAGGTCTTTAAGGTTGACGAAGTACAGTTCAGCGGTGAAGGGATTGCGTCCCCCTGTGACCAGGCCCACCAGGCTGGACAGGATGGGCAGATTGGCGGTGCTGAGCGTATGCGTGCCTGTCCCCAGGGCGTCGAGCACCTGACCCTGGCGCACGAAGACGGCAGCCTGATTTTCCTGCACGATCACCTGCGATCCCAGACGAAAATCTCCCGCGCCTTCCTGTGGTTCGCGGTAGCATAACTCATCGTCCATCACATTGACATGCGACACAACGTCAATAATGCGCGGCATGGTTTGTCTCTCCTGATATCTAGCGCGGTATGCGATCCAGCACGGGCCTAAGCGATGCCGTTCAATACCTGGTCGCGCAGGCTGTACGCCTGATTCGCTTCGATGGCCAGGGCGTCCAGGGTGCGGATGGCCTCCTGCACACCCTCGCCAGTCGTCGCGGCCTGATAGAGCGCATCTATGGCCTGAGTAAATTTCTCGACGTAATCGAGCAGCGCTTCGTCGAAGGCATAGACGACGGCCAGGTCATCTTCGCCAATCTTGACGGCGTCGAAGAAGCCAGAGTAGCCAGGGACGTCGGTGGCGATGCGATCAATATAGGTCTGGAACTTGGTCTTGGCGCTGCGGGTCTGACTCATATAGGACAGGCCGCCTGTCTCCAAAAGGAGCTTTTCTGCCTCAGCCAGGCGGTTGATTTGAGCCTTGAGCAGCGTGGCCACATGATCGCGGAGGAGGCGATCGGCCTGCCGGCGCGCATTCATTTCCATGTAGCCGCGAAAGCCTGGAATACGCGCCATCAGACGTTCGACGGAGCCACGTTCGCGTACGATCTTTGCGTACAGGTCGTCCATACTCTGGTCTCCTGGTGACTTAGATTATGGTCAAGCTTACACCATCGTCTGGCACAAGACAAACCTTCGCAGGGGCGCTATAATGCGCGCTGTGTGGCTCGGCGGAAGGACAGGACAGGATGGGAGCCAAAGATCAAGGGGCAGATGCTACCGAAGGACGCTGGCTGGTGATTCCGCGTACCCTGTGCTTCGTTACGCATGGGAACGATGTACTGCTGATCAAGCGCGCGGCACACAAACGGGTCTACCCTGGTCTTTACAACGGGGTGGGGGGACACCTGGAGCGCGACGAGGATCCTCTGTCCGGGGCGGTGCGCGAGATTCAGGAAGAGACCGGCCTGGATGTGACCAACGTCCGACTGCGGGGGATCATCCATGTAGACGCCGGCGAGACGAACGGCATCATGGTCTTCGTTTTCAGAGCAGAGGCGCTCACCCGCGAGGTGAGCGCGACCGATGAAGGAACGCTGGAATGGGTATCCCGCGACAGGGTGCAGCAGTTGCCTCTGGTAGAGGATCTGCCTATCCTGTTGGACAAGGTGCTGGAATCCGACGCCGAGGGGGAATTGTTCTTTGCTCACACCAGTTATGACGAGGCTGACCGACTGATCATGCTTTTCGCCAATTCGCACTAGCATGTTTTTTGCCGGCGCGAGTCTCTGAGAGAGCGATAGGGACGAGATAGCGTGGCGCGGCAATTTGTACTATGATGAGTTACTCACTGGCACCACGTGAAGGAGGCACGAAAATGCACCATGTGCGGCGACTTGCCATTGTTCTGGCCTTATTGGCTGCACTTGTGATCATGCCCGCGGCGGCTCTGGCGCAGGGGGGACAGACAACACATACTGTGCAGGTAGGCGAGAATCTGTCCCGCATCGCACTCAAGTATGGGACAACGGTGCAGGCCATCGTCCAGGCGAACAACATCACCAATCCCAATCTGATCGTGGTTGGGCAGGTGCTGATCATCCCTGGCGCTATGGCAGTACCGACCCCGCAACCCGCAGGCACGCAGACAGCGGTTCCTTCTCCAGTTGCTCCGCCCGCCGCTGAGACGATTCACGTGGTGCAGCCAGGGGAAAATCTGTTCCGTATCGCCCTGAAATACAATCTGCCGACAGCCTATCTGGCAACGTATAACGGCATCGCCAATCCCAATATGATCTATGTTGGACAGCGCCTGCGCATTCCGGCTGGCGCGGCACCCGTGGCCGCCGCAGTGACCGCGACGCCGATACCTGTTCCCGCAACGCCTGTGGGCACGCCAGCAACGGTCAGCACACCAACGCCACTACCTACGCCTGCCAGCACTGCCACCAATGTTGGCTTTGCCTATGGGGTGCAGATTCATCTGCCGAACCAGAACATCCCGCAGGTCATTCAGGCTGCGCAGAACCTGGGTGTGGAGTGGGTCAAGCAGGCGATTGAATGGGCCATCTATGAGCCGACGCCAGGCAACATCAACTGGGCACCGCTCGACGAGATGGTCAACGCGATGGATGGAGCCGGGTTCAAGATATTGCTGTCGGTGAGTTCGGCCCCAAGCTGGGCGCGTGATTCTGACCAGGAGAAAGGTCCGCCCAGGGACTATCAGACCTATGCAAACTTTGTAGGGCAGCTCGCGCAGCGTTATCGTGGTCGCGTGGATGCCTATGAAATCTGGAACGAACAAAACCTGCGCCGCGAATGGAATACGCCGCGGGGCATCAGCGCGGCTAGCTATGTGGAAATGTTGCGGCTGGCCTACCTGGCAATCAAGAACGGCGATCCGGCGGCGCTGGTCATCACCGGCGGGCTGGCTCCGACCGGTTTCAACGACGGCGTCAATGCAATTGACGACCGGCTCTACCTGCGTCAGATGTACGTGGCGGGTGTCGCAGAGTGGTCGGACGCCATTGGAGCACACCCCAACGGCTGGGCCAACCCACCCGACAGTGTTTGCTGCCGCAACAACCGCCCTGCGGTGCCCGCGTGGGACGATCACCCCAGTTTCTTCTTCAAGCAGACGCTGGCGGACTATCGCCAGATTATGGTGGAGAATGGTGATGGCGGGACGTTCATCTGGCCGACACAGTTCGGGTGGGGGTCCAATGATGGGTTGAACGTGCAGCCGCCCCCAGAGTATGGTTTCGTGGCGTACACCAGTGTGGACGAGCAGGCGTCATATGTGGTGCGCGGTTTCCAACTGGGCAAGGAACTGGGCTACGTGGGGCCGATGTTCCTGTGGAATCTGAACTTCTGCCCGGTGGTGGGCCTCACTGGCGAACAGTGCCTGTGGAGCCTGCTTGATCCGGCTGGCAATCCGCGCCCGGCTTACCTGATCCTGCGCGATGTCACCAAGTAGCGGCCTCGGCTGACAGGCTGAGCGAAACAGACAACCGCCCGGTGTAGGAACATCGGGCGGTTGTTGTTCGCTGATGCCTGTTCGCTCGTCCTGACCAGCCTTGTCCTATCCGCCGCCGATCAGCGTCTCCAGGGGATTGGGAGTCGGGGAAAGGGTCGGCGTCAAAGAAGCCGTCGGAGTCGGCGTGCGGGTGGGCGTCCGCGTCGCGGTTGGTGTGCGCGTGTTGGTTGGCGTGCGCGACGGCGTCAGTGTATCGGTCGGGGTGAAGGTAGGCGTCCGCGTTGCCGTCGGGGTTGCGGTCGGCGTACGGGTAGCAGTAGACGTTCGCGTCGGCGTCGAGGTAGGTGTATCGGTAGGGCTGGGCGTGCGCGTAGCTGTGTCCGTCGGCGTCAGGGTCGGGGTCAGCGTGTCAGTCGCAGTGGCCGTTGCCGTCGGTGTATCTGTAGCCGTCGGTGTATCCGTGGCGGTTGGTGTATTCGTGGCGGTAGCAGTCGGCGTATCCGACGGCGTGATGGTGGACGTCGGCGTCAGGGTCACCTGCGGGGTACGGGTGACGATGGGCGTCTGCACGGGAGTCGCGGGCAACTCAGGCCCTGCTACTCGCAGCACCTTGATGGCAAGCGGCGACGCAACCGGCGGCAGGGCGACTTGCAGAGTCTGGCCAGTGTCGCCGTTCAGAGTGAGCAGGGTATCTCCCTGCACGTTACCTGTGGTGGCGTCCCAAAAGATCACCCGATATTGCCCGGCAGGCATTTCTGGCAGAGCCAGATCCAGGCTGAGGGGTTCAATCGCCGTATTCTCGGCGGCGAATTCCCAGGTGTCGCGGCGATGCTGCACCCAGGCCAGGGCATAGCCCCGCGAACGGTCGGCCAGGGCCAGCACCCGTGCGGGGGCGCGGTAATGTGCCATCTCCAGATAGCCCAGTTCCAGCCAGTCTTCACCCAGGTTATCGAGCACCAGCACATGCTCACCCGCGCTGATGGGCAGGGTGACCAGAATGTCCCGGCTGCCGGGGCTGAAGTCCACTCGCGCCGCTTCTATACCATCAATGATGATCACCAGGGCGGCGGGCGCTTCGGCGGACACACTCTGCACGTGGATGCTCAACTCGGTATCTACAGGTGGCGTGATCACAAAAGTGGCCGGGCGGCTGCGCTCGATGTTGCGTTGCCCGTACAGATAGGCGGGCAGCGCGGTGATCGGCGGCACAGCTCCATCGGGGGTGAGGCGGTAGACCTGGTCTGGTGCGACAGGGCCGGCGAATGTGCGGTCGAATTCTGATACGCGTACGGCCTCGTAAATCGCTGGATCACCGCCCACCAGACGCGCCTGCAAGGGGGCGAACTGTGCTTCCGTCCAGGGGACGTCGCGCACGAAGAGGGCCAATGGGTCGTAGATGCGGTAGAGATTCTGACGGTCTATGTACGTGTCCCACCACCACGACATGGCACTGCCCGCCGCGCCGGAGAGCGCAGCCGCCCATACCGTATTGCGCAGATGGGTGCCGATGGGGTCGTCGGCGGTTGGCTCGAACCAGGGGTTGAGCGAGAACTCGGTCAACAGCACCGGCCGTGAAGTGCGGCTGAGCACGGCGGACAGCGTGCGCATCACCCCGGCCACCTGATCTTCCGGCGGAACCAGCGGGCGTGACTGGTAGAAACGCACCGACAGAAAGTCGAGCGTGTCGCTATAGCCGACGAGTACATCCGGGTTGTACGCACCGCTGGTGATCAGGTGATCGTAGGGGTCGACCTCGCGCAGATAGCGCACCATCTCGCGCAGCCAGGGATCGGCACGGCCCGACGAATAGCCGAGCACTCCATCAATGGCGTCTATGATCTCCCAGGCAAATACGTTCGGGCTATATCCCCAGCGAGCGACAGCGTAGCGCAGGCGCTGCTTGATCAGCGCTTCTCCTGCCGGATCGCTGAAAATGCCCGCCGGGCTACTGAGCGGGCCGCCGCTGGCCGCGTTGACCGGATTGATCGTCCAGCTCATTTCCAGCGGCGGACGTGGTACGTCTTGCGGCACAGAGATAGGGGGCGACACGCTGACAGTGAATGCGCGGTGCCAGACCAGCACTATCTGCAGGTAGATACCATGCTCCTCGGCCAGCCGCAGAATGGTGTCCATGCGCCAGGCGGCGGTCTGTGCGGCGTCGTAGTCGCCAGCGGGGCCGGGCCAGTCCAGGCCGATGAACCAGGGCACGTCTACGAAAATGCGGGCATAGTTCGCTCCAGAGGCACTGAGCGTTTCCAGCCAGCGAGTATAGGTGTAAATGCCACCGATTTCATCCCACGACCAGCCCAGATTCTGACCGATTGGGAAATAGGGCGTGCCGTTGCTGAAGGAGAAATAGCGCCCGTTGGCCGAGACGCGCACAAAGCCTGGATTCTCCGCGGGCACGACTTCGAACTGACCCTGCTGCAGTGTCAGTACGCCAGCGGCATGGTATGCCTCGATAGTATAAGTCCAGCGCCCGACTTGATCCGGCGCGAAGCGCACATGCCACTCGCCCTGGCCGGCGGCCTGCAGGTCCTCGACCAGGCAGTTGGTCAGGCAGGCATCGCGATAGGGCCGCATGAAAAAACCGGGCACGCGCCTGGCGACCCCATTGGGCGGGCGGAAGACCGCCGTGACATCAATTTCGGCGGGATCGTAGGGATTCTGGTACTCACCCGGCACATCTACCGACAGGTCGAGCAGATCATATTGGGCGATTGAAGGGATCGGCGCAATCGGCGGTACAGGGGTACTTTCAGCGGGCGTCGGCGAAGATGAGGTGACAGCCGGAGTCGGCCCCTGAGCAGCACGGTGTGCTGCGGGGACGACAACCACCCCGACAATCCACAGGGCGATCACCAGCGCAAAAGTCCAGGGAGTGCGTTTCAAACGAGTAGCCATGGCCGAAGTTTAGTACGACCTGTCTCAAAGGCGCAATTGGCATTCTAGCGGGCGTGACGGAGGCGGGGAACGCTGAACAGCGCAGGTGGTCGCAGGCTTGGCTGCGCAAAAATGCTACTTGCCAACCGTCAACGCTCCTTGTTATTATGACTGAGTTTGCGATTTGTGCCAATGTGTACAGAGACAGAAGCGCGTCTCAGCAGGACGCGCGCTGCCGTGTGAGAGGAAACCTGCTATGCGAGGGTATCGCCTCTGGGCCATTGTGATTCTGGCGGTCGCCGCGCTCTCGTTATGGATGAGCCTGACCGACCCCCACATCAATTTCCTGGGTATCAACCGAAAAGTAGCGGTCGTGCAGGGTCTGGACCTGCAGGGCGGTTCGCGCGTACTGCTGCAGGTAGCTCCAGGTACCAAATATGATGACGATACGATTGAACAGGCCGTAAAGAATGTTGAACGTCGTGTGAACGGGTTGGGCGTCACTGAAGCCGTCGTGCAACGACAGGGCGCGGACCGCATCATCGTAGAACTGCCGGGCGTGCGCGAGCAGTCGGTGGCGTTCGAGTCGATCAAGTCAACAGGTTTGCTGGAGTTTGTGGACTTCTCGAATATCACACAGGGGCAAATACCCGAAGGCGCATGCATCCTGACGACCGAGCAGGTGGCACTCACCGAAGCGCGTCTGCCGGAGGGTGCGACGCCGTTGCCCTATGACCAGTATACCTGCCCCAGCGAAGACCTGCTCAATCCGACTGAAGAACCGGCTCTGCTGAACAACGGGCAGCCATTCCGCACGATCATGACTGGCGCGGGCCTGGCCGACGCCGCGGCCACCACGCAGGGCACCGTCGGCACGCAGTGGGTGGTCAACTTTGTCATCAACAAAGATGGCGACCGCGTGGATGATTTCATCGAGTACATCGCCAACAATCCCAACCGGCCCATGGCCATTGTGCTGGACGGGCGGCTGATCTCGTATCCTATCATTCAGCCAGGGCTTTCGGATGCAGCCCGCGCGGGGACGATGGATGGCGGCGTGATTACCGGCAACTTCACCCGCAACGAGGCGCGCATCCTGGCAGCGCAGTTGAAGTATGGTGCGCTACCTGTGCCGCTGAACATCATTGCTTTCGACACGATCGGGCCTTCGCTCGGTAAGTTGTCTATCGAGCGCTCGATTCGCGCTGGCATCATAGGCGTCGTCACGGTGCTGGCGTTCATGCTGGTCTACTACCGTGTGCCCGGTGTAGCGGCAAACCTGGCGTTGTTGCTTTTCGCGGCGATCAACTTTGCGCTCTACAAGTTCATCCCGGTTACGCTCAGCCTGCCCGCGATCACAGGTTTTCTGATCTCGATTGGCACGGCGGTAGACGGCAATATCCTGATCTTCGAGCGTATGAAAGAGGAATTGCGCAAAGGACGTGCGGCGGATCGCGCTATCGAAGCCGGATTCGAGCGGGCCTGGACATCCATTCGCGACTCGAACCTTTCGACGATCATCATCACGATCATTCTGTATTTCTTCGGCAATGCCTTCGGCGCGAGCGCCGTCCAGGGGTTCGCTATCACCCTGGGCATGGGTTTGGTGATCAACCTGTTCACGGCGGTAGTGGTCACACGCACGCTGCTGCACACGATTGTGCTGCTTGCCGGAGAACGGTTGCGCACCAACGTTCGTCTGCTGGGCGTCTAGGGCCATCCGAAGGGAGAGGCAGTCATGTTCAACTTTGCCCAACGCCGACACCTCTATTTCCTGATCTCGGCCATGGTGATCATCCCCGGCGTGATCGCCATGATCATCTCGTTTGTGCAGTACGGTAGCCCGGTACGCCTGAGCATTGACTTCACCGGTGGCACGTTGATGGAAGTCTCGCTGGTGGACAATGTCAGCGAGCAGGCAGTGCGCGACACGCTGGCGGAATTCGGGCTGAAAGACTACGTCGTGCAACGGCTCGACCCGATCCCCGCGGACGAGATCGAAGGCGCGTTCGACCAGGCGGGCAGCCGCTGGCAGTTGCGCTTCGAAGAGACCGACCGCATCGAGGAATTGAAAGCCTTCATGCGCGATCCGTCGCGGCTGGGCGAATTCTGGTCGCCCAAGTCGGTCGAGGAAGACCCGGCCCGCGAGGCGGCGCTCATCACCAGCAGTGTCTCTGCGACAGTGGGCAAGGAAGTGACGCGGGCGGCGGTCATCGCGACGCTGGCTGTGGCAGTCATCATCCTGGGGTTCATCGTGCTGGCGTTCCGGCGCGTGCCCCATGCCTTCCGCTATGGTGCGTGTGCGATTGCCGCCATGTTCCACGACATTCTGGTGACGATGGGCATCATGTCCATCCTGGGCCTGTTGTTCGACTGGGAAGCGGGCGCGTTGTTCCTGACGGCGGTGCTGACGGTGGTCGGCTACTCGGTGCAGGACTCGATCGTGGTGTTCGACCGCATTCGTGAGAACATCCCCAAATACCGCGACGAAGACTACGAGACGGTGGTCAACCGCAGCGTGCTGGAGACTATGCACCGGTCACTGGCGACGCAGCTCAACGCTGTCTTCGTGATGGTGGCCATCTTGCTATTCGGCGGCGAGACGATCAAGCAATTCATCGCCATCATGCTGATCGGCCTGATGAGCGGCACCTATTCGTCCATTTTCAACGCCGTGCCGTTGCTGGTGGCGTGGGAAAAGGGCGAAATACCGTTTGTCAATCGCGAGGCGAAGCGTCGTCGCCGGCAGCAGGTGCTGGGTGCTTCGTAAGTTGACCGCCTGGCAAGAACGAATCCCTGAGGACGCCCGCGCGGCGTCCTCAGTGTTTTCTTTGTGCAGAGGTTAGCCCATTTCTGATTTGAACTGACGTAGCGCTTCGATGTGCTGTTGTACGGAGCTGAAGCCCGCTTTCATGGTGTTCAGGCAGACGTGTGTGGCTCCCAGAGTCTGCCAGCCGGTGAGGTAGGCTTCCCAGGTGGAACGGGGTTGCTGCGCGAGGGAGATGCGCACGTCAATGCCGAACGCGGTCGGTTCGCGACCTTCTTCGGCCAGATGACGATGAAGTTGCTCGACGAGAGGCTGGCCCTGTTCCGGCGTGAGGCCGGTGGGTATCCACCCGTCGCCGAAACGGGCCATGCGGCGCAGGACTGGCCTGGCAGAGCCGCCAAACCACAGGGGAATCGGGCGCTGAACGGGCAGGGGGTTGATGCCCAGGCTGCGGATGGTGTGGTAGCGCCCTGTAAAGGTGACGAGCGGTTTCGTCCACAGTTCGCGCAGCACGACGATCTGTTCCTCGATACGCTGTCCGCGCGTGTTGAAGTCGTAGCCAACACCTTCCATCTCGGCCTGATTCCAGCCGACGCCCACGCCCAGACGCAACCGGCCTCCGGTCAGGATATCTACTTCAGCGGCCTGCTTGGCTACCAGAGCGGTGTTACGCTGCGGCAGAATGAGGATGCCGGTGACCAATTCCAGCCGCCGGGTGAGCGCGGCCAGATAGCCAAACAGGACGAACGGCTCGTGGAACATGTCGCGGTAGGTGTAAGTGAATCGTCGTCCATTGGCATAGGAGGCAGGGTCAGCGCCGAGGATGTGTTCGTAGGTGAGCAGGTAGTCGTAACCCAGGTCTTCAATGGCCTGCACATAGTCGCGAATGGCGACCGGGTCGGTGCCGATCTCGGTCTGCGGGAAGACGGCTCCAAATCTCACAGCTAGTTCTCCTCCAACATGTTTCAGGCGCGGCCAAAGAGGCGGGCGAGTTCCTCGCCGCTAATGTGCAGCATGGTCGGGCGACCGTGTGGGCAGGTGCGCGGCGATGCGCAGCGCTCCAGTTGCTGGATGAGCACCTGCATTTCCTCCAGACTTAGCAGTTGGCCGGCCTTGATAGCGCCTGCCTTGCAGACGCGCCGGATTAGCTTCTCCTCCAGCGAGACTTCGCCCGGCGATGCGCCTGTCTCCAGGTCTTCGATCAGGGCGTGTAACACTTCGACAGGATTCTGGTCGGCGAGCAAGGCAGGCACAGCCCGCACGCGGAAGGTATGCGGGCCGAAAGGCTCCAGCTCGAACCCCAGGGCGGCCAGGCTGGCGAGATGTTCTTCGAGCAATTGGGCGGCGGCGGGGGGCAGGTCAACCGTGGCGGTGGGTAGAACATGCTGTACGAACGGCGCGGCGTTGGTCTGCTGAGCCATGAACTGCTCGTAAAGAATGCGCTCGTGCGCCGCGTGCTGATCGATCAGATACAATCCTGCTGGCCCTTCGGCGACGATGTAGGCAGCTCCTACCTGACCGATGACGCGCAGGATGGGCAGCGTGCGGGGTCGTTCTGGTGCCCCTGGTCCGGCGGGAATGGCTGTTGGATCAGCGCTGACTGGAGTTCCCGCGTCATGTTGCGTCGTGCGGGGAACGTGCAGGCCGTGTTGCCCCGGCGTCAGCGTGCGGAGGTCCAGACGAAGCTGCTCCTCACCGGGAACCAGCGGTTGCTGCGGCAGAGGCGATTGTTCATGAGTGGCAGTTGGCCAGGTCGCTGTTGCAGCCAGGTTGGACGCGGATGGTACCGGAGCCTGCGCGATGACGGCCTGCCGGACGGCGCGTTGGACAGCCGCGAAGACCGCGTCGGGCGCGCGGAAACGGACTTCGGCCTTGGTGGGATGCACATTGACGTCTACCTCTTCTGGCGGCAGATTGAGCATGAGCACCGCCAGGGGATAGCGCCCCTGAGGAATCAGCGTGTGATACGCCTGCACAACAGCATAGGTGAGGCTTTGGTCAGCCACCGCGCGGCCATTGACAAAGAGGACGATGTGCCCACGATTGGAACGGGTCAACGCGGGCACAGAGGTGAAGCCGTATACTTCTACCGGCGGCAGGTCAGGGCGTGCGAGGGGCAGGGGACTGACTTCGAGCATGTCCCTGAAAGTTTCCAGCCCGAACGCCTCGACCAGCACGTCGGCCAGGTCGCCGCTGCCGGTGCTGTTAAACTGTTCCTGGCCGTCCTGAATCAGTCGGAAGCGGATGGTGGGATAAGCCATCGCGTAGCGCGTGACGAGTTGCGTGATATGTCGGCGCTCGGTGCTCTCGGACTTGAGGAACTTGAGGCGGGCGGGGGTGTTGAAGAACAGATTCTCCACCTCGACGACAGTGCCCACCGGCGCGCCAATGGGACGGTCGTAGCGCAGATTGCCCCCTTCTACGAGCACCTCGGCTCCCATCAGCTCGTCCCGGTAGCGTGTGATCAAGCGCGTGCGGCTGACGGCGGCAATGCTGGCAAGCGCTTCCCCGCGGAAGCCCAGCGTGGTGATGTGGCTCAGATCGTCAACGGTGCGTAGTTTGCTGGTGGAATGGCGAGCAAAGGCGAGTGCCGCTTCGCTCGCGGGAATGCCAACACCATCGTCGCTGACACGAATCAGCCGCTGCCCGCCGCGCTCGGCTTCGACGAGGATGGAGGAAGCGCCGGCGTCGATGGCGTTCTCTATCAGTTCCTTGACGACCGAGGCCGGACGTTCGACTACCTCGCCTGCAGCAATCTGAGCGGCTACCACATCGGGGAGAATCTGGATAGGCATGGGAGTGCGGCCTCGGTGTGCCATGCGTCTGCCTTCGGGCGAAAACGAACTGGAACTGTCTGTGATGGATGCGGATTGTGGCTCAGAAGCGCTTGTTGTCCAAATGGACGCGGTGGATTATAACCTGAGGGGACCTGGTGAACAACGCGCCGCATCCGGCGGGGTTCTAATAGCTGGGACACTGGTACATCCCTGGAGCCCCCAGTAGTTTTCCCTGGATTCGCTCTTGTCAGCCGGGGTGCAGGTTGTTATAATGCGACGCAACGATTGCCACCCTAGCTCAATCGGCAGAGCAAACGCTTCGTAAGCGTTAGGTTAAGGGTTCAACTCCCTTGGGTGGCTCTCGCCAGAGTGCCCCAGTGAGCAAACTGTGGGCATTTGTTTTATCTGTTCGTGGCCCGACGGAGGGAGCCATGAGCGGTCACCGCACACCGATCAATCCGGTGACGATCGGAGTGGCAGGAGGAACGGGCGCGGGCAAGACGACTGTCTCGCGTGCCATCCTGGAGCGGGTCGGGACTGAGAACATTGCCTATCTGGAACACGACGCGTACTACAAAGACCTGCGCGATCTCCCCTTTTCAGCCGGACAGCCGATCAACTTCGATCACCCCGATACGCTGGAAACATCACTGCTGATCGAGCACATTCAGCAACTGAAACGTGGCGAATCGGTCGCTGTGCCCGTCTATGATTTCACCACGTTTCGCCGCCTGGATGAGGTGCGCATCGTGCATCCGCAACCCATCATCCTGGTAGAAGGCATCCTGATTTTCGCCGAGCCGGAACTGCGCAAGCTCTTCGATGTGCGCATCTTCGTAGACACAGACCCGGATATTCGCTTCATCCGCCGACTCAAGCGCGATCTGGCCGAGCGAGGGCGTACCGTTGACTCGGTGATCGAGCAATATCTGAACAGTGTGCGTCCTATGCACCTGGATTTCGTAGAGCCAAGCAAACGGTACGCTGATGTGATCATCCCCGAAGGGGGGATGAATCTGGTGGCAATTGACATGGTGGCGGCGCGTATCCGCAGTATGCTGGAGAGTCCGGAATTACGGTCGAGCTTGATGCGCCGTTAGAGGGCGTGCTGCGTTCAATCTACCGAGCGAAGTGAGCAGAGGACATGAAATCGGTGCAGTCGTCCAGGCTGTCGTGGGTGCTCCGGGGGACAGGGCTAGCAGGGATTCTGCTACTATCGGGGATCGTGGCGGCTAATCGAGACCGGATGCAGGAATTCTCCGCGCTGGGGTACGCGGGCGCTTTCCTGGCGATGTTGCTGAGCAACGCAACGCTGGTGTTGCCTGCGCCGGGTCTGATCATTGTTTTTGCATTGGGCAACTCATTGAATCCGGTGCTTGTCGGGGCCGTCGCGGGACTGGGCGCAGCGCTGGGCGAAATCACCGGCTATGTCACGGGCTACACGGGCCTGACGCTCATTGAGGAATCGGCGATCGCCGTGCGCATCCGGCACTGGATGGAGCGTAACGGTGTGCTCACTATTTTCGCCTTGAGTGCCGTGCCCAATCCGTTCTTCGATCTGGCCGGGCTGATGGCCGGTGCCGGGAAAATGCCTGTGTGGCGCTTCCTGTGCGTCTCTTTCCTGGGGAAGTTCATCCAGGCGACCGGCATAGCCTTTGCGGGCGCGCTCTCGTTGGGGTGGGTGGAAAAGTGGCTCTGACAGAACGCAGAGCTGGTGAGGGGAACGGGAGAGGCAGGACGATTCCCCGTTGACGCTGCCGCGAGGCGCGTGCTATACTTGCGCAAGTCTGAAAACGGCTGCGACGGAGAGGAGTAAGCGGTCCGGCGCTGGCAGAGAGTGCGGGTCGGAGGCTGCAAGCCCGCACAGTGGCCGCCGCTGAAGGTCGCTCCTGAGCCGACACACCGAACGCGCTGCGTGTGTGTCAGTAGGTGTGTCCGGGATGCGCCCGTTAACGCGTGCACAAGCGCCCGGCGTGTTGACGCGCCGGGAAGCAAGGTGGTACCGCGGAAGAGCGCTCTTTCGTCCTTGGTTGGCGAAAGAGCGCTAATTGTTTCTGAGGATGAGATGGACAACAACGATACGAATGCGTTCTACGATGCGGTGGCGGACGATTATCATCTGTGGTATCGGGACTGGGACGCGGAACTGGAACGTGAAGGGCTGAATCTGCGGCGGTACTTGCGGGAACATGGCGTGCGGACAGTGCTGGATGCCTCGTGCGGGCCAGGGACACAGAGCATTGCCCTGGCCGCTCTGGGGTATCAGGTAACGGCAGCCGATCCCAGTGGGGGATTGCTGGCACGCGCCCGGCAGAATGCCGCTGACAAGGGTGTGAGCGAACGCATCACCTTTGTGCAGTCGGATTTCCAGAGCCTACCCAATCACGTCAGTGGCCCGTTTGACGCAGTGATTACCAAAGGAAATGCCTTGCCGCACCTGCTGCACGACGATCAGATCGAAGAGGCCATGCTCATCTTCTACGAGCTGTTGCGGCCAGGAGGGCTGTTGCTGGTGGGGATGCGCGATTTCGAGCCTCTGCTTGAAGATCGCCCGCGTTTTGTGCCAGGGCGTGTGCACGATGAACCGCAGGAGCAGGTTATCACTTTCGATATCTGGGACTGGGACGACGGACCGCCGGTCACCGTGACATACAACAGTTTCATCGTGCGAGGCAGCGGGGCGTCCTATCGTGTCGCGCGTCATCCGGTCAGGTTGCGCGCTCTGACCGCTGCTGAGGTGGAGGTGGTGATGTCCGAAGTGGGTTTCACCGACATCCGGCTGCAACGGGATCGCTGGGAACTGGTGATGACCGCTGTCCGACCGGGCTGAGCGGTAATTGGGGCAGGCCCATCCAGGTAACAGATTGTCACGAATCCGCTGGTTGTAGCAGTGAACGAGGACACCATGAGCCGAGAAATGCCGAAGACGTTCGACTTCGCCGAAGCCGAACCCAGACTCTATGAGTGGTGGGAGCAAAACGGCTGGTTCAAACCCGAAGTGCACCCAGACGCCGAACCGTTTGTGATCAGCATCCCTCCGCCGAACGTGACCGGGGCGCTGCACAACGGTCACGCCATGTTCGTCAGTCTGGAAGACCTGATGATCCGCTACGAGCGGATGCGCGGGCGGGCGGCGCTGTGGGTGCCCGGCACCGATCACGCGGGCATTGCCACACAGCTTCAAGTCGAGAATATGCTGCGCGAGGAAGGCACCAGCCGCCAGGAGATCGGGCGTGAAGAATTCCTGCGCCGCACCTGGGAATGGAAGAACAGGTACGGACGGCGGATCGTCGAGCAACTGCGGCGGCTGGGCGCTAGCTGCGACTGGGATCGCGAGCGCTTCACGCTCGACGAAGGGCTGTCGAGGGCGGTGCGCGAGGCATTCGTGACACTGTGGGAGCAGGGGCTGATCTACCGCGGGTTGCGCCTGATCAACTGGTCGCCTGGGCTGCAGACTGCCGTCAGCGACCTGGAGGTGGAGCGCGAGGAAGAAGACGGCTTCCTGTACTATTTCCACTACCCGCTCGAAGGGGGAGGCAGCATCCCGGTTGCGACCACCCGCCCGGAGACCATTTTGGGCGACACGGCAGTGGCGGTGCATCCGGAGGACGAGCGCTACCGGCAATTCATTGGCCGGACAGCGCTGGTGCCCATGCTAAATCGTCGTATTCCAGTCATCGCCGATCCGTTTGTGGATCGCGAGTTCGGCACCGGCGCGCTCAAGATCACGCCCGGTCACGATCCGATGGACTATGAGATCGGGCAGCGCCATGGTCTTGAGCTGATCAACATCATGAACAAAGACGCCACCCTCAACGAGAACGCCGGGCCGTATGCCGGGCTGGATCGCTTCGTGGCCCGCGAGAAGCTCTGGGCAGATATGGAACGGGCGGGATTGACGATCCGTGTGCAACCCTACCGGCATGCCGTGCCGCGTTCGCAGCGCGGCGGCGAGGTGATCGAGCCACTGGTGAGCACGCAATGGTTTGTGAAGATCAAGCCACTGGCGGAGAAAGCCATTGCTGCTGTGCGCGACGGGCAGATTAAGATCATCCCGCCGCATTTCGAGCGGGTGTACTTCAACTGGATGGAGAACATCCAGGACTGGTGTATCAGCCGGCAGTTGTGGTGGGGACACCGCATTCCAGCCTGGTACTGCGCTGACTGCGGTGAAATCACCGTGGCCCGGCAAGATCCCACAGCCTGCGCACATTGCGGCAGTAAGGCGATCGAGCAAGACCCGGACGTGCTCGATACGTGGTTCAGCAGTGGGCTATGGCCGTTCAGCACGCTGGGCTGGCCGGACGATACGCCCGATCTGCGCCGCTACTACCCGACGGACGTGATGGAGACGGGCTATGACATCCTGTTCTTCTGGGTGGCGCGCATGATCATGATGGGACTGTGGTTCACCGGTCAGGTGCCGTTCCACACAGTGTACCTGCATGGTCTGGTGCGCGACGAGCATGGGCGTAAGATGAGCAAGTCTGCAGGGAACGTGCTTGATCCCCTGGACATCGTGAATAAATACGGTACCGATGCGC
>DAOTZZ010000042.1:0-16263 GCA_034433965.1 Anaerolineae bacterium
TTCCAATACAATGCCGCCAGCGATCAGCGCCAGTTCCAGCGTGATCACCACCCGCGCGATGTTGTTGATCAGCGCGGTCAGCGTCTCTATCCAGCCGCGCTCGGTGAACTCCGCCCCGCAACGGCCACAGGCAGCGGCGGTAGCTGTCGAAAGCGCCCCGCAGCGCTGGCAACGCCGGTCCAGGAGCGGCACCAGGGCAAACCACAGCAGAGCCAGCAGCAACAGCCCGCCAGCGCCGCCCGTCACCAGACCGGCCAGCGCGCCGGTCCACCAGCGGCGGTTACGGCTGCTCACCAGCGCTGCGGTCACCGCCGCCCCGATCACTCCCCAGGCCAGCACGCCCCACCACAGCGTCCCCGATCCGCCCAGGAACGGGGCAATCACCCAGTAGGGGAGCGGCGTGCTCTGTCCTCTCATAGTCTCATCCCTGTCATCCGTGCGCCACGCTCTCCGCCTCGGCGGCGATGCTCCGTCCGGCCATCAGCAGGCCCAGGCGCTCGCGCGTGGCGGTTTCCGGCGTCATCTCGCCCACCAGTTGACCTTCGAAAATGACCAGCAGACGGTCGGCCAGCGCCAGCAATTCGTCCAGATCTGCCGAAATCAGCAGGATACCCGTGCCGGCCTGGCGCAGCCGCAACAATTCCTCGTGCACGAACTGCGTCGCGCCCACATCCAGCCCGCGCGTAGGCTGCGCCGCGATGAGGACGCGCGGCACCTCGGCCAGCTCGCGGGCGACGACCACCTTCTGCGCGTTGCCGCCCGAAAGGGTACGGACGCGCACATTCGGCCCGCGCACGCGAATATCGAACTGCCGGATGGCCTGCTGTGCGAAGGCGCGCATCGGGCGCAAAGCCAGGATACCATTCCGCGAATAGGGCGGGCGGTGATAGCGGGTGGCAACAGGTTTTCGGTCAGTGTGGAGGGGGCGCTCAAGCCCTGGCGCGTGCGGTCTTCGGGGATGATGGCCATACCCAGCGATCGCCGTTGCCGGTTGCCCGCCTCGGTCACCGGCTGATGCACCAGCACGATCTCGCCCGATTGTGGCGCGCGCAGGCCCACCAGCGCCTCGACCAGTTCGCGCTGTCCGTTGCCCTCTACCCCCGCCAGCCCGACGATCTCGCCGGCGTGCACGGTGAAGCTGACGCCCCGCACGGCGGGCAGATCGCGGTCGTCGCGCACGTGCAGGTTGTGCACCAGCAACACCGGCTCGCCCGGCGGCTGCGCGGCAGAACGGCGCACTACTTCCAGTTCGCGCCCCACCATCATGCGGGCGATGGTCTCCGGCTGCGTCTCGGCTACGCGCACCGTCCCCACCACGCGCCCGCGCCGCAACACTGTCGCCCGATCACAGATGGCCATCACTTCGCGCAGCTTGTGCGTGATCAGAATGGCCGTGCGCCCTTCGGCCACCAGTCGCCGCAACACGGCGAACAGATCGTCCACTTCCTGGGGGGTGAGCACGGCAGATGGCTCGTCGAGAATCAGCAGGCGGGCGTTGCGGTAGAGCAGCTTGAGAATCTCCACACGCTGCTGCTCACCGACCGACAGGTCGGCCACTACTGCCGCCGGATCAACGCGCAAACCGAATTGCTCCGACAGCGCGCGCACCCGCTCGATCATGGCCGCGCGATCCACGAAGGGACCACGACGCGGTTCGTGGCCCAGCGCCACGTTCTCGGCCACCGTCATAGAGGGCACCAGCTCGAAGTGCTGATGCACCATGTCAATGCCCAGGCGAATCGCCGCCTGCGGATTGGGGATGTGTACCGGCTGCCCGTGCAGGTAAATCTGCCCGGCGTCGGCCTTCTCCATGCCGTAGAGAATTTTCATCAGGGTGGATTTTCCGGCACCATTCTCCCCCACCAGCGCGTGTATCTCGCCTTCCTCCACCTCGAAATCAATCCCATCATTGGCGACCACGCCGGGGTAATACTTGGTGATGCCGGTCATGCGCAGGTAGGTCATAGCCATGCATCCGAAAAGAAGCGGTAGGGGAGCCACTCCCCTACCGCGCCGCCACGACGGGCGTTACTCACCAAAGACAGCTTTCTGCAACTCTGCCACACCCTCGCAGGTCGGGTTCTGATCCACCAGGGCGAAGGTGTCGGCATCCAGCTTGCGGATGTCAATCACCTGCAGCGTCCCATCCAGGATGGCCTGACGGGCTTCTTCCACGCGGTCGAGATACTCGCGCGGGATCAGGTGACGGGTGTACTTCATCTCCGACAGACCCACGCCGTCCACGTCCAGGCCAAACTGCAACGTCGTGCCACCCTGCAGCTTGCCCTCAACGCCCATCTTGATCGTCTTGTAGACCGCGACATCTACACGCTTGAGCATGCTGGTCAGCACGTTGCCGGGGGCCAGGTAGTCCTGGTCGCTGTCCACACCGATGGCGAAGAAGTTCTTGTCCTTGGCAGCCTCGATGACACCCGCGCCGGTGCCACCCGCCACCTGGAAGACCACATCCGCGCCCTGCTCGTACATGGCCAGCGCCATCTCGCGGCCCTTGGCCGGATCGCCGAAGTCATTGGAGTAGGCCATCAGCACACTGATGTCGGGATTGGCCGCGCACGCGCCCTGCAGATAACCGTAGAGGAACACGTCAATGCCGCTCGACTTGACGCCACCGATAACGCCGATCACCGCCTCGGGGTTGGTCTGCTCGATGGTCGGATCGGTGGTCACCAGGCCCGCCAGCAACCCCGCCAGGTACGAGCCGGTATGCTCGTCGAACAAAATCGAGACCACATTGGGCTGATCCACCACCGTATTGACGATGGCGAAAGTTGTATCGGGATAGTCCGGCGCGATGCGGGCCAGCGGCTCGAAGTGACTGAACTCCAGCGTGATCACCAGGTCGAAGCCCGCTTCAGCCGCCGTGCGTAGCAGTTGCTCACCCTCGCCCACCGGGTCGGGCGACTCGATGTCGAGCACCTCGACGCCCAGTTCGGAGGCGGCCAGCGTCAAGCCAGCGAAAGCCGAGTCGTTGTACGAGCGGTCGCCCAGGCCACCCTGCGCGATGATCAACGCCACGCGGTAATTCTCCTGAGCTTTGACGCTGGGAGCCAGGAATCCTGCCGACAATGCCAAGACTATCACCAGGCCGAACACCATCAGTTTGCGCATCATCTCTTCTCCTTACTAAGTGGCCCCGCTAGGACAAATGGACAACAGAAGACATAGAGGACAGACACCGGTCTATCGGTCAGAGGCAAACTTCGTTTTGACCTCCTTTCTGCCAGTTTGAGGAAATGGTGATACTACGAAGATATGATGGCCGCTCAACGGCGCAGGTGAATAGTATAGCGGTAGAAATCGGCGCGGTACAATGCCGTCACGGTCTCCACCGGCATGTGATGCCGATCCCAGGTGACGCGCGTCACCTTGAGCAGGGGAGCGCCGCGCGGTACCTGCAGCAGTTCACCGGTGGTGGCATCGGCAATCACCGCCTCCAGCGTCTCGTCGGCCTCGGCTAGCTCGAAACCGCGCTGCTCCAGCAGCGCATAGAGCGAGCCGCCGGCGTCCAGTTCCGCACGGGTGAGGTCTATGCAGTTCACATAGGCGTCGTGCAGAGCCACCGGTCGCCCTTCCACCAGGCGCAGACGGCGCACATGCAGCACTGCCGCCCCCGGTTCCAGGCGCAGGTTCGCGGCGACCTGATCGGGCGCGGCCTCTACTTCGAAGAGCAGGGTATGCGAGGAAGGATTGAGACCGCGGGCGCGCATATCTTCAGAGAAGCTTTCCAGCCGATGCAGCGTATGTTCGAGTGGGCGGGGGATGACGAACGTGCCACGCCCCTTTTCACGGTAGATCAACCCTTTGTTGACCAACTGCGTCATGGCCTGACGCACCGTCATCACGCTGATGTCCAGTCGCGCCGCCAGCATGGTTTCGGAGGGGAGGGGTTCGCTGGGCCGCCAGGTGCCGTTGACAATCAGGTTTTCGAGCTGTCGCTGCAGTTGCTGGTAGATGGGGACGGAAGAGTCCTTGGAAATGCGGAGTTGGGCAAGGATACGGTCGCTCATGGCCGGCCTCGAAATCTCTAGTTCTCTATATATATTTGATTATGCACTTCTTCACTCTCATTGTCAAGTAAGTGCGCTGCCAAAACGAAACTGCCGGGCATGACACCCGGCAGTCCCCAATAATGCACCGCGATTCGTGCTGCACCCGGCCTTGCTAACCCACGCAGCTTCCCGCTAGAGCCTCCCCCACACTGCGGTACAGCCGTATCGCTTGCAGAACTCGGATCATATGATCCGAGGTTGTCTCCATTATAATAGAACTTCCGGAATCAATATCCGAAGAAATTGTGAAAACGCACTAAACATATATCTATCCTCAACAGGGCACCCCTTCCTCTTAGCGCCCAAATTCCTCTTGTCAAGCCCTGGGCCGTGTGCTAGAATTCGTCGTACTGATGGGGGATAGTTTAATCGGCAGAACAGCGGACTCTGGATCCGTCAGTCCTGGTTCAAGTCCAGGTCCCCCAGCCTGATGAACGCCCGCCGTGTATTCCCTGGCGGGCGTTACTCTTTCGGATGCACTCACCTGATGCGTTAAAATGCAGCGAGCTATTGAGCGAGGAAGAGCGTCCAGCATGGGCATCAAACTGGACTGGCAGGTCGAAGCCGAACAGACGCGCATCCGCGCCACTGAGGACCCCGCCGCGCTACGCCGTCGGCAGCTGGTCCGGCGGCAATTCGCCCTGCTCCTGCTGACCCTGGTAGCGCTGGTCGCGCTGGCCGGAGCACTCGTCCTCTGGCGCTTGCAACGTGTAGACGAGCAACTGCGCCGTGACCTGCTCGACACGGTTGCCGTCGAGGTGACGGCGCTGCGGCTGGGCAACTACGCCAACTACATGGCGGTTCAGCGCAGCGCCAGTGATGCTTTCCTGCTCGAACAAAGTCAGCGCTTCGAAGACTATCAGACGCTCAAAGCTACGCACCGTGTCTCGCTGGAAGGGAAGGTCGTCAGCGTCGCCATAGACGATCAGCGCGCCCGCGTCGTGCTCGAAGAAGTCATAGACGGCGTGCCCTATCACGTGGTGTGGTTCTACTGGCACTATGAAGACGGTGTGACCAGCGGTCAGGGGGGCTGGCGACACGTACCAGACGATCTCACCTTCTGGGGCCAAGAGCGCACCTTGCAGGGCGATCGCGCCCGTATTCGCTACCGTGCCCTCGACGAAGCGCTGGCCCAGGCCCTGCTGGCCCGCCTGGAAATCTGGTGGGAGAGGGGCTGTGCGACCCTGGCCTGTGCCACCTTTCCACCCCCCATCACCGTGGAGATCGTGCCGGAGCGCCCCAAGACGGTGACCTGGGCTGCGCACGATCCCTGGTTGCTGCGCGTGTCGTCGCCGCTGGTGGGGCGTGCGCGCGCCGACACCCCGCTATCCCCCGAACTGGCGCAGGAGATCGTCGGACAACTGGCAGCCCGGCTGGTGCATTACGTCACCGGAGAGAGCGCGCCCCCCTTCTATAGCGACGCTGCCTGGTTACAGGGGCAGTTAGCCGGCTGGCTGGCCGCGCAGATGGACGGGCGACCGGCAGACGCACCCGCTTTCGTGCGCTCGCTCATCGCGCAGTATGGGCCGGACGCTCCGCTGACCCTGCTCACCGCGCTCTCTGTGCAGATCACCCTCGATCACGCCCTGACGCCTTTGACCGGCGTCGGGCTGCCGTTGCTCACCATCGAGCAACTCAACGCGCTGGACTGGCGCGACTTCTTCCAGTGGCGGCTGGCGCTGGAGCCGCAATTGCTGGCTCAACCCAACGGCAGCGGGGCATTCCTGGCGCTCTACGACCTGCAGCACACCGCCGCATCCAGTGAAGCCTCGGTGCGGCTGGAGAGTCCGGCCTACGCGGCGCAGGCCGTGCCGCAGGTGGTGACAGTGGTCATCGGGCGCGACGAAGCCTCGCAGACCTACGCCTATGTGGAGACCACGCGGGTCGAGAACGGCGTCACTATCCCCGGCGGCACGATCATCTGGCGGCTTGCCGAAGGCACGTGGAAGCGGGTCAACTGAGCGCCAGCCTCAGGCGTACTCGTAGAATCCCCGCCCGCTCTTGCGACCCAGGTGTCCCGCTGCCACCATTTTGCGCAGCAAGGGGCACGGGCGATATTTGGGGTCGCCAAAACCTTCGTAGAGCACTTCCAGGATGCTCAGCACCACATCCAGCCCGATGAAGTCCGCCAGCGTCAGCGGCCCCATGGGGTGGTTCGCGCCCAGCTTCATCACCGTGTCAATGGCTTCTGCCGTGCCCACGCCTTCCATCAGCGCGTAGATCGCCTCGTTGATCATGGGCATCAGGATGCGGTTGGCGATGAAGCCCGGGTAGTCCGCCGCCTCGACCGGCGTCTTGCCCAGCCGCCGCGCCAGCTCCATGACCGTGTCCAGCGTTGCCTGGCTGGTCGCCAGCCCGCGGATGATCTCCACCAGTTGCATCAACGGCACAGGATTCATGAAGTGCATCCCGATCACCCGGTCGGGGCGCTGCGTGGCCGCGGCGATAGCCGTGATCGAGATCGACGAGGTGTTGGTTGCCAGAATGGCGTGCGGCGGCGTCAGTTCGTCCAGGCGGGCGAAGATGTCCCGTTTGAGCGCCGCGTCCTCGCTGACCGCCTCGATGACCAGGTCGGCGGTGCGCATGGCGGCGATGTCGGTAGCCGTGCTGATGTTGTCCTGGGCAGCCTGACGTTGCGCGTCGGTCAGCCGGCCCTTGCTGTGCAGTTTCTCGACGCTGGCGGCGATGTTTTGCAGCGCGCGCTCCAGCACCCCCGGCACCACATCTACCAGCGTCACCCGGTAGCCCTGCACGGCGCATACCTGGGCGATGCCGTGCCCCATCGTCCCGGCCCCCACCACGCCGACATGCTGAATCTGCTCGATGGACATCATCGTTCTCTCCTCAAAGAAGCGTCGTTCAGGTGACGATCCGCCGCATTTCCTCGATCAGCGGATTGCCCGCGTAGTACCCGTGATACTTCTCCGGCAGCAGCGCCGCGATGGCGCACATGATCCGCTCGGTGTACGCTTCCAGTTGGTCGCCGCTGGCAGGTCCCTCCGGCAGGCGGAACGGCTTACCGAAACGGGCCACGACCTTGGGCCGGGGGACCTTGAGAATCTTCTCGGTGCCCCATACACAGGCGGGCAGGATCGGCACGTTGGCCCGCGTGGCAATGAAGGCCACCCCAGGGCGTCCCTGAATGAGCGCCCCTACCCGGCTGCGCGTGCCTTCCGGCGCGATACCCAGTGGCACGCCCGCCTTCAGCACGGTGATCGCGTCGCGCAGGGCGCGCCGGTCGGCGGAGAACTGCTCGACCCAGATCAGCGGGTAGAGCCGGAAAAGCGGCTCAAGCCGCGTGCCCTTGTACTTGCGCGCGGCCAGGCCCACGGTGCCAAACGGCGTGGCGTAGTTGATGGCCGGAATATCCCAGAAGCTCATGTGATTGGAGACGACGATGTAAGGCGGATCGGGGATGTTTTCCTTGCCGATGATCTCATAGCGCGCCACCAGGAACAGCAGAAAGCGTGTGAAAGGCTTGGCCCAGCGCGACTCGCGCGTGGCGGGCCAGTCGGGCGGATAGTCCTGGGGAACCGGTTTGGGCATGAAAACCTCCTGCCTGTGCGACATGTGCCAGCATACCCAAGCGCTCGCCGCCCTGCAAGATCGGCGGGGCGCATTCGGATGTGGGCGCAGAATTCACCACAGAGAGCATGGAGGGCGCAGACAAAGGCCCATAGGTCTTGATTTGTTCTGTTGCGCGTCCCCGTAGTCACTATGGTGATCTTTTCGCCCGCCGGGCCATTCTGCATAGAAAGAACGGCCGATCTGATGTATCGTTAGGACGTACACCTGCACAGCGAGGAGCCTATGACCATCCCATCGCCTGCTGACACAAACGCCTGGCCCGAAGCCACGCCCGCCGACGTTGACCTGGACGCCGCTCTGCTGGAAGCGGCGCACCACCATTTGCGCGAGCACGTCCCGCACCTGGACAGCCTGCTGGTGATCCGGCGCGGCGCGCTGGCCTTCGAGCGTTACATGCGCGGCATGACGCCCGACCGCCCCCACAACCTCAAGTCGGCGACCAAGAGCGTCACGTCGCTGCTGGTGGGCATCGCCCTGGCCACCGGCGACCTGGCCGATCTGGACGAGCCGCTGGGCTACATCCTGCCGGAGATGTTCACCGGCGTGACCGAACGCGCCAAGCGTGAGATCACCATCCGGCATCTGCTGACCATGCGCTCCGGCCTGGCCTGGGACGAATACGGCGCGAGCGCCATCGCCATGACCGCCAGCCCCGACTGGGTGCACTATGTGCTGGAACGGCCGCTCGCGCATCCGCCCGGAATGCACTTCAACTACAGCACGGGTGACACGCAGTTGCTGGCGGCAGCCTTGCAGAAGCTCACCGGCATGGCGCTCAGCGAGTACGCCGCGCTCTATCTGTTCGCCCCTTTGGGGATCAGCCGCTATGCCTGGCCCGCCGATCCGCAGGGCGTGACCATCGGCGGCGCGGAACTCTCGCTGACCCCGCGCGACCTGGCCCGCATCGGCTACCTGGCCCTGCGCGGGGGTGTGTGGAATGGCGACGCCCTGCTTCCCGCCGACTGGATCGCCGAGTCTCAGCGGCTACACGTGCCCCTGGCATCCGACGAAGGCTGTGCAGGTCTGGGCTATGGCTACCTGTGGTGGGTGCGGCCCCAGGCGGGCTATGCCAGCGCACTGGCCGTGGGCTATGGCGGGCAGTTCGCCATCCTGGTGCCCGCGCTCGATCTGCTCGTCGTCATGACCGGCGATCTATCCGATGTGCCGCCCGCCTTCCGCAACAACCAGATGCTCTGCGGCTTCAACCTGGTAGAAGATTTCATCGTCCCTGCCGCGCTGGCGCGCGCCTGAATGTCGGAGTCCCCCATGAACGAGTCCGCTGCCAAAACCGAGCTACTGGAAGCCATACGCAACGCGCGCGCTGCTCTGGAAAATGCGCTCGCCCGCCTGGATGACCATACGCAGGCCACCACGATCATCGCCGGTGAGTGGACGGCGAAAGACATCATGGTTCACGTGGCCGACTGGGAACGGCGTTTTCTGCGCTGGATCGAGATTGGGCGGCGCGGCGAAATTCCCGAACGCCCGGAGCCAGGGGTAAGCTGGGCCGAGGAAGACTGGCTGAACCGCAGCGTCGTCGAGCGCGAGCGTGCCCGTTCGCTGGACGAGGTGCGCGCGGAGTTCTCCGCTGCGTACCGCGCCGTCTACGAAGCCATCGCCGCCATGAGCCACGACGAACTTTTCGCGCCCGGTTACTACGCCTGGACAGGCGAGGAGCCGCTGGCCGCTATCGTGCACGGTGTCACCATAGACCACTACGCGGGTCATGCGGCAGATATTCTCGGCTGGCTCACCCGATAGCAGAGCACCTGGGGCTGTCAGCCTGGCCTGAGCCGACAGGAGTAGCACGCTGCCACCCCGGCTTGTGAAAAACTTGTAAAAAAAGCCCCCTCAGTTTGTAAATGAGCGTACAACAGGTTCATTTTCCTTTTAACAGATCAAATAAAGAGGAGGAAGACACGATGCGCAAATTGCTCTTGATTGTCCTGATCGCGGCGTTGGCCATAGCCCTGTTCCCCGCAACCGCTCATGCCATCTCAGAACTCTTCACCTTCACTAACCTGGACTACGCAGCCTGCACACCGGGGGAGTACGTGACCGTCTCGTTCACCTACACCGTTCCCGGTGAAGGGTACTACTCCCACTACTGGACGCTGACCAATCAGCGCACCGGCAGTTTCACCGAACGGGCTGTAGGACCACTGCGTTCTGGTGACACCGTGGTCGCCTATGATATTCTACCTGTGCCCGACGATGTGCAGGGTGGCGATACCCTGGTGTTGCGGGTAGACACCATAGGGGGACTGGTCGCTGGACCAGCGCTTGCGCCGCCGCCCGGTAGGGTCCTGGAGACGGACACCCTCACCTGGACCTGCGGCAACCTGCCCGGCTGCGACGTGCTGATCAACATCCCCAGCACCGCCGTGGGCGGCGCGTTTGTCAGCGACGCCCCCACCTACTGGAAACCCGGCGAACTGACTTCCCCGCTGATCACCATCCCGGCGGGCAAGACCGCCTGGGTCATCGGCCCCGATAGCTCCGGCGCGTACTACAAGATACTGTGGGTCTGCGACTTCCTTTGGGTGCCCGCCAACACCATCGGCCCCAACTACGATGAAGTGTGGCAGGGTAAACCGCTGCCGACCACACCGGTCAAATAGACCGCGCCCGCCCGCTGTACACCAAAGCCCCGGCCAACTTCTGACCGGGACTTCATTTTGCTGTCATCTGCTGCCTGCAAATCCAGATCGCGTACATGCACCGCATCATGTCCCGCCTGACGCAAAGCATCAGCAATGCGAGAAGACAGAGCGTTGTCAATCAAGAATTTCATTCGGCCCTCACCAGCGGCAGCTCGCGTTCGCGGACGGCCTCGGCAGCGAAATGTAGCGCCTCCCGAATATCCTCGCGTTCAAGGTCGGGGTATGCAGCCAATATCTCGTCCTCTGTCATGCCTTCGGCGATCATAGCCACCACGGTCGCCACAGGGATGCGCAGCCCACGAATGCAGGGAACACCGCCCATTTGCGCCGGATTGACAGTAATGCGCGTGTATCTCATCTGAACCTCCATGCCATGCCGACCTGGATGTACTATCAGTGTAGCACACAAGCACGAGCACCTGCGCTACCCACCCCACAACAAAAAGCGCCCCGGCCAACTTCTGACCGGGGCGCTTCATTTCGCTGTCCTCCGCTATTCCATGCGCTCCAGCACATGGGCGACCGCCGTGCTGCCCAGGCCGCCCAGATTCAGGGCCAGCCCCAGCCGCGCCCCTTCTATCTGATTGTCGCCCGCCGCGCCACGCAGTTGCAGCGCCACTTCGACCGCCTGGTAGACACCCGTCGCGCCGAGCGGATTGCCGCGCGCCTTCAGCCCGCCGAAGGTGCTGATCGGCAGCCGCCCGCCGCGCTGAATCGCTCCCTCGACGGCCAGCCGCCAGCCCGCGCCGCGCGGCGCAAAGCCAATCGCCTCCAGTTGCAGCGCCGTCAAGACGGTGAAGCTGTCGTGCAGCTCGGCCAGGTGCAGGTCGGCGGGGCGAATGCCCGCCTGTTCATAGGCACGCCCGGCAGCCAGGTTGGCCGCGCGCAAAAAGAGCATGTCCGGGCGATTGTGCAGCGCCAGCGTGTCCGTCGCCGCGGCGCTGCCCTTGATCAACACCGGCTGCGGCACCATGTCCAGGGCGGCGCGCGCCCGCGTCAGCACAACCGCCGCCGCCCCGTCGCCTTCCGGCGCGCTGTCGAACAGGTTGACCGGGTCGGCCACGATGGGCGCTTTGGCGAACGCGCCGGGGCGCAGCTTGTTGCGATACATAGCGTTGGCGTTCAGCGCGCCGTTGGCATGCGCGTTGATGCTGAACGGCTCGAACTGTTCGAGCGTCACGCCGAACTCGTGCATATAGCGGCGCATGAGCAAGGCAGCCATCGCCGCCGGAGTGCCGCCCGGCGTCGCCTCGTAGTCAGCGTCCAAAATCGTAGTGAGGGCCGTCTCGCGCTCGCTGCCGGTGCGATCAGTCGCCTTCTCCACGCCGACCACCAGCACCGTCTCTATCTGCCCGCTGGCCACGGCCAGATACCCCTGGCGCAACGCCATCCCGCCGGACGCATCCGCCGCCTCGACGTGCCACGCCTCTATGCCCGAAAGTCCGGCGAAGTCTGCGATCAGCGTCCCCAGATGATTCTGAGCGCTCAGGTTGCCGCCCAGCGCGTTGCCGACGATCACGGCGTCCACACGCTCGATGCCTGCATCTTGCAGCGCGGCGTGAATCGCGCCCAGCGCCAACTGCCGCAGGCCCATGTCCCAATGCTCGCCCACGGGCACCTGCCCCAGGCCGATAATCGCTACGTCGTGCATGGTCTCTCCTCAGTGATCAGTGCTCAGTTAGAGACTGAAGTTTGTCGGGTTCGGAGTTATGAGTCTGGAGTTTCGAGTCTGAAGTCTTGAGTCCGGAGTTGGCAGGGTGCACGCCTTGCACACTCGCGACTCCTGACTCTGAACTCTAAACCCCTCAACTCCCTACTCCGCCAGCTTGCCGCGATAGCGCGCGTACAGCGCATAGTCGATCTCCGTGCGCCGCGCCACATAATCGCGCACTTTCGGCGCGCGGTCACGCCGCTCGGCGATGCGCTCGGTCACCAGGATGTCGAAGGCGTCCGACCCTGCCCCGCTGCCATAGCTGACCATCAGAATCCGGTCGCCCGGCTCGGCCACGTCGAGCGTTGCGCTCAAGCCTAACAGCGACGATCCGGCGTAGACATTCCCAACCACGCCAGACAGCAACCCTGGCTCCAGTTTGTCGGGCGAAAAACCCAGCATCTGCCCGGCGCGCTGCGGGAACTTGACGTTGGGCTGGTGGAAAATCGCCCAACGATAGTCCGCCGCTGTGGTGCCCATCATCTCCATCAAGCGCTGCCCGGCAGTGACCAGGTGCGCGAAGTATGCCGGTTCGCCGGTGAAGCGATCGCCATGGCTGGGGTACAGCTCGTGCGCGCGTCGCCAGAAATCGGGCGTATCGGTCACGTAAGAATAGCTCCCCTGGAAGATCGCCACGCTTTCTTCCGCCGGGCCAAGCAGAAAAGCCGCGCCACCCGCTGCCGCCGTATATTCCAACGCGTCACCGGGGCGACCCTGCGCCGTGTCCATACCGATCGCCAGCACATACTGCGCCATACCGCTGCCGACAAACCCAATGCCCGCCTGCATGGCCTCCGAACCGGCTTTGCAGGCGAACTCCCAATCTGCCGCCTGCACATTGGGGGCAGCGCCGATGCTCTCCGCCACCACCGTCGAGGACGGCTTGACCGCGTAGGGATGGCTCTCGCTCCCCACCCATACCGCGCGGATCAGGCGCGGGTCAATACCCGCGCGAGCCAGCGCGTTCCTGGCCGCCTCGATGGACATGGTGATCACGTCCTCGTCCAGCCCGGCGACCGCTTTCTCTTCGATAGGCGTGCCGCCCAGCCCTCTCGTCCACACGCGTGCCACTTCACGGGCAGGCAGGCGGTAGCGCGGCACATAGGCCCCGTGCCCCACAATGCCCACCGGACGGTCGGGCTTCAGCAGGGTCTGACCCACTTTCAACGGACTTGTTCCATTGGTCATCGTCACCGTTCACTCCTGGAAATCGGCCATCAGCATCCGGCCAGCGGCCTTCAGCCCAGGCAAGGTCAGGCCAATAGCCCATCACTGATGACCGGTTGCGATCTGACAGACTCGACGCGCAGAGTGTAGCAGCGCCCGGCTCTCAAAAGCTATCAGAAGCTCTCAGCTTTGTGACGAAAGGGGCAAATGAACAGTGAAGAGCACAGAATCAGGAGACGTGAGTCATGAGTCGAGAGGCTCAGCCTTGGGGGCCGAGGGCGAAAACATACCCAACGTCAGGAGTCCGGAGACTCTCCTCTCCGGACTCCTGACTCACAACTCACACCGTCTAATACGGCTCCAGCCAGTAAGTAGCGCCCAGGCCCTCCATCGTCCAGCCGACGATGCCATTGTAGTTGACCTGATACCACGCGGAGCTGTCGGCGCACACCGGCCCGCCCAGCACACGGAACAGGCCGCCCGCCGGAATCTGGCCGATCAACGCGGCGCTCAGGCTGGGTTGCGCGCGCAGGTTGTTGGGCAGGCCCGGCGTCACCCGGCCCCACATGCCGGGCGCAAGGCGCGATGGCAGGAAGCCCGGACACTGCCCGTAGCCGTAGACGCGCGTGGGGGTAGGGATGGGCGTCGGCGTGCTGACCACCGGCCCGCTGCCCGTCACCTCGACCCACCGTCCGCTGACCCAGCCCACAATGCCGTTGACATTGATCTGCCACCACGAGCTATCGGCGTTGCGCCCGACGATCGGGTAAACCTCATTGCGACGAATCTTGGTGATGATGTTGCCCGTCAGCGGGGCGTCGCGCACGTTGAGCACCCAGGCCGTCACCCGCACGTAGGCCCCTTCCGGCAGAGGAGTAGTCCCCTGCCCTTCGCGCGTCATGGTGAACGTCAGGTGTGCCAGGGCCGTGTCTTCGAAGTATTCGACGACGATGCTTTGCACACCGGCGGGCAGATCGATCGTCTGACGGTAGGTCTGCCCGCTGGCAATATGCCACTCGTCTATGATCACGCGCCCGTTGACAATGACGCGCACCCCATCATCTGCCGCCACGCTGATCGTGTAGCGCCCGGCATCCAGGTACTGCGCCACGATCCAGCGCGCCGAGAAGTGATCGGCCACAATCCCTGCGACGGGCGCATCGGTGCCCCAGTAGTGCGTGGGGCTTGGCTCAGTCTGCACCACATTGGGCGTGCCACCCAGGAAGTTGTTGTTGAAGTACTGCGCCGTCCACAGCACGGTGAACTGCACCGGAATGGGGAAGTTCGGCCCCCTGGCTCCGCCCGCCAGATTCTCCCAGTAGACGTACAGGTAGGCGTCGCCCGTCACCTCGCGGAAGTCAATCTGCAAGTGATGGTAACCGGCCGTCAACGTCACGTCGGCGGTCAGCAGTTGGGCGGGCCGCGGCGCGTCGTAGGTATCGAGCGTCGGGCGTTTGTCCGGCGGGAAGTCAATCCACAGCTTCACCCCATCGTCGGCCAGGATGTAGAAGCGGTACGTCCCTGCGTTGAAATAGACGTCCGAGGCAAAGCGCGCGCTGAAGTTGTCCGCCGGCACTTCGGCAGCGGGCGTGCCGCCGCCCCAGTTGAACGACAGACCGCTTTCGTTGCGCGTGACCTTCGGCGTGCCGATCAGGTAGGGGTTGTCGAAATACTCCGCCACCCAGGTAACGTTGGCCTGAGCCTGGGCGGGTGCGCCTGGCAACACAACCTCGGCCAGCAGTACCGCGGCAATCGCCACCCCCCACCACAGCCCCCTCATGCGTCGCCGTATTGCTCCCATGGAATCTCCTCCAGCCGCCTGGCGGCGATGTTGCTTCTCGTTGGTCTTTAACTATTTTACAACGAACTGCAAGCGGGGGAATCGTTCGCCCGCCCACCGGACACCGGACGGCTACTCCGCGCTTGGGCGGCGGGGCGCGCCCCCTTCGCGCAGCTCTCGCAACACTTCGACGGCCCGCGCCGCGGTGATCTGCCCTTCATCCACCAGGCGACGCGCCACTTCGTTCACCTCGACCTCGCTGGCCCCCGCCGCCAGGGCGATCTGCCGCGCATGCAGGCTCATATGCCCCCGTTGGATGCCCTCGGTGGCCAGCGCCCGGATCGCAGCCAGGTTCTGCGCCAGGCCCACCGCCGCCATCACCTGAGCCAGTTCGCTCGCCGTGCGCACGCCCAGAATCTTGAGCGCCACCCGCGCCACTGCATGGACGCGCGTCGCGCCGCCGACGATCCCCACTGCCACCGGCAACTCGATGCGCCCCCGCAGATTGCCTCCCTCGTCTTCCCACCACTCGGTGAGCGAGGTATAGCGCCCCTCTCGCGCGGCCCAGGCGTGTGCCCCCGCTTCCAGGGCACGCCAGTCATTGCCAGTGGCGATGGCGACGGCGTCCATGCCGTTCATCACGCCCTTGTTGTGCGTCGCAGCGCGATAGGGATCGACCTGCGCGAACGCCGCCGCCTCGACGATCCCTCGCACCACTTGCGAGCCGCTCATACCCTCGGTCGCCAGAGCGTCGGCGGGCACCAAGCAGGTGGCCGTTGCCTTGCGCCGGTCGGCCAGGTTGCTGAGGATACGCAGGTTGACCCGTCCGCCAGTGATTTCCTCGATCAGCGGGGCCAGGCGCTCGCAGGTGGTGTTGATGGCATTCGCCCCCATGGCATCGCGCACGTCGAAGAGCAAGTGCACGACCAGCATCGGCCCCACCGGCGTAGCTGAGAAGGGGCGCAGTTCCAGGCCGCGCGCGCCGCCGCCCAGACTCACCAGGGTGCGGTCGCAGCAGTTCGCCTCGGCCAGCAGGCGGTCGCGTTCCGCCAGGATGCGCCGTGCCGCGCTGTCCAGGTCGTCCAGGTCGAGCACCTGAATCTGCCCGATCATCACCGGCTCGTCGGCGCTGGTGTTGAAGCCACCGCCCGCGCGAACCAGCTTGGCCGCGTAGCTCACGCCGGCGACGACGCTTGGCTCCTCAATCACCATCGGGATGAGATAGTCCACGCCGTTGATGAGGAAGTTGGTGGCGATTCCCAGCGGCAACGCATAGAGGCCGAT
>DAOTZZ010000043.1:0-9072 GCA_034433965.1 Anaerolineae bacterium
CGGGAAACCCTGCTCGGCCAGCGAGAGCGCCGCGCTCATACCCGCCGCTCCCCCGCCGACGACCAACGCTGCCTGCTTGACCGGCACTTCCAATGTGTGCTGCGGTTCCAGCAGCGCCGCCCGCGCCACCGCCATGCGCACCAGGTCGCGCGCCTTGGCCGTGGCGGTCTGCCAGTCGTGAGAATGCACCCACGAACACTGGTTGCGGATATTGGCCATCTCGAACAGGTAGGGGTTCAGCCCGGCGCTGCGCAGACAGTCCTGGAACAGCGGCGCGTGGGTCAGCGGCGTACAACTGGCGACCACCACCCGGTTGAGGCGGTGCTCGACGATCTGTTCGGCGATGTGTTTGATGCTGTCCTGCGAGCAGGTATAGAGGTTGTCCTCGGCGTGCACCACGCCGGGCAACGTCCGCGCGTATTCGGCCACGGAGGGCACATCCAGGTAGCCGCCGATGTTCGAGCCGCAGTGGCAGACAAACACGCCGATGCGCGGTTCTTCGCCGCGCACGTCGCGCTCCGGCGGGAACTCCGGCGTCACCGTCAAGGAGAAGCGGGCTGCGCCCAGGCGGGCTGCTGCCGCCGCCGCCGCGCCGCTGGCCTCGATCACGGATTCCGGGATGTCTTTCGGCTCGCGGAAGGGGCCGACGGCATAGATGCCGGGGCGACTGGTCTCCAGGGGGTTGAACAGCACCGTATGGCAGAAGCCATACTCGTCCAGCTCGATCCCCAGTCTCCGCCCCAGTTCGCGCACCTGGGGGCTGATCTCCATGCCCACCGACAGCACGGCCAGGTCGAAGCGTTCCTGGTGTAGCGCGCCGTCTTCGTCCTGGTAGCGCAGAATCAGATCGTGCGTGACGGGGTCTTCGTACAGGGCGCTGATGCGGCAGCGCGTGTAATGCACACCGTAGCGGTCGCGGGCGCGCTCGAAATAGCCCCAATAGCCCTTGGAGAAGGCGCGCATATCCATCATGAAGACGTGCACGTCCAGGTCTGGCTCGTGCTCTTTGGCCATCACCGCTTCTTTGGTGGCGTACATGCAGCACACCGCCGAGCAATAATCGTGGTTCTGGTCGCGCGACCCCACACACTGCAAGAAAGCGATGCGGCGCGGCGTGCGCCCGTCGGACGGGCGCTGGATGTGCCCCATCGTCGGGCCAGAGGCCGAGAGCAGGCGCTCGAATTGCAGCGCGGTGATCACATTGGGATAGCGCCCCAGGCCGTATTCTTCCGACAGTTCGGCGCGGTAGACCTGATAGCCGGGGGCGAGGATCACCGCGCCGACGTGCACTGTCTCGTCGCGGGCGGCCATGTCGTGATCAATGGCATTCACGCCGCAGGCAAACGTGCAACTCATGCACTCTGAGCATACGCCGCAGGCCAGGCAACGGGCCGCCTCGCGCTGCGCCGACTCGTCGTCGTAGCCGCCTTCGACCTCGGCGAAGTTGTTCACGCGCTGTTCCACCGGCAATTCCGGTAGGGGGACGCGCGGCTGACGATGTAGCTCGCCCCGCGCCACCCGCGCCTCCAGTTCTTCGCGCGTCAGGCGCACCACCGGCAGTTCGGGCTTGCGCGGCGGCTCCAGATGCTCGCCTTGCAGGTAGCGGATGATCGAACGGGCGGCGATGTGCCCGCTCTCCACCGCCTCGATGACGAAGGCCGTGCCGGAGACGCTGTCGCCCGCCGCGAAGACACCCTGGCGCGTGGCCGCCAGCGTGTTGGGGTTGACGGCGATGGTCTGCTTCGGCGTCAGACCCACGCCGGCGTCGTCGGGGATGAAGGCCAGACCGGCCCGCTGCCCCACGGAGAAGATCACTGTGTCGCAGAGGAGCACGTGCGTCGAGTCCGGCTCTTTCTCGACGTGCAGATGGCCCGTCTCGTCGAAATGGAAAGAAACCACGCGCTGACATTCCACGCCGCGCACGTGCCCGCGTTCATCGCCCAGAATACGCTCGAACGAGCGCCCGGCGTGAATGGTCACCCCCTCCTCTTCGGCGGCGTCCACTTCCCAGGGATGAGCAGGCATAGCGTCGCGCGCTTCCAGGCAGGCCAGGTGCACTTCGCGCCCCAGCCGGACGGCGCTGCGGGCCACGTCAATGGCCACGTTGCCGCCGCCCAGCACCAGCACGCGCTGCCCCAACGGCGGCGCGTCGCCGCCCGGCCCATAGCGCCCAAGCCGCACGTCGCGCAGGAAATGCGTGTTGATCAGCACACCGTCCAGATCAGCGCCAGGGATGGGCAGGCGTACCCCCTCGTGCGCGCCGACGGCGATCAGCACCGCGTCGAAGCCCTCGGCGAACACATCGTCCAGGTTGTCCACGCGATGGTTGAGGCGCAGGTCTACGCCCAGGTCGACAATATCCTGCACCTCGCGCTCGATGATCTCCGTCGGCAGGCGATATTCGGGCACGCCCAGGCGCAACATGCCCCCCGCAACCGGCATCGCCTCGAAGACAGTCACGCCGTAACCCGCCCGCACCAGGTCTTGCGCCGCGGTCAGGCCGCACGGCCCTGCGCCGATGATCGCCACGCGCTGCGAATAGAGGCGCGGCGCGGGTTCGACCGGCTGACGCGGTCTGGCATAGACCTTATCCGTGACGAAGCGTTTGAGGGCGCGGATGTTGATCGGCTCGTCGAGCAGGCCGCGGTTGCAGGCCGTCTCGCAGCGGTGATTGCAGATGCGCCCGCAGATGCCGGGGAACGGATTATCCAGCTTGATCACGCGCAGCGCGTCGTCCCAGCGCCCCTCGCGGATGAGGGCAATATACCCCTGCGCGCGCTGACCGGCGGGACAGGCGTCGCGGCAGGGAGCGATGCCCTTCTTCTCGATGGCGTAGGCGTTGGGGACGGCCTGCGGATAGAGTTTGTAGGCAGCGCGGCGCACTGACAGCCCTTCATTGAAGCGGTCGGGCACGATCACCGGGCAGACCTTGGCGCAGTCGCCGCAGCCGATGCATTTGGCCGGGTCAATGTAGCGGGGATGATGGCGCAGGCGCACCGTGAAATCGCCGACCTGCCCCCGCACGTCCAGCACTTCGGTGTCGGTGAGCAAGGCGATGTTGGGGTGCCGCCCCACCTCGACCAGGCGCGGCGAAATGGTGCACATGGCGCAGTCATTGGTGGGGAAAGTCTTGTCGAGCTGCGCCATCTTGCCGCCAATGGCCGACTGCGACTCGACCAGGTAGACCTTGAAGCCCTGATCGGCCAGGTCAAGCGCCGCCTGCATACCGGCGATGCCCCCGCCGACGACCATCACCGCGCCGACGGGTGATTGGGGTGTAAGTGTAGCCTTGGGGTCGCTCATGGCGTTGCCCCTCACAGCACTGCTAATCCGGACGATATCGAGTCTAGACACCTCCTGACGGGGAGCGGGGACGGCGACCGCGCCATCCCGGTTCCTCATCTATGTCGCCCTCGCTGATCGCGGGCGGTGGTGGGGCCGGACGATAACCCTTCAGCGGGTTCGGCCCCAGTTTGCGAATGCGCTCGGTCATGGTCTGCGCAGCGCTGGCGAAGGCGTGCGCCTGGCTGCCGGACATGAAGAACATCTCCAGGCGCTCGCCCCCCAGCCCAATTTCGTCGAGGATGCGCTTGGCGCGCTGTACCCTGGCCCGCCCGCGCTCGTTGCCGCGCACATGGTGACAATTGCCGATAGGGCAGGCCACCAGATACACGCCGTCCGCCCCCTGCTCGAACGCTTCCAACAGGTAGCGGATGTCGGTCTTGCCGGTGCAGGGCAGGCGCAGGAACTTGACATTGGCCGGATACTCCACGCCCAACGCGCCCGCTGTGTCGGCGGCCATGTAGCCGCAGTAGATGCAGTAGAACGCCGTGATCTCCGGCTCGAAAGGATCGCTGCTCACCGCGCTACCTCCTGCCGGGCGGGAGGCAACCAGCTTCCCAGCCCGCCAATTGAGCGCAACAACACCTGCTCGTCGGTGTAGTTGACCAGTTGGATAGCACTGGCCGGGCATTCGCCGGTGCAGGTGCCGCAGCCCTGACACTGCGCCGGATCAATGTAGGCCGCGCCACCCAATCCCCCCACACCTTTCCGCCCTTCCTGCTGAATCACCTGGGGGATGGCGAAGGGGCAGGTGCGCGTACAGGTCAGGCAACCGACACATTTGCTGGGGTCAACCTGAGCCACGATGCCGCCCAGGTGCAACGCTCCCTGCGATAGCAACGTCAGGGCGCGGGCGGCAGCGGCCAGCGCATGGCTGATGCTCTCCTCCAGGAATTTGGGATAGTGGGCCATGCCCGCCAGGAAGATGCCCTCGCGCATGAAGTCCATTGGGCGCAGCTTCATCTGCGCTTCTTCGAAGAAGCCTTCGCTGGAGAGCGGCACGCGCAACATGCGGGCCAGGGCCGCCGTGCCCTCGCTCGGCGCGACGGACATGCTCATCGTCACCAGGTCGGCGGGCAGGCTCAGCGTGCGGTCGAGTGCCAGATCGCGTACCCGCACCACCAGGCGACCATCTTCTGCCTGCACTTGCGGCGGCTCGGCGTCGGTGTAGCGCAGGAAGAGGATGCCGCGCTTGCGCGCCTCGGTGTAGTACTCTTCGCGGAAGCCGTAAGTCACGATGTTCTTATACAGCACGCTGACGCGACAGGCCGGGTTGAACAGCTTGAGCCGCAAAGCGTTCTTGATGGTGTTGGTGCAGCACACGCGCGAGCAATATTCGGGCATTCCGGGGGGGCGCACACACTGGATCATGACCACATCGCGCAGGGCAGCGACCGCCTCCGGCTGGTGAATGACCATCTCCTCCAGTTCGCGCTGTGTGATCACGCCCGGCAGTTCCAGCAGAGGGTGCTCGTGTGTCTCTCGTGCGCCGGTCGCAACGATGGTCACGCCGTGTTCCACTTCCGTTTCTTCGACCAGGCCGTCGGCATAATGGGTGTGCAGCAGCGCGTGGAAATGTCCCACATGCCCCCAGTGACGGGCGACTTCGGTGCGCGTGTACACTGTGATATGCGTATGGGCACGCACGCGGTTGACCAGGTCGCGCAGCAGACGCTGAGGGTTGTAGCCCTCAGCCACGTAGTACAGATTGAGCAGGTTGCCGCCCAGCGCTTCCGTGCGCTCCACCAGGTGCACATGATAGCCGCTATCAGCGACGGCCAACGCGGCGGTCATCCCGGCTACTCCCCCGCCGATCACCAGGGCGCCGGGCAGGCAGGGATGCTTTTCTTTGTGCACTGGCTGCGCCGCGCGGACACGCCCCACCGCCACGCGCAGCAATTCCAGGGCTTTGCGGTTGGCCTGGGCTGGTTGGTGACGGTGCACCAGGCTGCACTGCTCGCGCAGGTTGACCATCTCCAGCAGATAGGGATTCAGGCCGACCTGACGCACGGTGCGCTGGAACAGAGCGTCGTGCGTGCGGTTGCTGCAACCGGCCACCACCACCCGGTTGAGGTTGTGCCGCTGAATGGCCTCTTTGAGTTCAGCCAGGCCCTCCGGCAGGCAGGCGAAGTCGAGCAGGTCGGTCGTCACCACATCCGGCCACTGTGCCGCTCCCTGTAGCAGGGCGCGCAGATCGAGCACTTCGCTCACGGTCTTGCCGCAAGAGCAGGCGAACACGCCCACGCGCGGGGCTTCGCCCGTCACGTCGCGTTCGGGCGGCAGGCCATCGGAAGCCACCAGAAAAGGCCACTCTCGGCTATAGGGATGCGCGTTGAGCTGATCGTTGAGCAGGCGCATCACTTCCGCTGCCGCGCCGCTGGCGTCTATGATCGTCTCGGCGATCTCTTTAGGCGAGGAGAACGCCCCGCAGACAAAAACGCCGGAGCGCGACGTTTGCAGCGGCGTGAACTTGTCCGTCTGACAGAAGCCGTAAGCGTTCAGCTCGATGCCCAGCAATTCGGCCAGGTGCCGGGCTGTCTGCGGGGGCTGCAGGCCGGTTGCCAGCACCACTGTCTCGAACCGCTCTTCGTGGCGCGTCCCATCCGGATCGGCATAGTGCAGGATCAGGTCGTGTGTGGCCGGGTCTTCGTGAATGCCAGATACCCGGCAGCGGACGTAGCGGATGCCATACCGTTCGCGGGCGGTAGCGAAGTAGCGGCTGTATTCCTTGTTGAAGGCGCGCTCGTCCATAATGAAGATCGTGCAGTCCACCTGACTGGCCAGGCGCTGCTTGGCGAGCATCGCCTCTTTGGTGGCGTACATGCAGCAGATGGACGAGCAATAGGTGTGTTTCTGGTCGCGCGAGCCAATGCATTGCAGCCAGGCAATCGAGTGCGGGCGCTGCCCGTCAGAAGGGCGCACAACCACCCCTTCGGTGGGGCCAGAACGACTGGCCAGGCGCTCATATTGCATGGCGTGCAGCACGTTGGGATAGCGCCCGTAGCCCAGCTCTTCCAGTTCGGTGGGGTCATACACCTGGAAGCCCAGCGCCAGGATGATCGCGCCGACCTCGACATGGCGCAGGCGCGGCGGCTCGTGCAGATCGATCGCGTCGGTGGGGCAAACCTCCACGCATTTGCCACACTCGTCGCAATAGGGGCCGCGGTCTACCACATAGGCGTCGGGCACGGCGCGCGCTGCCACCTTGTAGATGGCTTTGCGACGGGTCATGCCCTGCTGATAGCTATCGGGCAGTTCGACGGGGCAGACGCGCGCACACAGGCCGCAACTGACACAGCGGTCGGGGTCTACGTAACGCGGCTCCTCGCGCAGCGAGACGGTGAAATCACCGGCCTGGCCTTCAATATCAATGATGTGCGTGTTGGTGAGGACATCAATGTTGGGGTGTTGGTTATGTTCGAGATAGGCGGGCGAGATCGAAGGGCGCGTACACCCATAGCCGTGATCGGGCGTGCCCCGGCACAGCACACAGTCGTGCTGCGGGAACATGAATCCCAGTTGGGCCACGCGCCCGCCCAGGCAGGGAGTCTGCTCTACCAGGTGCACTTTCAACCCGGCGTCGGCGAGATCGAGCGCCGCGCGCATCCCGCCGATCCCCCCGCCCACAACCAGTACGGCTTGAGCCGGTGAGCCACGTGCCTGATGCTCGCGCAGGTTGACCATCGTTCATCCTCGCGCGTCTAGCCAACAGCCTGGCGCGGACTGATTGGTGGAGAAAAATCCGCTCGCTGAGTCCGAGTCAGCCGTCAGGGCTGTTACCGGACCGAGCTGCCGGATTTTTCAAACGGTCTTTTTAAGGTTCACGGACGATAAGACCCAAGCCTCACGGCTTGATCACAATCTTCAAAACTTCCTGGCGGGCCTCGCGCAGCAGCGTCATCGCTTCGGCAATCCGTTCCAGCGGCATCACGTGCGAGATAATCGCCTGCCCATCCACATGCCCGTCTTTCAACAGTTGCAGGCAGGTGGGGAAATACAGCGCGGGCGCGGCATGCGAAGCGCGTAATTGCAGCTTCTTGAAGTGGAACTCGTTGGCGTCGAAACTGAGCACTGCGCCAGGGCCGTACTCGATACCGATAAAAGCGATGATCCCGCCGTAGTTCATCACCGGGATGGCCGAGAGCACCGCCGAGGCCGATGCCGAGACCAGCGCCCGGTCTACGCCGCCGCGCCGGAAGGGAATCTGCTCCACCGACGTCTCGCTGCTCAGGATGACCTCGTCTGCCCCATAGCGCCGCGCCAGTTCGGCGCGTTTGCCGCCGGAACGGTTGACGGCGTAGATGCGCGCTGCGCCTTTCATGCGGGCCAGCGGGATCGAGAACAGACCGATCGGGCCAAGCCCCAGCACCAGCACGTCGTCTCCCAGGGCAATATCCGCCGTGTACGTCATATCGAGCGCCACACCCAGCGGCTCGGCCAGGCAGGCGACCTCGAAGCTCAGCCCGTCAAAGGGAACCAGACACTCTTTGGGGGCCAGGATGTACTCGGCAAAGCCCATCGAGTCGTTGCTCCAGAAGTTCGGCCCCTTGTTGCACAGGTCAACCCGACCGTTGCGGCATAGTTCGCACGTCCCGCAGAAGGAACCGCTCTCCAGCACGACGCGGTCGCCCTCTTTGACGTGCCGGATGCCCGGCCCCACCTCCGCCACAACGCCCGCGATCTCGTGCCCGAAGCCCTGCCACTCGGTGGGCGGTTTGGTCGTCAGGCGATGCGTGGTCGAACTGGCGATGTGCAGGTCAGTCCCGCAAATGCCACAGGCTTCCACTTTGACCAGCGCCCAGCCCTCCCGGACGGTGGGCACAGGGATTTCGCGTAGCTCGAACTGGAAAGGCGCTCGGACGAAGGCTGCCAGCATTGTTCGCGTCATGACCCTCGTTTCTCCTGAGGGGGCGGAGTACACGGCGCACCGGGGACGGCCTGGGGAGATGATGAAAGGGAGCGACGAGCCGACTTATAGCCCATTATAGGCCAACTGGCGGCGTAGAAAAATTCGATTGTTCAGCCAATTTTGATGACAATCATCACAACTTTGTCCGCCGGGGGATCATTGCCCGCGCGCAGACGGCGCACCCGGCGGGCGGAACAGGTCTTCGATCAGCAGGCGGATGTCGCTGGCGATGGGGATGAGCACCTGCTCCCCGTCTTCGGTGGTGCTCTCATACACCTCACCGAACGAAATCTGCCCCTGGCGGATGTCCTCGGCGGGGATTTGCTCGGCCCGCAGCGCCAGCCGCACCATGTCTTCAAAGGTCAGGTTGGTGCGGATGTTATCCTGCACCGATTCCCACAGCGCCGCAGCCTGAGGCAACAGCGAAGCCACTCCGCCCGCGCTGAGCACTTTCTTGCGTACGGCCAGGATTACTTCTTGTTGGCGGGCCGAGCGCCCGATGTCGCTATCCTGGTGCCGCGTGCGGGCGTATTGCAGCAACCGCTCGGCGTCCAGTTCCTGGCAACCGGCGTCGAAGTGAATGGTGATGTAGCCATAGCTGCCGTCCGGGTAGCGCTCATCGTGAATGGGTTCCGGCGGGCACACCTCGACCGGGCCGATGGCGTCAATCAGCTTGGTGAAGACCTCGAAATTGATCAGCACGTAGAACTGAATTTTCAGCCCCAGCTCTTTTTCGACCGTGCGCACAGCATAGGCCGGGCCACCGCCGCCCGGATAGCTGATCTCGTCGCCGACGATGTTTGCGCCGTTGATACGTCCAG
>DAOTZZ010000044.1:0-2720 GCA_034433965.1 Anaerolineae bacterium
CCAGAGGCATCTGCTCCGCCAGTGTGACCGACGAACCTGTGAGCAGCGTTCCCTGCGAGTCGTAGCGGACGGTGCCATCACCGTCTATCAACAGGGCGCGCACGCCGCGTTGGGCGCTCAGCGCCGCCAGGTAGTCAGTGAGCAGTTGCTCGTAGGCGGTCAGGCGGGCGCGCCATCCCATGCCACTCTGCTGTCCCCCCACGCCCAAGCGCGCGCCTTCGGCGGCCCGCACGTCGAGCAGCACCGCGGTCAGGTCGCTGATGATATCCCCTGTGGGCAGCGGGCGCGTGGCCAGAAAGGCGAGCAACACGAAGCCCACCAACGCCAGCAAGATCAGCAAGACCGCCACGTAGGAAAGCAGCAACCGGCTGCGCAAGGTCGTACCCATTTCGTCGCGAATTCCGTTTCGCTCTAGCCTAGCAAGCACATGTTACCGAAATGTGAAAGGACTGTAACCATTTGGCCCCAAGAGGCCGTTATGAACTTTTGTATCTCGCCCTCACCCCTGCCCCTCTCCCTCGCGACTGCGTCGCGGGGCGAGGGGACTTGCTGTCTCTCGCACAAGTGCTCCCCTTCACCCGCGCTGCGGGCGAGGAGGCCGGAGGTTGAGGGCGAAAAAGTGCATAACACGCTCTGGTGAGAAGCCAAAGCGGTCCGGAAAACTCATTCTGCCGTGAGCTTGTAACCGACTCCCCACACGGTCTCGATCTCGGCAGTGCAGCCGGCCAGCTTGTGCCGCAGATGCGCGATGTGCACGTCTACCGTGCGCGTCTGCCCGTAGAAATCGAAGCCCCACACCAGGTCGAGCAGCTTCTCGCGGCTCAACACCAGCCCTTTGTGCTCCACCAGGGTCAGCAGCAGGTCGAATTCCTTGGCCCGCAGCTCGATCAGTTTGCCGTCCACACGGGCCTCGCGCCGCGCCGGATCCACGGTCAGGTTGCCGACGCGCAAGACGGTCTCGCCCGCAGCAGCGCGGCGCGGTTCCGTCCGCCGCAGGATCGCTTTGACACGCGCCACCAGTTCGCGCGGGTTGAAGGGCTTGGTCAGGTAGTCGTCCGCGCCCAGTTCCAGCCCGACGATCTTGTCTATATCGTCTTCGCGGGCGGTGAGCATGAGAATTGGCAGGTCGGACTCGGCGCGGATGCGCTTGCACACTTCCCAACCGTCCAGGCGGGGCAACATCAGGTCGAGCACCACCAGGGCGGGCTGTTCCTGCGCGATGCGCTCCAGCGCTTCGACGCCGTCGGCGGCGCTGATGACGCGAAAGCCGTCCTGCTTCAGGTACAGGCTGGCCAGCTCGATGATATGCGGTTCGTCGTCTACGACCAGGATCAGTTCGTTGGGCATGGCTCATTTCCTCAGGTCTCACCCCTGAGCGTATGGTGTCTAGCGGCTACCTGTCGCCAGGTTGACTGCGTGCCACCACATACTCGATCAGCGCCAATGTGTCGCTCAGAGCATCGAATGGCATACCGTACTGCCAGGCCAGAGCGCGATCAATCAGCGCCGACCAGCGTTCACCGAGCGTTCCGCGTGCCCACTGCGCGGCTGCCGTTTTGGAGACGATGGCCCCATATTCCAGCGCGTAAAGCCCCCGGCACATCGTCAGCACAGCGAAGGAGCGATAGTCTACCCTGTCCAGCCAAGCGGGATTGGTGAGCATAGGTGCCCACCATCCCTGTAAGGTCTCACGCACCGCGCGGTGCAGATCATCCGGTGTCACCGGATCGATCCAGGGGCGGGGGTCTGGCCCAGCCACGACAACGCTGTGCTCGCGCAAGATATGGCGCTGAATCACCCAGTCAGGCCCCAATCGCTCCAACCGGAAGCGCCCTTCGTTGAAACAGGGATAGGGTGGCCCCTCCAGATCGTGGCGTCGTAGCACGTCGCGCGGAAGGTACGCGCCCTCCAGTCTGGTAGCCCAGGCCAACTCGCTCGCCGCCAGACGAGAGTGCAACACGTCGAGGGCGGGCAGCAGCGCGGCAGGCAGCACATCGTTGGTGACCACCACGAAGTCAATGTCGCTGCGGCCAGGCTGAAAATCGCCGCTTGCCAGCGAACCATAGAGATACAGGCCGATGAAGTGCTCACCCAGCACTGCCTGCACTCCCGTCAACAGGCGGCGCAAGACAGCGTTGACCTCAGCATAGGGGGTGGGCCCCAGGGACATGGCACGCTAATCCGGCAGCACAGCAATGGCGTCAATTTCCACCAGCACGCCCAGCGGCAGATCGCGCACGGCATACGTCATGCGCGCCGGCGGATCGACCGGGAAGAAGGTGCGGTAGACTTCGTTCATTTCGGCGAAGGTGTTGATGTCCGCCAGCAACACGTTGACCTTGACCACGTGGGCCAGGTCAGTACCCGCTGCCTCCAGGATGGCAGCAATGTTGCGTAGCGTCTGCTCCGTCTGCGCGGCGACGGTCGGCCCGACAAGCTGCATCGTCTCCGGCACCAACCCTCCCTGGCCCGATACGTAGACCGTGTCGCCCGACCTGATCGCCTGCGAGTATGGACCGATAGGGGCAGGCGCTTTGTCGGTATGGATCACTTCACGGGGCATGGCAGTCAGTCCTTTCGTGATAGTTCAGCCTGGCAACACAGCGATCGCTTCGATCTCCACCAGCGCGCCCAACGGCAGATCGCGTACCGCGTAGGCGGCACGGGCGGGCGGCTGCGTGGGGAAGAACGCGCTATAGACTTCGTTCATCTCCTTGAAG
>DAOTZZ010000045.1:0-28496 GCA_034433965.1 Anaerolineae bacterium
CAGCACGACCGCATCGCGCTGGAAGACCTGGGCGTGTGCGGCATGGTGCGCAATCATTACCTGAGCAAGAGCATTCTGGACAGCGGTTGGGCGACGTTCCGGCAGTACCTCACGTACAAGGCTGAAAGCGCCGGTCGTGAGATTGCCTTCGTAGACCCCGCCTACACGTCCAGATGTTGCTCTAAGTGTGGGACAGCGTTCCGAGACTTTGACCTTTCGACCCGCTGGGTCACCTGTGCTTGTGGCTTGTCGCTCGACCGAGACCACAATGCGGCGCTGAACATCTTGCGTCGAGCCGGGTGGGACACACCCGTGCCGGATAACGTAGCCCCGCTGTTCGCCTCGCGAAGGGGCGAGCAAGGGCAAGCGTCCGTCAGAAGCCCCCGCCTTTAGGCGTGGGGAGTGTCACGGTATGATGAAACTCGCCCCTGCCCGTGTATTGGTGGCAGACGCGGGCGCTACTACCCTTGACTGGAGGATGATCGTCCATGCGGAAAAAGGCGACTCTGCTCTCTCTGGCGGTGATGGCGCTGCTGCTGATTGTCGGGCTGACGGCCTGCAGCGACGAGACGGTGCGTTCGGTCTACACCGCCGCGGGCGATGGGTCTACTCCCAAAGACCTGGTCAAGACCACTACCTTCCGTGGCGATGATGACCTGAACGTGGTGGTGCGGCTCGGCTCGCACAACCGCGAACTGGCCGTCTCAGCCGTGTTCACCGGCCCGGCAGGCGAGGTTTACACCACCGACGTCCTGGAAGCCGACAAGAATACTGTCGAAGTGGTGCTGGGCCTGGATTGGGAAGCGCAGGGAGCCGTCTTCTGGGCGCCGGGCGAGTGGCGGGTGGATATTTACGTAGATGAGAAGCTGGAACAGACCGCCCGTTTCACCGTGGAACAGACTGCCCTCACCCCAGAGGGCTAGCAGGTCACATGAACAGTGTGCAGGAGCGGGCTTCTGAACCCGCCCCTACCAGGAGAGACAATGCATTACACGCTTTAGAGCGCAAGGCAACGGGGGCCGACGGAAAGGAGGTAACCGTCTTTGCAGGCAATTCACCCGTTCATAGAGGCTACAGAGTGGCAAGGAGCAGGGTAGATCATGGGACTGGAAGCACAGGCAACACGGCATATCAACCCTTATGAAGTGGCATTGGCTCAATATGATCGAGCGGTCGAATACTTAAAGTTACCGCGAGGAATAAAGGAATTTCTGCGCGTCCCCAAGCGCGAACTACACGTAAACTTTCCCGTGCGCATGGACAATGGGGATATTCGCATCTTCACCGGCTATCGCGTGCATCACAATACCGTGCTGGGGCCGTCGAAAGGCGGCATCCGCTACGCGCCGCGCGTGGACATAGACGAAGTGCGCGCCCTGGCCATGTGGATGACGTGGAAATGCGCCCTGGTCAACCTGCCTTTCGGCGGGGCCAAAGGCGCGGTCGTCTGCGACCCCTACACGCTGAGCAACGGCGAACTGGAACGGCTCACCCGCCGCTACGCCAGCGAGATCTCGCTCTTCATCAGCCCGCACGGCGACATCCCCGCGCCCGATATGGGCACCAACGCGCAGGTCATGGCCTGGATCATGGACACCTATAGCATGACCATCGGTTACTCGGTGCCCGCCATCGTCACCGGCAAGCCGATCAACATCGGCGGCAGCCAGGGGCGCACCGAAGCAACCGGTCGCGGGGTGGTGATCTGCATGGACGAGGCCCTGCACCGCATGGGTCACAGCGACCCCTCGAAAATCCGCGTGGCCATTCAGGGTTTCGGCAACGTCGGCTCGCACGCGGCCAAGATCGCCTACGACCTGGGCTACAAGGTGATCGCCGTCAGCGACGTGAGCGGCGGCTACTTCAACGGCGACGGGCTGGACATTGACGATGTGTTGGCCTACACCGCCACCAGCGAGCATCATCTGCTCAAGGGCTACCCGCACGCCGACCCCATCAGCAACGCCGAGTTGCTGGCGCTGGACTGCGACGTACTGGCCCCCTGCGCCCTGGAAAATCAGATCACCGGCGACAACGCCGATCAGGTGAAGGCGTTCCTCATCGTCGAGGGAGCGAATGGCCCCACCACCCCCGAAGCCGACGACATCCTCAACCGCAAGGGGGTGGAGATCATCCCGGACATCCTGGCCAACGCTGGCGGCGTGACCGTCTCCTACTTCGAGTGGGTGCAGGGCTTGCAGTCGTTCTTCTGGGACGTAGACGAGGTCAATCGGCAGTTGCGGCGGGTGCTCATCCGCGCTTACGACGAAGTGGTGCGCGTGCGGCATCAATATGGGGTAGACATGCGCACTGCCGCGCAGATCACGGCGATCAAGCGCGTCGGCGAAGCAACGCTCACGCGCGGCATCTATCCGTAGACGATCTTCACCGGAAAGACGCAGAGGACACAGACAAAACGCAGAGGAGGCTTTTCCCCTCTGCGTTTTTTGCACCTCTACGGTTTCCACTTCCAGAAAGAAATCGCAGCCCCTCACCCCGCCTGATTGCCCACCAGTTGCTTGCTCAGGCGGTCGGCAGCGGGCGAGTGCAGGATGGCGTACAGGCGCTGCGCCTCGCCGAAGTGACGCGCGGCGAGGGCAAGATCGCCGCGCGCGCGGGCGATTTCGCCCAGGGCCTCGGCGGCCTCGGCCATGCCCCGCTGATAGGTCATCCTGCGCCCCTGGCTCTCGGCAGCGCTGGCCAGCGCCCACGCCTCGTCCAGCCGCCCCGTCCGCGCATAGAGCAGGGCCAGGCGTGCTTTGGCCCGCGTGTTCGTCTCCAGGTCGCCCGTCTGCTCACTGCCGGTCACCGCCGCCTGGAGCAATTCCACGGCCTCGTCCAGACGCCCCAGCGCGGCGAAAGTCTCGGCGGCATCGGCCTGGAAGAGCGCCAGCCAGCGCGTATTGCCCAGGGCCGTCGCCGCGGCCATGGCCTGCTTGTGCAGCGTGCGCGCCGTCTCGTAGTCCTGCAGGAAGTAGTAGGTGTGGGCCAGGTTGTTGGTCTGCACGGCGATCATCAGCGTATCGTCCAGCTCGCGGCTGAGCTTGAGCGCCCGCTCCAGGCGATCAATGGCCGTCTGCAGGCGACCGATCAGCGAGTAGAACCAGCCCAGGTTGCCCAGGCGCAGGCTCTCGGCCCGCTTGTCACCGGCGGCGTGCGCAATATCTATGGCCTCGTTGTAGAACGCCTGCGCGGTCTCCACGTCGCCGAATTCTGTGTAGAGCGTGGCGGCATTCGCCAGCACCAACCCGCGCGTAGGCGGATGACTGATGTGATTGAGCAACACCAGCGCCTTCTCGTACTCGTCCAGCGCACCCTTCAGATCGCCCGCCTCGCGTTTGGCCTGCGCGATGTCGCAGCGCAGACGGGCCAACTGTGCCTGATGACCGGCGCTCTGCCCGTTGTCCAGCAGACGCAACGCCTCGTTCCACAGTTCCAGCGCCCGCTCGCGATCGCCCTGCTGCGCCGCCAGCGTCCCCAAGAGGTGATAGACCTCGGCCTGACGGTGCGGCTCGACACCCTGACGGGCCAGCGCCGACGCCCGCTCGATATACGACACCGCCTGCGCCTGATCGCCCAGGCGCATGGCCGCCGTGCTCAGCGTCAGCAGAATCTGCAGGTGCTCGTTGCGATCGGTCAACAGGCCCTTTTCGTAATAAGTCAGCGCCTCGTCGAGGAAGCTGCGCGCGCGGGCGTAGTTGCCCATGCCGTGCGCCGCCATGCCCAGCCGCGTGAGGGCCATCGCCTCGTGCGCCGCGTTACCGGTGCTGCGAGCCTGCGCCAGCGCCCGCGTGGCGTATTCCTCCGCCTGCGCACTGTTGCCCACCCGCTGAAACGCGGCAGTGAGTTCCAACGCGCTGTTCATGAAGAATTCCGGCGGCTGATTGCCCAGGCGCAGGGCCAGGTTCTCGGCGGCCTGCAGGTGCGCGATGGCCTGCGTGAACTCACCGTTGCTCAGTTCCAGGCGGGCCAACGCCTGCAACCAGCGCAACTCCATCTCGCCCTGCCCGGCCTGACGGGCCAGGTGCACCGCCTGTTGCAGCAACTTGAGCGCGCTGGTGCGTTCGCCGGCGGCCAGCGTCGCTTCGGCCAGCGCCCCCATCAGGCGCGAAGCCAGGTGCCCCAGCCCGCCCGCCTGCGCGGCGACGACCGCGTCCTTCAGCAGGTATTGTGCATAGCTGGGGTTGTCTTGCTTGAGGTAGTCCTGCGCCAGATTCTCCAGCGTCAACACGATGCCTTCGGGGTGATTGGCCCGTCGCGCCGCCTCCAGCGCCTGCTGATGATAGGTCTGTGCCAGTTCCCAGCGTTCCTGCTTGGCGTAGAAAGTGCCCAGGTTGTTCAGGCAACGGGCCAGGGCGCGCGCCTCGTTGAGTTCGCGGGCGATGCTCAGTGCCTCCTCCAGGATAGGCTGGGCAGCCTCGAACTGCCCCCGTTCGACGTACACCGCCGCGATCCCGCTCAGGAAATACTCGACGCTGGCCTTCTCGCCGACAGTGCGCGCCAGCGTCAGGCCGCGCTGATACGTCTCCAGGGCCGTGTCGAGAAATCCCTGCTCGAAGGCGGTCGCGCCCGTCTCCAGCAGCATGTTGATCTCCTGCTGCGCCGGACTGAGCGCAGGGGCTGCGGGAGTGGAACTTCCGCCCATCAGGCGCTTGAGTAGATTTTGCATCACCCTATCCTTCACTGAACGAACGACGGTCACCTGCCGCGCGAACGCGGCCTCCGTGCTCTCCGCGGTGAATTATCCACAACTCGCAATTCCCTACAGCCTGCGCAGGATCAGCGGCACCAGCATCTCGCGGGCCGACAATCCGCCGTGCCGGCTGATCGAGTTATTGCCGGAACGTGGGCCTTCCCCAAAGGTCAACCCTTCGCGTGCCACCACCGTCAGATCGCCCAGGCGCGGGCCAGTCTCGCGGTAGGGAGCTTCCGGCCCGTAGAGGCCCGCCGTCAGCGCATCCGCGGGGAGCAGCGTGGCCACCTGTTCGCTAAAATGTTCGGCCAGGTAGGTTCGCACAGCCTCACGATAGTCGTGGCGCAAGTAGAGGTGCGCGAACCGCCCTTCACCACCCGGTCCACAACGCAGGGCTTCCAGCACCAGGGGGTGCTGATTCACGTCAAGGTAGTTGGGGACGGGCGCGTGCCCGTGATCGGCCACCAACATGAACAGCGTGCGTCGGTCTCCGACTCCGTTGCCCAGGAGCACCGTCCGCAGGTCTTCCAGTTGACGGCGCACTTCGGTGATCGTCTGCTCGGTGACCGTGCCGAACAGATGCGAGATGCCGTCCACCGCCCCCCAATAAACGCTGACGAAACACCGATTGCGGCGCGTGGTATGGAGCAGGTTACGCAGCTCGATCCACAGATCAGTGTAGCTGAAATGGCGGATGACCTGCCTGACGCCGCGGTGAATCACACGCGACAGGCCGCTGCCATAGAGGTCTTTTTGCAACAAGACATAGGTGGGCACATCGCGGGCAGCCAGGGCTTCGGCAACTGTCTCCACCGGCAGGAAGGTCGCAAAGTCCAGCCCCCACTCTTCGAGCACTTCGTCGCGGTGTTTGCCTGCCAGCGGGCGGAAGTGTAGCAGGCTCGCCAGCACGCCGAACTCGCGCAGTAACAGCCGCGTCCCGACCATGCCTGTCGCCACTGGCCCCGCGCCCGACCACAGGCTGGGTAGGGCGACGGCAGTAGTGCTGGGCACCACCGAGGTCAGCGGGGTGAGCGTGCCTTCGCCCACCAGGTCGGCGACGATTTGCGCCACGCCGGAGTCTTCGGCCAGCAGCGTCTGCAGCAAGCGCCAGCCCAGCCCGTCGGTGACGAAGAGCACGACGCGCCGCACCTCCCCGCGCCAATGCGCCCACAGGCGAGCGTCCAGCGGCGACTGCCCCAGCCGCCCGTTCACCTCCGGCCCGCCGATCAGCCGGACGACGGTGTGCGCCAGGTTGCGGATGGACAGGCCCGCGTAGTAGGGGAAGACGATTTCGTCGGCCCAGGGCACGTCCAGGGCCAGCGGGCGATGACTGAGGATTTGCGCTTCCAGGTCGGCGGCCAGCGTCGCGGTCACGAGGTCTCCTTGTCAGTAGCACGTGTGCGTGCCCCGCCATTATACCGCATCTTCCGGGCGCGACAGGCGCGATTGGCGCGCGTCGCGTCGTTGGCCATTGTCGCGCCTCCCGCCTTCTGCTAAACTCATAAATTGGCCTGTGCGTCGGTCGCAGGGCTGTGACGTTCGCTTTTGACAGAACGGGATTTGGGCAGTACACTCTAGAACGCACGTTCCGACCATCCGTTCGCATGGCTGCCTCGTAGCTGGCGCTCCCTCTGGCGCTTTTCCGACCGTCTGTGAGTGCAGGACATCGCCCCTATGGCCCAGAATCAGATCGTCGTGCGCGGCGCGCGCGAGCACAACCTGAAGAACATTGACGTGATCATCCCCCGCGACAAGCTGGTGGTCATCACCGGCCTCAGCGGGAGCGGCAAAAGCTCGCTGGCCTTCGACACCATCTTCGCCGAAGGGCAGCGCCGCTATGTCGAGTCGCTCTCGGCCTATGCGCGGCAGTTCCTGGGGCAAATGGAAAAGCCAGACGTAGACCAGATCGAGGGGTTATCGCCGTCCATCTCCATTGACCAGAAGAGCGTCAGCAACAACCCCCGCTCGACGGTGGGCACCGTCACCGAAATCTACGATTACCTGCGCCTGCTCTACGCCCGTATTGGCGTGCCGCATTGCCCCGTCTGCGGGCAGGAAGTAGTGGCGCAGTCGCCGCAGCAGGTGGTAGATGCCATCGAAAGCTGGCCGGACGGCACGCGCGTGCAAATCCTGGCCCCCATCATCAAGGATCGCAAGGGGCGTCACGAGAAGGTGCTGGAAGACATCCGCAAAGCCGGTTTCGTGCGCGCCCGCATCAACGGCGAAGTGCGCGACCTGGACGAAGACATCGAGCTGGAGCGCTACAAGAGTCATACCATCGAGGTGGTGGTAGATCGCCTGATCGTGCGTCACTACGACGACCCGCACAGCGAAGAAGCCGCCGCCGCGCGCACCCGCCTGACCGACTCCGTCGAGACGGCGATGGAGCTGGGCGGCGGGGTGATCGTGGTCAACGACGTGACCGACCCGGCCCATCCAGTAGATCACCTGTTCAGCGAGCACCTGGCCTGCGTGCACGGTCACGTCAGCCTGCCGGAGATCGAGCCGCGCACCTTCTCCTTCAACAGTCCGCACGGGGCGTGCCCCGCCTGTCAGGGGCTGGGCGTACGCCGCGAGTTTGACCCCGACCTGATGGTGCCCAACCCCAACCTGTCGGTGCGCCAGGGGGCGCTGTTGCCCTGGGCCACCAGCAGTCACGATAGCTGGACGCGCACCATCTTGCTGCAGACGTGCCAGCAATTCGGCATCCCCGTGGACGTGCCCTGGCGAGATCTCACCGAGGAGCAGCGCAACCTGCTCCTCTACGGCTCCGACGAGGACGTGCGCATCGAGCATCGCCGCGACGACGGCAGCCATTTCAGCTTTGTCACGCAGTTCGAGGGCGTGCTGAACAACATCGCTCGCCGCTACCGCGAGACCACCTCCGAGTACATGCGGGCCAGGTACGAGGAATTCATGAGCGAGCGCCCCTGCGAAGTGTGCAAGGGGCATCGCCTGCGTCCGGAGGCGTTGGCAGTGACGGTGGCCGGTCGCGCCATTCACGAAGTGACAGCGCTGCCGGTCAAAGACCTGCTGCGCTGGGTGCAGGCGTTGCGCGGCACCGGCCCCGATGTCAACGGGCATCCGCTGCTCTCCGAGCGCGAATTGCAGATCGCGCATCAGATTCTCAAGGAGATCGAAGCGCGGGTGCAGTTCATGGTCAATGTGGGGCTGGACTACCTGACGCTGAACCGCACGGCGGGCACGCTCAGCGGCGGGGAGGCGCAGCGCATCCGCCTGGCGACGCAGATCGGCAGTCAACTGACGGGCGTGCTCTACGTGCTGGATGAGCCGAGCATCGGGCTGCATCAGCGCGACAACGCGCGTCTGCTGGCCACGCTGGAAGGGATGCGCGATCTGGGCAACACGCTGCTCGTCGTCGAGCACGATCACGAGACGATGCTCGCCGCCGACTGGATCATTGACCTGGGGCCGGGCGCGGGCGAACACGGCGGCTATGTAGTCGCCGAAGGGCCGCCTGAAGCGATCATGCGTCACCCCACCAGCATCACCGGCCAGTACCTTTCCGGGCGGGCGTGTATTCCGGTACCCCCGCAGCGTCGCCCCGGCAACGGGCAATGCCTGGTCATTCGTGGCGCGCGCGAGAACAACCTGAAGAACATTGACGTGACCATCCCGCTGGGCAAGCTGATCGTGATCACCGGCGTCAGCGGGTCGGGCAAGTCCACGCTGATGATCGAGGTGCTCTACAAGAAGCTGGCCCAGGTGATCTACGGGTCGAAGGAGCGCCCCGGCGAGCACGACGCCATCGAGGGCCTGGAATACATTGACAAGGTGATCCACATTGATCAGTCGCCGATTGGGCGCACGCCGCGCAGCAACCCCGGCACCTATACCAAGCTCTTCGATCACATCCGCGACCTGTTCGCCGAACTACCCGAAAGCAAGATTCGCGGTTACAAGGCGGGACGCTTCTCCTTCAACGTCAAGGGCGGACGCTGCGAGAATTGCGCCGGCGAGGGTCAACTGAAGATCGAAATGCAGTTCCTGCCCGACATCTATGTGCCCTGCGAGGTGTGCAAGGGCGCGCGCTACAACCGCGAGACGCTGCAGGTCAAGTACAAGGGCAAGAGCATCGCCGACGTGCTCGATATGACCGTCAGCGAAGGGCTGGAGTTCTTCGCCAACATCCCCGCCATCCGCCAGAAGCTGGAGACGCTGGCAGCGGTGGGCCTGGGCTACATCCGCATCGGGCAGCCCGCGCCGACCCTCAGCGGCGGCGAAGCACAGCGCGTCAAGCTGAGCCGCGAACTCTCCAAGCGCCCCACCGGTCAGACGCTCTACGTGCTGGACGAGCCGTCCACCGGCCTGCACACCGCCGATGTCGCCCGGCTGATCGACGTGCTGCAATCGCTGGTAGACCGGGGCAACACGGTGCTGATCATCGAGCACAACCCGGACATCATCAAGGTCGCCGATCACATCATTGACCTGGGGCCGGAGGGCGGCGAAGAGGGCGGTTATCTGGTGGCTGAGGGCACGCCGGAAGAAGTGGCTCAAGTCGCCGAGAGCCACACCGGTCGCTTCCTGGCGGAGTACCTGGAGCGGGCGCGGTGCAGGGAGTGACCTCACCCCCCGGCCCGTCCAGACTTCTGCTACAATTGAATCATAGTCTTCAGAGCGGGAAGAATTGCATATGACCTCGCAGACCGCTTCAGCGCCTGTCACCTACCCTGCAGGACACATTATCGCGCTGAACGTCCCGGCAGAAGAGTACCTGGCACGTTATGCCGGTGACTTCTGCGAATGGAGTCAGGGAGCTGTCATCAGGTTGACGCCTGTTTCCTCTGCCCACGATCGTCTCTCGACCTATTTCCGTTTGCTTTTGGAAGCCTATTTCGCCCTGAAACCGCTCGGTCAGGTGCGCAGCGCACCGTTCGTGATGCGGCTAGATGCCGTAGGAACGATGCGCGAACCCGACCTGCAGGTGATTCTGCACACGAATTCCGGCAGCCTCACGGAGACTGCGATGATTGGCTCTGCCGATATCTGCATAGAAATTGTCTCAGACGAGAGTATCGCCCGCGACTATGGAGACAAGTTCGAGGAATATGAGAAGGTGGGTGTAGCAGAATACTGGATTGTAGACCCACTGCGGCAGGAATGCCGTTTCCTGCGCCGCCAGGCAACAGGTCGCTTCGCCACCATCTTGCCCGACCAGGGCGGGCACTACCGCTCTCCCCTGTTGCCCGGCCTGGAGCTGCATGTCCCCTCGCTGTGGAAAGAACCGCTGCCAGATTTCTTCGCCATCGGACAGACGGTACAGGCCATGCTCAGAAGCGGACGATAGCCCCGGCCAGGGAGAGGAGTGAAGGTGAAACCCAAGCGCGATACGGTTCCCAAGGCCATGCAAGCCAAATACAATGAAATCGTGGCTCTGACCGATGCCGTATGTCAGCAGCACCTCAACGAGGAATATGCAGAACTGGCCCGTAAAGCGGCAGCCAAGCTGGCACGCAAACGCCCCTCCCCCCTCGTCAACGGCCCAGCCAAAGGTTGGGCCTGTGGCATTGTCTATGCGCTAGGGCAGATCAACTGGCTGTTCGACCGCTCGCGGACCCCCCATATGTCGGTTGCGGAGCTCTGCAAGGCGTTCGGAGTAGCGCCGAGCACAGGGGGAACCAGGGCCAAGGCTGTGCGCGACGCACTCAAGATGTCGTGGTACAGGCCAGAGTGGATACTGCCCAGCACATATGATGATAACCCTATGGTATGGATGATCTCCGTGAATGGCTTTGTGGTTGATGCACGCCACATGCCGCTTCCTGTTCAGCTTGAGGCTTACCAAAAGGGCTTGATTCCCTACATCCCAGGCGTAGATATGGAGCAACTCGACCGGCTGATCGAGGTCATGAAACATGTCCAAATCTTCCCCTTGAAGGAACTCGACAACTCCGCGCAGGACGACACTGAGACGGCTCCCGACGAAGACCGCTGAACCATTATTCGCTCTTCGTCAGCGGTGCTGCGCTGCCCCACTATAACGCTCCAGGACGTATCCCCATGCGACGACGCTGGCATCCGGCGCTCAACAACCGGCTGAGGGTCTGGGTGGATGGGTGAGGTACTGGCTCAAGAGAGCATGTGTGCGCGCACTGCTCTCACAGATCGGTCTCGGAGGCACGGCGGATACGCAGGGTCTCTGGTCTCGTCGGCCAGGAATTTCATGGGGTCGTCTCAGACAGGGGGTAAATCACATCGGCACGCAGCGCGTCACGGGCGAAGGCCAGCGCCGCCAGTATGGCGTCGCGGGTCAGGTGCGGATGTGCCTGCAGAATGTCTTCGATCGACTCACCCGCCGCGAGCTTCTCCAGAATCAGTTCGACAGTGATACGTGTCCCCACAATGACAGGTTTGCCCATCATCACCTTGGGATTCGAGACGACCCATTGCCTTTGCATTTCCTATCTCTCCGATTCGCCTTGCGCGTCTATACCTTGTACTATACTGACTTGCCAACTGGCCGTAAAGATACCTGACCAGGACACCCCCATGCGACGACGCTGGCATCCGGCGCTCAACAACCGACTGATAGCCTGGGCAGGCGTGCTGGGCATTGGGCTGCTGCCCTGCCCCGACTGCGGTTTGCCCCTGGCGATCAAAGTGTGGCCGTTCGCCGGACTGTTCTGGCTCTATCAACGCATCCGGCGGCGCGCCGAACGCGACCTCGATCTGCTGTTGCTCGAAAAGCCAGGCGATCGCGCCCGGCAGACTCCCGAAGACCCCGCCGCCGATCACTCTCCTTCGGGAACATAGGGCAGCTCGTCGCGCGGATAGGGCGTGCTGGGGCTGATCAGATCGGCGTTGATCCAGGCCCGCGCCCCGTCCGCCATTTCCACATACAGCCACTGATTGTCGCGGCTGCGCCCATAGAGCGACAGTCCGGTGCGGAAAGGCACGGTCGCCACGATGGCGTACTGCTGACCCGGCCCTTCGCGCAGGTTGTTGTGCTGCGCGTTCGTCTCAACATAGCCATAGACGGCCCCGAACGGGCGAGCCGGGGGACGGGGTGTCCCTTCCACGACCGGAATCTCTCCGGGAATGCGCACGTCGAGCGCATCGCGCGGCATCCAGCCCAGCGCGCCGTCATAGCTACGCACGGCGAGCCATTCCCCGTCAGCGCTGCGCCCCAGCACATTCACAGGCAATCCGGCGCGGATCACGGTGTTGGTATACGCCTCCAGCGCCGGACGCGAGAACAGCGTCGCCTCGACCGTCAGCAGAGCGTTGCCGGGCAGTGCCACGATCTCGATGGTCGGCAAGACTTCGGTGGGCAGATGGGCCACCCAGGCCGGATCGTAGGGCGTCACCGGCGAGACGCCCTCCGCCCCCACTCGCGCCGCATATCCGGCGAAGATCACCGTCCCGCTTTCGCTCAGGATCGTCTCGCGGGTCAGCGCGTTGACGATCAGCGCGTCTCCGTCCATTTGCAGCAACGCCAGGCCGTTCACCGCCAGCCCGACCCCGTTAACGCGCAACAGGGTAAGTGCCTTGGGCGGCGACTGCACCAGCAGGCCGGGACGCGGCAGGCCATCGCAGGGAAACGGCTCAGACGGAGCGGTGAGCGAGAACGCCGTCTCAGCAGAGCGCGTCGGCGCTGCTGCGAACTCCACCTCTGCCGGGCCGAGCAAGAGCAGCGTCGCCGAACGCCGTTCGTCGAGCGGGTCGGGCACCGACAGCCGCGCCAGTCCCCAGGCCGACCCATCGCCGGGCAGGGCGCGCACCGCCGACACGCCCGATAGCTGCGCTTTGCCGCCCGCCTGACTCAACACCTGGCCGGACTGCAGCTCGATGCGCACGTTATCGGCTGCGGCACAGGCAGTGCCACCCGGCACGTCAAAACAATGAGTCATCATGGCGATGGTCGCCGCCTGATATAGCGCCGCGCACTGATCATCGCCCTGGGCACGGGTCATCCCCACTGGACCGATCAAGAGGGCGATCACGACCATCCCTGCTCTCAACAGACCACGCAGACGATCGCTCATCCCTATCTCCTTCATACCACCTCAGCGGACAGTCTCAGGCGCTCGATTATACCCGCCGACGCTGCTGACACATGGTACTCTTGCCCGACGCACTCACCACGACGCGGCGAGGGTTGTTTCTCGCCACAGAGAGCGCAGAGCACAGAGAAACCTCTGCGCTCTCTGTATCCTCTGAGGCGAATTCCTGCTGACCATCGGACTGCCGCGCAGTGCCCCGCATTCGCCCGGCGTGCGCTATAATACGAATCCCGGTTGCCGTCAGTAGAACATGTGAGGCCCGCCATGCCCGATCTGTTCGACTATGGACGCCAGCAACACCAACGCCTGACCGGTCCGCTGGCGCAACGCATGCGCCCCACCACGCTGGAGGAATTCGTGGGGCAGCAGCATATCATCGGGCCGGGGCGCTTGCTCCGGCGCGCCATCGAGGCGGATCAGCTCACCTCGATCATCCTGTGGGGGCCGCCGGGCACGGGCAAGACCACCCTGGCCAACATCATCGCGCACCGCACCCGCCGTCACTTCAGCCGCCTGAACGCTGTCACATCCGGCGTCAAGGAACTGCGCGACCTGATCGCTGCCGCGCAGGAGCGGCTGGGGATGTATGGGCAGGGCACGGTGCTGTTCATTGACGAGATTCACCGCTGGAACAAGGCGCAGCAGGACGGTCTGCTGCCCTACGTCGAGGATGGCACCGTCGTGCTGATCGGTTCGACGACGGAAAACCCCTTCTTCTCGCTGGTCAACCCGCTGCTCAGCCGCAGCCGCGTCTTCCAGTTGGTGCCGCTGACCGAAGATGAGATCATCACCATCCTGCACCGCGCCCTGGAAGACCCCGAACGCGGGCTGGGCCGCCTGCCAATCCGCCTCACCGACGAGGCCGCGCGTCATCTGGCGCATGTCGCCGGCGGTGACGCCCGCAGCGCCCTCAACGCGCTGGAACTCGCGGCCAAGACCACGCCTCCTGGTCCCGGCGGGGCGATCCTGATCGATCTGGAAGTGGCGGAGGAGAGCATTCAGCGGCGCGCCGTGCGCTACGACAAAAGCGGCGATGAGCACTACGACACCATCAGCGCCTTCATCAAGAGCGTGCGCGGCTCCGACCCCGACGCGGCGCTCTACTGGATGGCGAAGATGCTCACCGCGGGCGAAGACCCGCGTTTCATCCTGCGGCGCATGTTCATCCTGGCCAGCGAAGATATCGGCCTGGCCGACCCCCAGGCGCTGGTAGTTGTCGCAGCGGCGGCGCAGGCGTTCGAATGGGTGGGTATGCCCGAAGGGCACTACTTCCTGGCACATGCCTGCCTGTACCTGGCCACCGCGCCCAAGAGTAACAGCGCCGGCGCCATCTGGAAGGCGCTGGATCACATTCAGCAGCATGGCCCTGGCGAAGTCCCGCCCTACCTGCGCGACAAGACGGATCGCTTCTACGGCGACACGCGCGACCACTACCGGCAGACGCTGCAGGAGGCGAGCGGCGAACGCGGAGAATACAAATACCCTCACGACTACCCCGAAGGGTGGGTCGCCCAACATTACCTGCCGCTGGATATGGAACCGCCTGGCTGGTATCGCCCCAAAGATATCGGCTACGAGCGTCTCATCCGCGAGCGGCTGGCGAACCTGGGCCTGCTGCGCGACGAAACGCCCTGAGCGGGGGCGAGCAGACGGTTTTGCGTAGCGGAGCCGTACAGGCGACGGGGGGCCGGCGTCATCCGCGCCGGATAGTTTTCCCCTATCCTGAACTCTGCGTATCGCATTCTACCCAATGAGGAAACCAACTCTATGAACATCATCCGTCTGTTCGTTGTGATCGCCCTGCTGCTGGCCGCAACTCCCGCCCTGGCGCAGGACGGCACCCATACCGTCGCCTTCGATGGTTTTCGTTTCGAGTTCGCCGACGCAGTGGCCAGCCGTGTGACCGTACAGCACTATCCGGGCGACGCTCCGCAGATCGGGCCGGGCGGTGCGGATGCCCCGCACCTGCAGTTCGAGCTGTCCCATGTCTCGCGCGACCCTGTGCCCGATGCGCCGCCGCCCGTGATCGGCGATGTGCGTGTCTACGCGATCGCGGACATGGCCGGTTACGAAGGCTACGCGGAGCGCGTCGAGCAGCTCAAGACGCTGCTGGCCGAACGCCCCGATCTGTCGCCCTACCAGGTCGTCGTCGAGAACCTCACCGAAAACACGCTGCCATTCCTGCCCATCCTGCCCGCCGGACAACTGATCCGCGCGCGCGTCCAATACGTGGATACGCCCGCCGTCAGCGGCATCAGCTATATCGTCGTCTACCGCCAGGATGTATCCCCGTTGCTGAGCAATGACTTCTACTGGACCTTCCAGGGCCTCAGCGCCGACGGGAGTCGCTATCTCAGCGCGACTGTGCGGGTGAGCACGCCACTCTTCCCGGACGAGGTCTCCGGCGATTTCGACTGGGTCAACTGGACGCAGGAGCAGTGGATCGCCGCCTTCAACGAGGGGATCGCCACCCTCAACGCAGCCAGCCCATCCGACTTCAGCCCCTCGCTGGACGAGCTCGCCGCCATGGTGAACAGCTTCGCCTTCAGCGACTGATCGCCCCGCTCACACCTTGCCGCCCTCTGGTGCGTCCCTGCACCAGGGGGCGGTTTGCTTTTTTGCATTCCTCTCTGCGTCTCAGGTGCATCTCGCCCCCGATGAACGCTTCGTTTTTGCCACTGCTCTGGCCCCTTGCTATAATGCGCACGCACTGGGCTACCCGCGCGCTACGGAGCGACGCACCATGCGTTCCTACCGTCAACTCGACCAGGTTCGTCGTGACGAAAGCAACGACACCCTGCTCTTCACCTGCTCGCAGGAGCCGGGCCATTCGCCGGCGCTGTGGATCGGGCGCGAAGGGATGTATGTCAACATCTCCGCCACCTACGGTCCGCTGGAAATTGCCCTGCGTCCGCGCCTGCGCGACCTGAAAACCGGTCTGGCGCAGCTTCGCCCGACTGAGCGACTGACAGTGATGCGCATGGTGGGCACCGGCCAGGCCAACATCGAGCTGGGTCTGTCGCAGGAAGGGGAGTTGCTCTTTCGCCCGACGCTGGTCACCGATGCGACCGGCCATCTGGCCGTCAACATGGTGCTGACACCGCAGGCGCGCCAGGAGTTATTCGCCTGGCTGGGCATTGCCCAGGATACATAAGCGACCCTTGCCATCCCACTGCCGACGGGGAGAGCGCCGCGCCCGCCTGGGTTGAGCGGCCACCGAAGGGGCAAGCGGGCCGGGCCTGGACTGGGGCCTCCGCGAAACTCTCAGGTTGACGTACCCGTCGCGCAGAGCCACCTCTGGAAAGCGTTCGCGCGCCGAAGGGGCAATCTCGCTGCCGCGAGAGAATCTCTCAGGCCAATGACAGAGGCAACCAGTCTCCAGACTGGCGTGCCTCTTCTTTTTTGGGGCTGTGCTACACTGGGAAATGGGCCGCATCACCATCGTGGCAGGTAACGATTTTCTAAGCGAAAGGAACAATTTCTATGGCCGACTGGAAAACCCCCGACAATGTGAAGTACACCGAGAACGACGAATGGATTCGCGTAGATGGCGACACAGCCAAAATCGGCCTGACCGACTACGCCCAGGATCAGCTTTCCGACATCGTCTTCGTGGACCTCAGCGAGGTGGAGGTCGGTAGCACGGTGAAAAAGGGCGAAGCCTTCGCCACCGTGGAGAGCGTGAAAGCCGCCTCGGACGTCTACGCGCCCGCCAGTGGCAAGGTGACCGCCATCAATGCCGCGCTGGAAGATACGCCGGAGCTGATCAACAGCGATCCCTATGGCGACGGCTGGCTGATCGAGATCAAGCTGAGCAACCCCGCCGAACTGAACGATCTGCTCGACGCCGCCGCTTATGCCAGGCACTGCGCTGCGCGCAGCGTCTAGACGCTCGCCAGTGACGGGGGCACCGCCCTGGTGCCCCCGTCAGCCAGCGAAAATTGAGGAGTGATTGCATGACCTACATCCCGCATACCGATGCAGACCGCGCTGCCATGCTCAAAGCGATTGGCGTCGAGTCGTTCGCCGATCTGTTCGACGCCGTCCCGCCAGAGAATCGTTTCCCCCCGCTCAACCTGCCCGACGGCCTGAGCGAGATGGAGGTCGCCGCCGAACTGAGCAGCCTGGCGCGGGCCAACGTCTCGGCCAACGACTACGCCATCTTCCTGGGCGCAGGGGCCTATAATCACTTCATCCCCAGCGTGGTGGATCACATCCTGCGGCGCGGCGAGTTCTTCACCGCCTACACGCCCTATCAGCCAGAACTGAGCCAGGGCACGCTACAGGCCATCTTCGAATACCAGAGCATGATGTGTATGCTCACCGGCATGGACGCCGCCAACGCCAGTCACTACGACGGGGCTACCTCGCTGGCCGAAGCGGTGACCATGGCCAACGCGCACTTCCGCGGCAAGCGCCCCAAGATCATCCTCAGCCCTGGCATTCACCCGCAGTACCGCGCCGTAGTGCGCACCTATCACCAGAACAGCGGGCTGAAGTTCGTCGGTGACAAGGGCAGCGCCACCATCCCCGACCTGGTGGACATGCTCGACGACGACACGGCGCTGCTGGTGGTGCAATACCCCAACTTCTTCGGCCAGATTGACGACTTCACCGGCCTGGCCGATGCGGTACACCAGGCGGGCGCGTTGCTATGCATTGTGGCCGACCCGATCGCGCTGGGGTTGTTCAAGTCGCCTGGCGAATGGGGCGCGGACATCGTCGTCGGCGAAGGGCAGGGGCTGGGCATTCCGCTCAGCTTCGGTGGGCCGTATCTGGGTTTCTTCGCCACACGGATGGAGTACGTGCGCAAGATCGCCGGCCGTATCGTCGGCGAGACGGTAGATGCCGAGGGGCGGCGCGCCTATGTGATGACCCTGCGCCCGCGCGAACAGGACATTCGCCGCGAGAAAGCCACCAGCAACATCTGCACCAACCAGGGGCTGATGGCACTGGCTGCGTGCGTCTACATGAGCGTCATGGGCAAGACCGGCCTGCGCCGCGTGGCCGAACTGTGCTATCACAAGGCGCACTACGCTGCCCAGCAGATCGACGCGCTGGACGGCTACGACGTGGACATGAGCAAGCCGTTCTTCAAGGAATTCGTCGTCACCTGCCCCAAGCCGGTCAGCGAGATCAACGAATTTCTGCTCGAACACTGGGGCATCATCGGTGGCTACGATCTGAGCCAGGATTACGAAGGCCGCGAGAATCAGATGCTGATTGCCGTCACCGAGATGAACACCAAAGACGAGATCGACTCGCTGGTGGAAGCGCTCAAAGAAGCCAAAGCGCCACACCTGCACCTGTCGCACGAGCATTAAGTTCTCAGTGAGCAGTGATCGGTTTTCAGCTAAGAACTGAACATACGCCACTGATCACTGACAACTGACGACTGATAACTGTCTGAGGAACACATTATGACCGAACTGATGCTGCAAAAGAACGGCGCTCCGCCCCCGCTGGAGCCGCTGATCTACGAACTGAGCGTGCCGGGGCGCGTGGGCGTCAACTTGCCCGCGCCCGATGTCCCCCTCGCTGACCTGCCTGCCGATCTGCTGCGCTCCTCGCTCGACCTGCCCGAAGTCAGCGAACTGGACGTGGTGCGTCACTTCACCCGCCTGAGCCGGTTCAACCATGCTATTGACATCGGCTTCTACCCGCTCGGCTCGTGCACCATGAAGTACAATCCGCGCCTCAACGAGGACATGGCGCGGCTGCCCGGCTTCGCCACCATTCACCCTCTGCAAGACCCAGCCACCGTGCAGGGCGCGCTGGCGTTGATGTATCAGTTGCAGGAATGGCTGGCGGAAATCAGCGGGATGAAGGGCGTCAGCCTGCAACCGGCGGCGGGTGCACACGGTGAATTCGCTGGCATCCTGATGATCCGCGCCTATCACCTGGCCAACGGTGAGCCGCAGCGCACCAAGATCATCGTGCCGGATAGCGCGCACGGCACCAACCCGGCCACAACCGCCATGGCGGGCCTGCAGGTCGTCGAGATTCCCTCGGACGCTCACGGCGACGTAGACCTGGACGTGCTGCGCGGCGTCTGCGGTGACGACCTGGCGGGCATGATGATCACTGTGCCCAACACGCTAGGCGTCTTCGAGGCGCACATCAAAGAGATCGTGGACATCATTCACGGCTGCGGCGGCCTGATGTATATGGACGGGGCCAACATGAACGCCATGCTGGGCGTAGCCAAGCCGGGCGAACTGGGCTTCGACGTGATGCACTACAACCTGCACAAGACCTTCAGCACGCCGCACGGCGGCGGTGGCCCCGGCAGCGGTCCGGTCGCCGCCAACGAGAAGCTGCTGCCTTTCCTGCCTGGCCCGATTGTGGACATCATCGAGGAGGGCGACGACGAGACTCCACCGCTCTATGGCTTCGTCACGCCGGAAAAGAGCATCGGGCGGCTGAAAGCGTTCTGGGGCAACTTCGGCATGATGGTGCGCGCCTATGCCTATATCGCGCTGCATGGCGCGCAGGGCCTGAGCGACGTGACCAATCACGCGGTGCTCAACGCCAACTACATCCGCGCCAATCTCAAAGATACCTACCCCATGCCCTTCGACCGCATCTGTGGTCACGAATTCGTGTGTATGGGGCACTGGCACGATGCCGAAGGAGTGCACGCGCTGGATATTTCCAAGCGGCTGATAGACTATGGGTTCCACCCGCCGACGAACTACTTCCCCCTGATCGTGCCCGAAGCGCTGCTGATCGAGCCGACCGAGACAGAGTCCAAGCAGGAGTGCGATCGGTTCATCGCGGCCATGAAGCAGATCGCGCGCGAGGCACACGAGACGCCGGAGCTATTGCACGAAGCGCCACACAATGCGCCTGTCCGGCGCGTGGACGACGTGCGCGCGGCCAAGCAACTGGTGCTGTGCTGCCGGGTTACGCCGGAGGGCGAGAGCGAGTCATAGCGGCCCGCGATACCGTCCGCCTGAGCTGATCGTCAGGACGCGGCGAGCCTGAGAGCGCTTGCCGCGTCTTTTCTGGGGCCTGGCACTTGTGCCCAACCCGTCAATTCAATTTGATACAGTTTTCACAAAAGAAGCTCTTTCGCAATCGAGGGGCTTTCGGTACTATAGGATATCATCATTTAATGACAACCGTTTCTGATCAGTTCCAGCAGCTCACGCTTTAGAAGGATACAGTGCGTCGTGGAAACCTTCGAGATGGATGTCTTCTTCCCCGGTGAGACGCGCGTGGACGCCGAGATTCACGGGGTGCGCATCCCTACTGGTGGCGAGAATCAACCGTCACCGTTCGATCTTTTTCTGGCGGGCATTGGCACATGCTCCGGCATCAAAGTCCTGCGCTTTTGCCAGGAGCGCGACATCCCCACCGACGGGCTGCAGATCAAGCAGCGCATGTTCTACAACCCCGATACCAATCACATTGACAAGATCGAGATTGATATTCGTCTGCCAGCGGACTTCCCCGCCAAATACGAAGAAGCGGTCGTCCGCGCTGCGGAGACCTGCGGCGTCAAACGCCATCTGATCAACCCGCCTGACTTCGATGTCCACACGTCCAGAGGCCGCTAAATGGGGCGCTATGTCACCCGCCGTCTGATCCAGGCCGTGCCTCTGCTGGTTGCCATTTCGATCATTGTCTTCGCCATCATCGAGGCCGCACCTGGTGACGCCGCGCAGATGTATATTGATCCAGACAAGGGGTCTGACCCGCAATACCTGGAACAGGTGCGCGAGAGTCTGGGCCTGAACCGGCCAGTCTACGTGCGCTACTGGGCCTGGCTCTCCCGCACGCTACAGGGCGACCTGGGCTTCTCGTTCCGCACCCGCCGCCCAGTGTCGCTGGAGATCGGGGACCGGTTGCCCAACACCCTGCTGCTGGGCGGGGTGTCGCTGTTGATGTCCGTGGTCATCGCCATTCCCATCGGCATCATCTCGGCGCTAAAGCGCTATTCCTTGCTCGACTACGTGCTCAGCACCCTGTCGCTGGTGGGCATCTCGGTGCCGGTGTTTTGGGTGGCGTTGCTGTTGTTGCAGGTGTTCGCCATCCGCCTGAACTGGCTGCCGGGCGTCGGGATGCACTCGGTGCGCGAACAGTATGAGGGCTGGGCTGCCGTCGTGGACGTGATCCGTCACACCATCCTGCCAGCGACCGTCCTGAGCCTGGCGCAGACGGCAAGCTGGTCGCGCTATCAGCGCTCGGCGCTGCTGGAAGTGCTGGGGCAAGACTATATCCGCACCGCCCGCGCCAAAGGATTGCGCGAGTGGCGCGTGATCGGTGTCCACGCGCTGCGCAACGCGCTGATCCCCACCATCACGCTGATTGGCCTCTCCGTGCCCTCGATTGTCACGGGCGCGTTCATCACCGAGACGATCTTCGGCTGGCCGGGCATGGGGCGGCTGGGCGTGGACGCGATCAACGGGCGCGACTATCCGATCATCATGGCCGTGACCATGCTCTCGGCGTTGCTCATTGTGCTCGGTAATCTGTTGGCCGACATTGCCTATGCCTGGGCTGATCCCAGAATCCGCTATGACTGAGACCGCTGCGTTTGCCCTGCCCTCGCGCGAAGAAACTCTGGCTGGTTGGCGCTTGTTCTGGCGGCGCTTCCGGCGACACCGGCTGGCTTTGGTCAGCGCCATGGTGCTGATGGGGATGGTGCTGATCGCCATCTTTGCTGACAACCTGGCCCCCTACGATCCCAATGCCATCAACGCCGCCTATGCGCGCGGTCGCCCGCAACCGCCCACGGCGGAGCACTGGTTCGGCACCGACAACTACGGGCGCGACTATCTCTCGCGCGCCCTGATGGGCGTGCGCGTCTCGCTGTTCGTGGGCGTGGCTGCCGTGCTCTTCCAATTGGTGATCGGCGTGTCGGTGGGAGCAATTTCTGGTTATTTTGGTGGCTGGGTGGATAATCTGCTCATGCGCATCACCGACGTGTTCCTCTCCATACCGGGTTTCTTCCTGCTATTGATCGTCTCCGGCATTTTTGGGGGCACGCTCCTGACGCTGGTTCTGCTCATCGGCGCGCTCAACTGGATGACGGTCGCGCGGTTGTTGCGAGCAGAGTTCCTGTCGCTCAAAGAGCGCGAATTCATGGTGGCTGCCCGTTGCATTGGCGTGCCCGCCTGGCGACAGGTGATCCATCACCTGCTACCCAATGCGCTGGCCCCGATCATCGTGGCGGCAACGCTGTCGGTGCCCTACGCCATCCTCACCGAATCAGCGCTCAGCTTTCTGGGACGGGGAGTGCCGCCCCCACACGCCAGCCTGGGCACCATGCTCGAAGGCGCGCAACAATGGCTGCGCACGGCGTGGTGGATGTGGGTGGTGCCCGGCGCGATCATCTCGCTGATCGTGCTCTCGTTCAACTTCGTGGGAGATGGGTTGCGTGACGCTCTCGATCCGCAGCTTCATCGGTAAAGCCATTTGCGGCTTGTTTGGGATCATCCAAGGAGGTAGAGACATGCGTAAAGTGGTAATTTTGAGCGTCTTGCTCACGGTCATGCTGGCGCCGCTGGTGCCGGTGATGGCCCAGGGCGGGGAAGAATTCACCTGCCCCAATCAGGGTGGCACGATGGTCGTGGCCTATGGCGCCGACCCGCGCACCCTGAGCGGTCTATACGCCAATGATGGCAACAGCCTGTTCGTCGTCACCTTCATGGCCGAGCCGCTGCTGCTGGGCGGCGAGAACTGGGGCGACAAGATCGAACCGGCGCTGGCCGAGTCGTGGGACATTTCCGAGGACGGCCTGGAATACACTTTCCACTTGCGCCAGGGCGTGAAGTGGCACGATGGCGAGCCATTCACCGCCGAAGACGTGCTCTTCACCTATCAGGCGACGTTGCTGGAATCGAATGCCATTGACTGGCGCTCCAACCTGATGCAGGGCGATCAGCCCATGCAGTTCGAGGTAGTGGACGACTACACCTTCAAGGTCAAGCTCAATGAGCCTGATGCCACCGTGCTGACGGCGCTGGCGATCCCCATCGTGCCCAAGCATGCCTTCTCCGGCCTGGAGATGGTGGATGCCCCCTACAACACCAACCCGATCGCTACTGGCCCGTTCAAGTTCGTGGAGTGGAAGACGGGCGAGAGCATCACCCTGGAAGCCAACAAGGACTACTGGCGCGGTGCGCCGTGCCTGGACCGGATCGTGGTGCGCTTCATCGAGGGCGCGTCCAATATCGCCAACGCCATCCTGGCCGGAGAAGTGGACTTCGCCCGCGTGGACGGGGCCGACCTGACCCCCTTCCAGAACAACCCGGACTTCGTGCTGCAGACGGCCCCGCGCGACCTGATGCGCTATGTAGGCTTCAACGTGCGCAGCCCCATCTACAGCGACCCGGCAGTACGGCGCGCGCTGGCTGTGGGGCTGGATCGCCAGGCGATCATTGACATCGCCGCCGGCGGCTTCGGCACGCTGGCCGACTCGCTGTTCAACAAAGCTGTCTTCATGTACGAAGAAGGTCGCAACAAGCAGTATCCCTACGATCCGGAACTGGCCAAGCAGATGCTGGCCGAGGCCGGCTGGACGGATACCGATGGCGACGGCATTCTGGACAAAGACGGCACGCCGATGACCATGCGCCTGGTCTACATGGGGTCGTGGTCGCTGATGCAGGCCATCGCGCCGGTGGTGTATGACAACTGGCGCGCGCTGGGCGTGGACGTGCAGCTCACCCCGCTGGACGAAGCCAAAGCCTACGAAGAAATCTACGACAATGTCAGCGAGAACAAGCCCTACGACGCCATGTTGGGCGGCTGGGGTTTGTTCGGGCCAGAACCCGATCACTACCGTAACTATCTGGCCAGCCCGACCGGCTTCTTCGCCTACAACAACGAGGAAGTGCAGGCTCTCTTCGAGCAGGGGCGCAAGGTGACCGATCCGCAGGAGCGCTACGAACTGTACGCGCAGATTGATCGCCTGCTGTGGGAAGACCTGCCCATGATCCCGCTCTACCAGGCCATCGGCGCGTGGGTCTACCGGTCTGACCTGAACATTGACGCCGCCGAACTCAACGGCACCTTCCTCACCGGTCTGAAGTATCCGGGCCGCGTGTACTTCGAGAAGTAGCCGCAACCCTGTTGATCTGTCGATCCGGCGGCGTTGAGGTAAGCTCAATGCCGCCGGACTCTTTATCGGGATCACGCCTGTGCCTGTCATGATCAAGGCTTCGCTGCGCCGCGCCCTGCGCTACGCCCTGACTGTAGCCGCCCTGCTCACCGCGAGCATCCCCGCTGCCTGCGCACAGGGCGATCCCTTCCCGCGCACAGTTATAGACGGCACGGGTCGGGCGGTCACCGTGCCTGCGCGACCGGCCCTGGTCTCCGTCGTGGGCGATGATCCGGTCCTGGCGCATCTTGTCGAGAGCGAGGCGCTGCGTCGGCTCCCCATCTCACCGCCGGACGCGCCCGCCTGGGAAGGGATCGGCTTGCTGGTGATCCCTGACCTCTACGCAACGGCCTACCCGGCGTTAGTGGACTCCGCCCACGCTGTGGGCGTGCCCGTCTTCATGACGACGGTGCTCTCCAGCCTGGACGCCTATCGCGCCCATGTGTCCGCGTTGGGGCTTGCAACAGGGCGTGAGGAACGCGCGGCAGCGCTGCTGACCCGCCTGGACGGGCGTATGGCTGCCCTGTCACTGAAGCTGAAAGACGCCGCTCTCTCCCGCGCCCTGGTGCTGACGCCAGAGCGCTACACCTTTGGCCAGGGGACGCTGATCACCGACCTGATCACGGCGGCGGGCGGGATCAACGTCGCCGCGGAGGCGGGCTATGGCGACATCCGGCAGCTCACAGTCGCTGAGGTACGCGCCCTGGCCCCGCAGATCATCCTGCTCACTCCCGTCTGGACAGCCCAAGATCGCGCCGCGTTGCCCACGTTGCCCGGCGCTCGCCTGCTTGTTCTCCCCTTTGACCCCACCCAACCCTCCGACCCTGCCGCCGCACTGCTGACCCTGGCGATAGCACTGCACCCGGCGGAGATATTCCCCGCCCTGTGGCCCTGCGCATGGTACTAAAGTACCGGCGAAACTCACCGAAACCTTTTGCCCCCTCCTCCGTCGGTTTATGCAGATAAGCGATTGCAAAATGGCACCTGGTGTGCCGGTTCAAGCACATAGTCTCACACAAGGAGGACATCATGACAGCAAAATCTCGTCTCTGGTTCACAGGGTCCGCGCTGCTGATCGCGTTGATCGCGCTGGCAGCGCTGGCGATTCGCGTCCCCACTACCCTGGCCCAGGATGCCCCTGGCGAAGTGGAAGTCGTGGGGGCGATCGAGGCCATTCAGGTCTTCACCACGATCACGGTCAATGGCCTGCGCATTCAAATTACGGGCGCGGAGATCAGCACTACGATCCGGGTTGGTGCAGCAGTCAAGGTCGAGGGCATGTTACAGCCCGACGGCACCATCCGGGCGCGTCAGGTCAAGGCGGCAGAAGATGACGGCTTGCTGCCCGGCGAGATCGAGATCGTCGGCGTATTGCAGACCCTGACCTCCACAGCGGCCACCGTCAATGGCCTTGTTTTCGACATCGCCACCGCCGAAGTGCAACCGGGCCTGGCCGCAGGCGTGGTGGTTAAGGTACACGCCCGGCTGGGCGACGGTGGCGTGTGGGTCGCCCGCGAGATCGAGCGCTTTGTCGCTGCTCCCGCCACTGACGGAGCCACACCAATGGCTACGCCTCCGGCAGGTCACAGACCAATCCCCATTGGCGCGGAATGCACGCAGTGCCACGCCGGACAACCGCAGGCGACCCCGGCCTCAGGATTGGTCAAGGTAGACGATGGCGGGTTGGAGATCATCGGCACACTGCAAGAAATGGGCACGGGGTATGTGGTGGTGGGCGGACAGCGTTTCGACACCACGGGCGCGGAGATCAAGGGACAGTTGGTAGTCGGCACGCTGGTGAAACTGGAACTGACCCGCCTGAGCAGCGGTATCCTGGTCGTCCGCGAGATCAAGCCCAGCCTGTTCAGCGACGATAGCGATGATAGCCTGGACGACAGCAGCGATGACGGCGACAGCGACGATAGCGGCGATGACAGCGCCGACGACGGTGATAGCGATGATGACCGCGGCGGCGATCGCCCCGCCTGCGCCTTCGAGATCAAGGTGGCGTCGGCCAATTTGCGCAGCGGCCCCGGCACCGGCTACGACGTGATCGGCTATGTCTTCCACGATCAGAAGTTCTCCGTCGTGGAAATTGATAGCACTGGCACGTGGATCAAGGTTGCCTTGCCCGGCGGTCAACAGGGCTGGCTGGGCCTCAGTGTGGGCGAACTGGACGACGATTGTAGCCGACTGCCCGTGGGAGATGAAAAGTTTAAGGACGACGACCACAGCGGGGATGACGGCAGCGACGACCGCGCCTTTGACGACAGTCACGACGATAGCGGCGACGATCACAGCGACGACAGCAAGATTGACGATCGATCCGACGATAGCGGCCCCGACGATCGTGGCGGTGACCACAAAGGGGACGATGATCGCGGTGACGACCGCAAGGACGATGACCATGGCGATGACTAAAGCCTGATCCTCCGGGCAGCCCTCCCTGGTTCTAACGCCATCTGAAAGCCAGGGAGGGCATTCTTGTTGCGTCCAACCCGCCCACTCCACACTATAATGGTGGTATCCGGCCCAGACCATGCACCCGACGACGAAGCCCATGCTCTCACTGTTTCTGCTGGCACTCCCCGATCTCCCCGACGAAGATCGCCTGCTGGCGCGGGCGCGCCGGGGTGACCGCAAAGCCATCGCGCACATTTACGATAGCTTCTTTGAGCCAGTCTATCGCTTCATCCGCTGGCGCGTAGACGACCCGGCTGTGGCCGAAGACCTGACCGCCGATGTATTCGTCAAGTTCCTGGCCGCGCTGCGCGGCGAGCAGGCCCCGCGCGATAGTCTGCGCGGCTGGCTCTTCCGGGTGGCGCGCAATGTGCTGCACGATTATTACCGACGCGCCGCCCCCGTCAGCTCATTGGACGACACATCTCCCCTGGCCGCCGACGCCGACCTGGAAGCCGAACTGGACACCACACTTGACGTTGAACGTGTGCGGCGGGCGTTGGCGATGCTGGCCCCCGACCAACAGGAAGTGCTCATCCTGCGCTTCGGGCAGATGATGAGCCTGCAAGATACCGCCGAGAGCATGGGCAAGAGCATCAGCGCTATCAAGTCGCTGCAATTCCGCGCTGTAGACACGTTGCGCCGGTTGTTAGCCGAAAGCGAAACGGAGGCAACCCATGGCCTCATATGATCTATTCGACGCTTTCAACGATTGCATAGACCGGCTCAACGCGGGGCAGAGTCTGGAAGACTGCCTGCGCGCCCATCCGCAGTACGCCGACCGGCTGCGCCCCTTGCTGGAGACAGCCATCCTCGTCCAGCGAGCACGTCCAGCCATTCCTGTCGGTGCACAGGCGCGCGTGCGACAGCGCGTGCTCCGAGCAGCGCCGTCCTCACCGACCCGCTTCCATTTCGCGCCTTCCGGGCTGGCGCTGGCAGCCGCCTCGGTACTGGTGATCGGTTTCGTCGTGGCCATGTTTCTGATGTCCCGCCGCACACCCGCGCCCGCGTTGCCCCCTCAAGCCAGCGCGACTCCGTCGGCAACGGTCTCTCAAACGCCGACTGACACCGCGACCGCCACGCCCTCGGCCACGCCGACCACACCCGCACCGACGAGCACGGCCACTGCCACTTCCTCAGTCACGCCGTCACAGACGCCCACCGCTACGTCCAGCCCCACGAACACGGCGACCGCCTCGCCCACCGCAGCCCCGATGCGCGTCTGCACCTTCACCGTCGTGCCCGCTTCGATCAATCTGCGCAGCGGGCCGGGCACGGCTTACACGATTGTCGGCTATGGCTTTGCGGGAGATATTTTCACCGTGACGGCCCGTCACACCAGTGGGCTGTGGTTCCAGATCGCCCGCGAGCGGGGCCAAGCGTGGGTAGCGGCCAGCGTCGGCACGCTCGGCGGTGACTGCGCCGCGTTGCCCGTGCTGGATGTTCCCCTGCGCGAGGACACAGGAGGAGGCGCGATCACCACGCCGACACCGGGCGGCGGAATTGTCAGCTCACCAGTACCGGGCGGCATTCCGCTCACCCCAACGGAGGACGACGATCATGATGACGATCACTCCAAGCCAGACGATGGGGATGATGACTCCGATGACAAGCCAGGCGACGACTGAGCAGAGTCCGTCCTGAGCAGTCTGGGGTGTATTATGCGCTCTCCCTCAACCCTTTCTCGCGCGCTGGGGCTGAGGGAAGCACTTGCGGGAGAGAAAACAAATCCCTTCGCCCCACGACGCCGGTCGCGTGGGCAAGGGATGCGGGGGTGAAGGAAAGTCTATAAAACCCCTAACCGCTGAGGATCAGCGCCAGGGCAGCAATAGCCGCCCAGATCAGCAGCAGCGCCATCAGCAACACCAGGACATCGCGTGTGCGCAGGCCGGCAATGCGACGAGGCGCAGCAGGAGGTCTCTCTGCTGCCAGCAAGGGAGGAGCGCTCGCAACCGGTGGAATAGGCTGTGGCAGCTCGGCTTCTGGCGCGGGCGAGGGCGGCGACTCCGCTTTCAACCAGGCCAGTACTTCGTCCAACGCCGCGTCGAAACTGTCCGCTTCGGCGACCAGCGCTGTGCCCCCTGCATCCGACGAAGGGACCGTCGGGACTTCCGGCTCTGTGGGCCTCGGCGCAGCAACCGGCGCGGTTGGGAGTGCGGCGGAACTGGATGGCACGGGCACCGGCTCTGGCCTCCCCCCCGGCCAG
>DAOTZZ010000046.1:0-11101 GCA_034433965.1 Anaerolineae bacterium
AGACCTGCACGTGCCCAACTGGTGGCCCAATTCACGCCGACGCAACCTGGTCTTTCGCAGCGTGACCCTGCTGCCAGGGTATACCTTCGCCATCGAGCCGATGGTCAACGCGGGCGGTCCAGCCGTGCGCACCCTGGACGATCACTGGACGGTGGTGACGCAGGACGGCTCGCTGTCGGCGCACTTTGAGCACACCGTGGCGGTGACGCCGCAAGGCCCGCCGCTGATCTTGACCCTGCCCTAGGCGGGAGCAAGCGGGGCAGCGCGCCCCGCCGAAGTTAACCCTGGTCAAGGGGGGTGCTTTTCGCTAAAATTGAGGTTCCGTCTGGCGGGTGCCGACCGCCAAGGAATGAGGAGATGACGGCTATATGGCACGTATCGAGGGTGTAGACCTCCCGCGCAACAAGCGCGTCGAAGTCGCGCTCACCTACATCTACGGCATTGGCCCGTCGCGCAGCAAGCAGATTCTGGCGCAGACCGGCATCAACCCCGATGTCCGCGTCAAGGACCTGTCGGAAGACGAGGTGCAGAAACTGCGCGACAGCGTCAGTCAGTTCCGCGTAGAAGGTGATCTGCGGCGCGAAGTTCAGCTCAACATCAAGCGCCTGATCGAGATCGGCAGCTACCGCGGCCTGCGTCACCGCCGCAACCTGCCGGTGCGCGGCCAGCGCACCCGTACCAACGCCCGCACGCGACGTGGCCCGCGCAAGACGGTGGCCGGGCGTGGTCGTCGTCGCGGAGCCAAGAAGAAGTAGCCGCACCCTGGCGTGCACGGCCTCTGCGCTGTGTGGCATCGCCTGCGACCTGGGCGCGCGCTTGTGCGCCAGTCGCCAGAGGGGTCAGCCGGGGCGGAGCGTGCAGTTCGTTCGCACAGGTGGTGTCGAGGAGAAATCGGGAGACTATGGGACGCACTCGTAGCACCAGCACCAAGGGGCCACGTCGTGGGCCGCGCAAGATCAAGAAGAATATCCCGTACGGCCAGGCGCACATCCAGGCGACGTTCAACAACACCATCGTCTCGATGAGCGATCAGCAGGGCAACGTCATCGCCTGGGCCAGCGCCGGTACCGCCGGCTTCAAGGGCAGCCGCAAGAGCACGCCCTATGCCGCGCGGATGGTGGCTCAGCAGGCCGCTGAGAATGCCAAAGAGCACGGGATGCAGGAAGTGGATGTCTTCGTCAAGGGGCCTGGCCCCGGTCGTGAGGCGGCGATCCGCGCCATCCAGGCCAGCGGCCTGAAGGTGCGCTCGATCACCGACGTGACGCCCGTTCCTCATAACGGCGTGCGCCCGCCCAAGAAACGGCGCGTCTAGGTCGTCACCGTCTGTCCGGGCGTGCGGCGCGGCATTGCTGCGTGCGGCGCGTGGCGGATGGAGGGTAAGTCTGTACGGTTGTGTTTCGACGAGTGGTGTAAACACACTTGTCCTGGTGTGGAGGAAGCCAAAGACCAATGGCACGTTATACCGGACCTGTCTGCAAGTTCTGCCGCCGCGAAGGGGAAAAACTGTTCCTCAAGGGCGCGCGGTGCATGTCGCCCAAGTGCTCTTTCGAGCGCCGTAGCTATCCCCCCGGCCAGCATGGCAAGGATGCGCAGTTCCGCCGTGGGCGCGGCTCGGACTACGCCCTGCAATTGCGCGAAAAGCAGAAGGCGCGCCGCGTGTACGGCGTGTTGGAGCGTCAGTTCCGCCGCTATTTCCGCGAAGCCTTGCGCCGTCCTGGCCTGACCGGCTCCAACCTGCTGGCTATTCTCGAAAGCCGGCTGGACAACGTGATCTATCGCATGGGCTGGGCCGATTCGCGCAATCACGCCCGCCTGCTGGTGCAGCATGGGCACTTCCTGGTCAACGGTCGTCGCACCAATATCCCGTCCTATCTGGTTGTCCCTGGCGACGTCATTTCGGTGCGCGAAGGCAGCCGCAAGCGGGCCTACTTCAAGGAACTGAAAGCCTACATGGAAGACCGCCCTGCCGCTCCCGAATGGCTGCAGGTAGACCCGGCGGCCATGCAGGGCACGGTGCTGCGGATGCCAGAACGCCGCGATATCGATCTCCCACTGAACGAACAGCTCATTGTGGAATACTACTCGCGCTAAAGCGGTAGACTGAAGTCCACGACGAGCATCAGTCCCATCTAGAGGAGGGGACGTGATTACGAACAACATGGTGCTGCCCAAGATCGAAGGGGACGCTACGTCACAAAAGTACGGGCGCTTTATCATCAGCCCGCTGGAGCAGGGCTATGGCATTACCATTGGCAACGCCTTGCGGCGCGTGCTGCTCTCTTCCCTGCCCGGCGCTGCTGTGACCTCGATCCGGGTTTCGGGCGTTCACCACGAGTTCTCGGCGATTCCCTATGTCCGCGAGGATATGACGCAGTTCATCCTCCAGGTCAAGCAGTTGCGCCTCAAGCTCTTCGACACCGAATCGGCGCGGCTGCGCCTGGAAGTGCGCGGCGAGGGTACCATCACCGCAGCGGACATCATCTGCCCGCCGGAAGTGGAGATCGTCAACCCCGACCTGTACCTGTTCACCGTGGACGCGCCGGATGCGCAGTTCGAGGTGGAATTCACCGTGCAGTCGGGGCGGGGCTTTTCGCCCTCAGAAGAGCGCGGGCGGCTGCCCATTGGGGAGTTGCCGGTGGACGCCATCTTCAGCCCGATCCGCCGCGTCAATTACGATGTGGAGCGGGCGCGTGTCGGTCAGAAGACCAACTACGACAAGCTCATCCTGGAGATCTGGACCGACGGCACCATCCGCCCCGAAGAGGCGATGAGCCAGGCGGCGGAAATTCTGATGAAGCACCTGATCATCATCGCCGGTGTCAGCGAAGAATCGCTGCTGCCGCAGGCCGAAGAAGAAGTGGTCACCGACCCCAATGCCCTGCCGCCGGAAATCTACGAGACGCCCATCGAGGCGCTCGACCTGAGCGTGCGTGTCTTCAACTCGCTCAAGCGCACCGGCATCACCAACGTGGGTGAGGTGCTGGAGATGCTCGATCGCGGCCCCGACGCCATGCTCGCCATCCGCAACTTCGGCGAGAAGTCGTTGGACGAGCTGATCTCGCGTCTCAAGGAAAAAGGGTTCCTGCCGCAGGAGCACGACATCTTCAACGGCAGCTAACTACGGACGAGGATTCTGGCCGAAATGAGACACAAAGTAGCAGGCAAGAAGCTCAGTCGGCACGAAGGGCATCGCAAGGCTTTGCGCCGCAATCTGCTCAATGCCCTGTTCCGTCATGAGCGCATTCAGACGACCGAGGCCAAAGCGGATGCTATCCGTGGCGAGGCCGAAAAGTTGATCACCATCGCCAAGCGCGCCCTGGCCACCGAAGACCGTACACGTGGTGTGGCGGCCCGGCGGTTGGTGTTCGCCCGTCTGCGCGACAAAGACAACGTCGCCAAGATGTTCGACACGCTGGCTCCGCGCTACGCCGACCGTGCCGGCGGATACACGCGCGTCTACAAACTGGGGCCGCGCAAGGGTGACGCCGCGCCGATGGTGTTGCTGGAACTGGTAGATCGCGAGGAGTCCTGACGGGCACGATGATCCGCGCCGATCCCCTGCCGGCAGCCACACGCTACCGCGCGGTGGTGGCTTACGACGGAACCCGTTTTCAAGGGTTTCAGCGCCAGGCAGGGGAGACCCTCACCGTACAGGCCGTGCTCGAAGCGGCCATCGAGCGGGTGACGGGTCAGCGGGTGACGCTGAAAGCAGCGGGGCGCACAGATACGGGAGTACATGCGACAGGGCAGGTTATCGCCTTCGATGTGGTGTGGCGACACACCCCCGCCGACCTGGGGCGGGCGCTCAACGCCAACCTGCCCGACGATGTGGCGGTTCACTCCCTGGACGAAGCGCCGCCAGACTTTCACCCGCGCTATGATGCGCGCAGCCGTGTGTACGAGTACACGCTCTATGTGGCTCCGGCCCGCCACCCTCTGCTAGACCGCTATGCGTGGCACGTGCCAGTGAGCCAGGCGCTTAACAACCAGATGATACAGCGCGCAGCAGACCTGCTGCTGGGGACGCACGATTTCGCCGCCTTCGGGCAGCCGCCACAGGGCGAAAGCACTGTCCGCCAGGTATTCTGCTCGCAGGTGCAGACGCTGCCCGCTCCGCCGCCGGTGACGCAATTGTTGCGCTACCGCATCGAAGCCAACAGCTTCCTCTATCACATGGTGCGGCGCATTGTGGGCGCGCTGGTGCGGGTGGGCAGCGGGGCGTTGTCGCTCGAGGAGCTGACGTGCGCGCTGGAGAGCGCTCGGGGGGACTGGCCCAACCAGGCGGCCCCGGCGCGGGGTTTGTGCCTGATCGCAGTGACTTATGAATGACCATAGGCGGGGAGACGCCCGCTGGAGCGAAGTGGAACGATGAAAATCAAGACCTACTCTCCCAAAAAGGACGACATCCGGCGCGAATGGTTTGTGATCGACGCCAAGGATCAGACATTGGGGCGTCTGGCCAGCCAGGTCGCGGCGTTGCTGCGCGGCAAGCACAAGCCGATCTTCACGCCCCACATGGACACCGGCGACTTCGTCATCATCGTCAATGCCGACAAAATCCGTGTCACGGGCAAGAAGCTCGACCAGAAGGTGTACTACCGCTATTCCGGTTATCCGGGCGGAGTGCACGCCCGTACCCTGCGCGAGCAACTGGCCCGTGATCCGGAACGGGTGATCCGGCTGGCCGTGCGTGGCATGTTGCCCAAGAACCGGCTGGGCCGCCACATGATCCGCAAGCTGAAAGTCTACGCGGGCGACAAGCACCCGCACCAGGCTCAGCAGCCCAAGCCATACGAACTGAGCCGCTAGCAGGCAGGAAGAGGACTGAGTGACTATGTCAACACAGTACTATGAGGGCATCGGGCGACGCAAGACCTCGACGGCGCGCGTGCGCCTGTGGCCAGGGGGCAACGGCACGGTCATCATCAATGATAAACCCGCCGAAGAATACCTGCCGCGTTTCGGTGACCTGGATGTCGCCCTGGAACCGCTGCGCGTCGTGGGTCAGGATCGCGCCTACAACGTCACGGTGAAGGTGCAGGGCGGGGGCATCACCGGTCAGCGTGACGCCATCCGCCTGGGTGTGGCGCGTGCCCTGCTGAAGATCGAGCCGGAATGGCGCTCCATCCTGCGCGAAGGCGAGCATCTCTCTCGCGACCCGCGCATCAAAGAGCGCAAGAAGCCCGGCCTCAAGCGTGCCCGCAAGGCCCCGACCTACACCAAGCGTTAAGTCTCTATCGCCCCGGCGATGGACGGACAGGCAAAATCCCCCCTGTGTCTGGCGGGGGTTTTGTCTGTTTTTGTTCCTGCCAAGAGGTTGCGTGTCCCGCGTGATGTTTCAAGTGGCATCACGGGCGCTCTGTGTCCCCGGTGTTCTCTGTGATGAATTTCGCTCTCCCGGAAGTGCCTCCAGGCTCAGCCTGAGGAATGGAAGGATCGGCCATGTCGTCTCCAACAGTGTGGTCTCGTGCGGCGGAGATGATCGAGGTGCTGGGGTGGACTGCCGCCGACGGCGTTCAGCTCTTGCGGGCGGCGGCGCTGACCGGCGCGCACCATCCCCCGCTCAACCCCGATCTTCCCGCCCTGCTGCTCCTCGATGGTGTGCCCGCCTGGTCGGCGCTGGGACGGGCGCTGCGCAATCAGTACCCGCCCGCGCATACCCTATCGCTGGTCGCGCCCGACCTCACCGTGCAGGCGCTGCCTTTGCAGTCGCTTGACGGCCTGGAGGAGGACTGGCTGGCGCTGGGTATCCCGCCTTTGCCGCGCCCCGGCAGCTTCGAGCGCTTCCAGGAGACCATCGCGCACCTGCGCGCGCCGGAGGGTTGTCCCTGGGATCGCAAGCAGACGCATAGCTCGCTGCGCCCATACTTGCTCGAAGAAACCTACGAGGTGCTCGATGCGCTGGACAACGGCGACGTGTCCGCCTTGCGCGAAGAACTGGGCGACCTGCTGCTGCAGATCGTGCTGCACACTCAGATCGCGGTCGAAGCGGGCGAGTTCTCCATGGCCGACGTGATCGCCGCCGTCAACGAGAAGATCGTCCGCCGTCACCCGCACGTGTGGGGCACGGTGGACGTGAGCAGCGATCAGGAGGTGGTGGTCAACTGGGATCGCCTCAAGCAGGCCGAAAAAGCGGAAAACGGCGCGCCCGCCTCGCGCCTGGACGGCGTGTCGCGCTCGCTGCCCGCCCTGTCGCAGGCGTTCAGTTACCAGGATCGCGCGGCTCGTGTCAAGTTCGATTGGGAGACGATCGAGCCGGTGATCGCCAAGGTGCACGAGGAGATCGCCGAGCTACTGGCGGCGCAAACCCCCGCCGAGCGCGAAGCCGAGGTGGGCGACCTGCTCTTCGCTGTGGTCAACTGGGCGCGCTGGCTGGGCGTTGAGCCGGAGTCCGCGCTGCGGGCGACCAACGCCCGCTTCTACCGGCGCTTCCGCTATATCGAGCAGCAGGCCGCCGCGCAGGGGCGTCCGTTGGACGAGCTATCGCTGGAGGAGATGGACGCGCTGTGGGAAGCGGCCAAGGAAAACGGCCTGTAGGCGCAGGGGAGGTTGCCTCTTCCCCCGCGGCATGGCCCATGCTATAATGCCTGCGCGATGGACGACCAGACCTGGATGCGCCTGGCGCTCGACGAAGCGCGTCGCGCCCTGGATCACGACGACGTGCCCATCGGCGCGATCGTGGTCTGCGACGGGCAGGTGATCGGGCGAGCGCACAATCGCCGCGAGATTGACGGCGATCCGACGGCGCACGCCGAACTGCTCGCCATCCGCGAGGCGTCCGCCTTCATCGGTCACTGGCGGCTGGAGGGGGCGACGCTCTACTGTACGCTGGAGCCGTGCGCCATGTGCGCCGGAGCGATGGTGCTGGCCCGTCTGCCGCGCCTGGTCTACGCCGCGCCCGACCCCAAGGCGGGGGCCGCGGGTAGCGTGCTCGACCTGCTCAATCACCCGCGGCTCAATCACCGCGTGGCGGTGACAGCGGGGGTGCTGGCCGACGAAGCGGCAGCGCTGATCCGCGAGTTCTTCGCCCGACTGCGCGCGCAGGGCCAGAAGTGACAACCGTACAGCCTGTCAACCCGGAGGGGTGCCGGAGTGGTTGATCGGGGCGGTCTCGAAAACCGTTGTGGTGCGTATGCGCCACCGTGGGTTCGAATCCCACCCCCTCCGCCAGCTTGTTCTTGGGCGTAAGCCGCAGAACCGACAACAAAGCCCGCTCGCGCTTGCAGGCACGAGCGGGCTTTTGCTGAGGAAACAGGAAGGCGTCTCAGGCAGGGATTTGTGCCTGGTTGAACTCCACGATGGCCTGCTGCGAGAAGGGATGCTCGCCCATGGCCAGGAGCAGGTCGAGCGGCACAGTGACATGATGCGCACCGGCCAGCAGTACCGCCTCTACTTCCTCCACTGACTTCAGACTCGCGGCCAGGATTTCCGTCTGCGTCCCCCGCAGCATCTGAGCCATCCCGCGCACGATAGACACGCCATCTCCATACTGGCGCGTCAGACGGTTGACGTAGGGGGCGACATAGTGCGCGCCCGCCTGCGCCGCCAGATAAACCTGCGCCGGGCTGGCGACTGCCGTCACCAGGCAATCCACGCCCGCTTTGGTCAGGCGGGCTGTCAGCGCCAGGTTTTCGGTCGTAGCCGGAATCTTGACCACCATGCGGTCGGGGCACAGGCTATGCAGTTCCCACGCCTGCGCGTAGCGCTCTTCGACCGTGTCGGCGGTCACCTGATAGAACACCGGTCCATCGGTCAGGTCGAGCAGGTCGCGCAGCACGTCCAGGCCGGGCCGCCCCGTCCTGGCGATATGCGAGGGGTTGGTTGTCACCCCGCGCACGAAACCAAGCTGCATGGCGCGTTTGGCATCTTCGATGTGCGCCGAATCCAGAAAGATACTCATGGTTTACCGTCGTTCCTCGTCATCTGTGATCAGCTTCACCGGCCAGATTATACTGTCCGGCGCGGCAGAACAACCAGAGACTCCCGAAGTTTGCAGGTGTGATCCGCAGGATGCACCCGCTACCCCTTCAGCGCACCGGCTACCAGCCCGCGCGTGATGAAGCGTTCCAGCAACAGGCCGACCAGGATCACCGGCAGCACCGCGGTGATGGCCAGCGCCGAGATATACCACCACTCTACGCCGCGCTGTGTATTCTGCCCGGCGATGTAGACGGGCATGGTGATGGCGTCGAAGTTGGTCAACATCAGGGCGTACAGGTACTCGTTCCACGAGAAGACGAACGAGAAGATCGCCACCGAGGCCACGCCGGGCGCGCTCAGCGGCAGGACGATGCGCATGAAAGCGCCCCAGCGTGTCGCCCCATCTACGCGGGCGCTGTCTTCGAGTTCTACCGGCAGCCCATCGAAGAAGTCGCGCATGATCCACACCGCGAAGGGGATGTTGAACATGGTGTAGGCGATGATCAGGCCGATGTGCTTGTCTATCAGCCCCAGGTTGGCGTAGGCGATCAGGAAGGGCACGACGAACAACGCCGGAGGCAGGAAGCGTTGCGAGATGATCCAGAAGGCGATGTTGTCGTTGCGCCAGCGCAGGGCGCGCCAGTAGTACTGGAAGCGCGACAGTCCATAGCCTGCCATTGCCCCCACCAGCACCGCCAGGAACGTGCTGCCTGAGGCCGCGATCAGACTATTGCGGAAATGCCGCCAGGTGACATCCCAGCGCACCTTCAGCAGATATTCCCAGTGCTCGGTCGTCGGCTGGAAGTCGTGGAAGGGCACGTACTTCGGGAAACGCAGAGCATCCAGCGGCTTCTTGAAAGAAGTCGTCGCCAGCCAGTAATAGGGGAAAAGCACCATGAAGCACCAGAACAAAATGAGCGCATAGAGCAGGATGGTTCTCCAGAGCGGTCGTCGCATGGTGCCCTCCCTAGTACATGCCACGCGGCGCAGCGCGCCGGGCCAGGGCCAGGAATACGGTAGCGAAGATGATGACCAGAATCAACAGCGAAAAAGAGATCGCCGCCGCATAGCCATAGTTGCCAAAGGTCAGGGCTGTCTTGTAGATGTACATGGTGAGCGATTCGGTGGCCGATCCCGGCCCGCCCCCTGTCGTCACCACGATCACGTCAATGATCTTGAAAATCTCCAGGCCGCGGATCAGCACCACTGTCACTGAGAGCGGCAACAGGATAGGGAAGGTGATGCGCCAGAACATCTGCCACGACGAAGCGCCGTCCACGCGCGCCGCTTCGTAGATATCGTCGGGGATGGCCTGCATCCCGGCCAGCAGCACCAACGTCACAAAGGGCACCCACTGCCAGGTATCCATCGCCACGATGGTCGCGCGCGCCCACGACCCGTCGGTGAGGAAGGGTACAACCGGGTTGATGTGAAGCCCTAGCGGCAGCCCGTTTGCCCACTCAGCAAAGCGGCGGATGAAGTCCGCCAGCGGGGAACGGTAGGAATCGAACATCATGCGGCCGGTATAGCCCACGACGACCGGCACGGTCATCATGGGCATCAGGAAGATCACTCGTACAAAATTCCGCCCGATGAAGTTCTGGTTGAGAATCACCGCCAGCGCCAGCCCCAGGATGTATTGCACCGTCACGCCCACGAACACGTAGTACAGGGTGTTGCGCGCCGCTGAATGCAAGCGCTCATCCTCCAGCAACCGCTCATAGTTGCGCAGGGTGACGCTGAAATTCATCCCCAGGAAGCCCGACGGCCCCTCCTCGGTCATGGCGGCCTCGCGGGCCGTCGTCGAGCCGCCGCGCAGGATGTCGGTGAAGCTGATACCGAGCGACCAGAACAGAGGGAAGATCGACAACGTCAGCAGGATAATCACCGCCGGTGACAGAAACACCCGCTTCATGATGCGATCTTCGCGCGTGCCACGCTCGAACATGGGGGTTGAGCTGGTCTTTGCCTGTTGCAAAGCACACTTCTCCCTTCGTTGTACGGGGCGGCGATTGCGCCTGTCTCACCCAGATAAATGCCAATATGAGGTCAAAGCGCTACATCAGTTTAACACGATGTAGCGCTTTGACACATCAGATGGGCGCAGAGGCCCTCAGCCGCTTAGCCAGTCCAACCGACCGACTTGCGGTACTGGTCGAGCTGATTCTCGCGGCCCAGACGGTCGGTGATCTCTTCCCACGCCTTAGCCGCGTTGTCCAGCGCTTCCTGGGCGCTGATCTCGCCCGCGATGGCGCGGGTGATCTCCACATCCAGGGTCTGCTGGTACTCCGCCGTGCCAGTGATGCGCAGGTCGAGCACCGCGTTGGGGTGATTGATGCCGGTCAGGATGGCATCCAGGTAGTCCCTGGCGCTCTCCTCGTCGAAACCGGCCTGCACCCACAGGTCAACATCTTCGAACTGGCTGAAGCGCGCCGGGTTGATGCCCGTGCCGCCGGTGACGGCCAGCTTCTTGACCAGTTCGGGCCGGGCCATGAAGGCCGCGAAGTCCAGCGCCGCTTCCTTCACGTCGCTGTCCGCCGCCACGCCGATGATCCAGCCACCGAAGGCGATGAAGGGGGCCATGTTCACGCCACCTTCTGGCGTCACCCACTCGCCCTTCTCATAGTCCCAGTACTGGTCACCGCCCGGCAGCGGCGCAAAGCCCACCTGACCCTTGATCAGCGAGACGTTCTCATCAATCGAGATCGTGCCGACATCGCCCCAGTCGATGTTGAACACCGACAGGCCAGCCGGGAAGTAGTTGCGGGTGTCCGCCACGTCCCAGTTGACCATTTCGGGCGGGCCGAGCTTGGTGCTGCGCATGTAGTCTTCCAGCGCCTTGACCCAGCCGGGGTTGTTGATCTGTGGAGTCATGTCTTCGCAGCTGAAGAAGAAGCATGGGTTGCCAGGGATCTTGCCATAGCCGGCAGCGTGCGAGAAGTAGACGTAGAAGGCCTGCGTGTTGCGCTTCTGGGCTTCCATCACGCCATAGATGGGGGCCTTGACACCGGCGGTCTCCACTTCCTTGCCGTTGAAGAACTCGGCAATGTCGTAGTATTCCTTCCAGGTCTTCGGCTCGCCCAACGGATAGCCGTACTGCGCCTCGAACTCCGCCGCATACTCCGGATTGTTGATCAGGTCTTTGCGGTAGTAGAGCATGTGCGAGTCGCCGTCATACGGC
>DAOTZZ010000047.1:0-25001 GCA_034433965.1 Anaerolineae bacterium
TGGCGCGCACCAGCGACACGCCCGCCGACCTGCAGGCGCGCATAGACGACATCATCCGCCGCAGCCGCGAGCGCCGCAACATCCCGCCCGAAGACCTGCCTTATTAGCGGTCAGCTATCAACCGTCGGCGGTCGGCGGTCTCTCAAGAACACTGCCCCAAAACTGAAATGCACCCTCTGACAGCTTTTTACTCGCTCTCTGCCGGTTAGCGCGTTACAATGAAATCAGGAGGCTCGCGCAAGACCAGTCAGACTCGTTGATTTCTCTGGCAGGGGAGTGTCGCGTGTCCAGCAACATGCCTTCGGTCACCAGCCCTCCCTGGAGCGTCACCACCAAGCGCCTGGTTGCTCTGGGCGTCCTGGTGGCGGTCTACCTGATCGCGCGTCAGGTAGATAGTGTCGCCTGGTTGTCCATCATCACCTCGGTGGTGCTGGCCTATCTCCTGTCGCCGGTCGTCACTTTCTTCGAGCGTCGCCTGCGCCCCATTCCCAACTACGAGACGCGGCGTACGCTCAGTGTGCTGTTGACCTGGGTGCTGGTGCTCAGTCTGCTGGGGCTGATGATCTGGCTGGTGGTGCCCGCCACGCTCAAACAGGCCCGCGAGTTCGCCAACGATCTGCCGACGCTGCTGGAAGACACGCAGAACGATCTCAAGTCCGTGCTGGGCCGCCCCATCACCATCGGCAACTTCACCGTGGTGCCCTGGGACGAACTGGAAGGCTTTTTCACCGGTCAGCAGGGCGAAGAGCCGACCGACGTGAGCACCACCCTGCAAAATGCCGTCCTGTCGCTGGCCGATCCGGCCCTGGGCGTGGTGGGCAGCGTCTTCTCTTTCCTGATCACCACCATTTTCGTGCTGACCATGCTCTTTTACCTGATGCGCGACGGACCCTCCTTCGTGGATGGGCTGATCGCTGCCGTGCCGGAGAGTTATCAGGGCGACACACGGCAGTTGTTGCACGAACTGGGCCAGGTGTGGAGCGCCTACCTGCGCGGACAGGTGGTGCTGAGCCTGATCATGACCGTGGTGGTCTATACCGCGTCGCTGCTGCTGGGTCTGCCTCAGCCGTTGTTGCTGGGGCTGGTGGCCGGCTTTCTGGAATTCATCCCCAACCTGGGGCCAGCCCTGGCGCAGATTCCGGCCTTGCTCTTCGCGCTGACGACCGATAGCTCCACCATCCCCGCCCTCGACGCAGGGCTGCTCTACGCCGTGGTTGTCTCGGTGACCTACATGGCCCTGCAACAACTGGAAGCAGTGTTGCTGGTGCCGCGCGTGCTGGGCAGCAGCCTTGATCTGCACCCCTTCGCCGTGCTGGTTGCCATCCTGGTGGGGGCGAGCCTGGCGGGCGTGCTGGGAGTGGTGCTGGCCGCGCCCAGCGTGGCGACTGTGCGCCTGTTCGTGCGCTATGTGCGCGTCAAACTGCTCGACGAAGACTATCTGCCCGCGGCGCAGGGACTGGCCGCGCGACAACGTGGCCTGATCTATCGCCTGGTGCACTATCTGATCAGCCGTCGCTATCCGGTGCTGCCCGCCGAAGGACGCGCGGGCGATGCCGCCGACCTGTAACGCCGTGTGCACGTCCGGCCAGAGGAGAGAACTCCCAATGCAACCATTCCCCGACCAGACCTTCACCCGCGCTGATTTGTTGATCCGGCCCGCGCAGGCCAACGACCGCGTCGCGCTGGAAACGATCGCCGCGCAGATTTGGGACGGCAACGACTACCTGCCGCGCGTGCTGGATACCTGGCTGAACGATCCCTACGATGGCTTCTTCGTGGCGACCTTGCGCGACCGCGTGATCGGTGTGTGCAAGATCACCCGTCTGGACGAGGGCGAATGGTGGCTGGAGGGGCTGCGCGTAGACCCGGCCTTTCAGGGGCACGGCTTCGGGCGTATCCTGCATCACTTCGCCGTGAACCACGTCCGCCAGCACGGGGAGGGTGTGTTGCGCTTCAGCACCAGTTCCGAGAACAGCGCCGTGCAGCGCCTGGCCCGCGAGACGGGCTTCAGCCGGGTAGCCGTATTCATCCCGCTGGGGGCCGACGTGCTGGACGAGCCGCCCGCCCATCTCGCGCCGCTGACGCCCGCCGACGCGCCACGCATCCGCGCCTGGCTCGACCGCTCGGCACACTTCGCCGCCTGCCAGCGCAGCCTGGAATGGGACTGGTCGTTCTACTTCCTGACAGACGCCCGCCTGGCTGAGCGGCTGGCCGCCGGTCTGGTCTACGGCTGGGCAACGCCGGATGCGCCACAGGGGTTGCGCGGCCTGCTGATCGCTAACTCGACCGAGCGCGACCGCTGGCCGGATCAACCGGTGTTGAAGATCGCCTATCTGGACGCCGCACCCGCCGATCTGACGGCGCTGGCCCAGGACGCCCGTCGGCTGGCGACGCAGTTGGGGCGCGTGTACGTGCGTGTCAAAGCCCTCGATCAGCCGGATGTGCTCTCTGCCTGCGAGGCGGCGGGCTTTCGCTGCGAGTCCGATCATCACGTATACCTGTACACGCGCGAGGTCTCGCTCACCGCGCACGCCAAGGTGCGGCTCGATGAGCTACCGCCGCTCTCTCGCTGAGCTTCCGCCCTCTGCGCGCGAAAAACGGGCATGGCCCGCTACTGGTTGCGGGGTACCATGTCCGCCTCTGGTTCTTGCCTTCGGATTCAGCACTCTCAAGGAGATATCACATGGACAACAACTGGCACTTGCTGGCACGACACCGCCCGCCGCCCCCCACCCCGCCCGAACCCCTGACCGCCGAGCGCATTGACGCCGGTTATCGTCTGTATTGGACGAAGATGGCCCTGACCTGGGACGAGGAGCGGCGCGCTACCATCGCGGCGCGGGTCACGGCGGTCATCGCCGGGCCGGACTTTGAGAACAACGCCCTGGAACGTCGCTTCCGCGTAGATGGACTGGACGATCTGGCCCATAGCGGGGCCAGTCTGTTGGCGCTGGCCGAGGTGTTGCGCGCGCTGGACGCCTTCGACGCGGATGACGGCAGGTGAGCACCATATGAGCAATCATCCGGCCAACCTGGTCTTGCGCTTCGGGCTGGAACTGGGGGCGCTGGCGGCCCTGGTCGCCTGGGCGCTGAAGACAACAGACGGAATCGCCAGCGTGATGCTGGCGATCGCGCTGCCTGCGCTGGCAGCAACGGCCTGGGCCACCCTGCGCACGCCAGGCGACGACAGTCACGGCGGCAGTGTGCCGATCGCCGTGCCCGGCGTCGTGCGGCTGAGCCTGGAGGCGATCCTGTTCGCCGCCGCGACACTGGCCCTGCTGGCGGCGGGCTATCGCAGCGCGGGAATCGGACTGGGCATTCTGGTCGCCCTGCACTATGTTCTTTCCTGGGATCGTGTGCTGCGCCTGTGGCGCGGACGTCCGCGCGCGTAACCGCGATCAGGGGAAAGGATCATGCATATCTCGACTCATGGCGACCATCTGGTCAAACTCACCCGCTTCACCGCCTTCAACTGCTATCTGGTGCGCCAGGAAGACGGTCTGGCGCTGATTGACACAGGGCTGGGTGGCAGCGCGGCGGGCATCCTCAAGGCAGCCCGGCAGATCGGCCAGCCGATCGTCCGCATCCTGCTCACGCACGCGCACGCCGATCACGTGGGATCGCTGGACGCGCTGACTCTGGCATTGCCCGGCGTCGAAGTGTTGCTCGGCGCGCGCGAGGCGCGCCTGCTGGCCGGTGATCTGAGCCTGGACGCGGACGAGCCACAAACCCCGCCGCGCGGCGGTTTCCCGCGCGTCACGACGCAACCGACGCGCACGGTGCAGGCAGGGGAACGGGTCGGCTCGCTGGAGGTGATCGCCGCGCCGGGGCACACCCCTGGGCAGATCGCTTTCCTCGACACGCGCGATGGCACGCTGATCGCCGGCGATGCATTCTATTCGTGGGGCGGGCTGGCTGTCGCGGGCAAGCTGACTCTTGTCTTTCCCTTTCCGGCCCTGGCAACCTGGCATAAGCCAACTGCCTTACAGACGGCGCAGGCGCTCCGCGCACTTGAACCGGCACGCCTGGCACTGGGTCATGGGCCAGTGATCGAACAACCGCTGGCGCGCATGGATCGGGCGATCGCGGCGGCAGCGCGCGCCTTTGAGCGGGCCTGAACCCACCCTGGACATTTTGGCCGACTGCGGTGAAAATGGGGGCAAGTCCCTGTGAGTATAAGGAGCACATCTAACCCATGAACAACGGCGATATGTCCGACATCCCGACCGAAACCCTGGCCGAGACCGAGAACTACTCGGTGTGGAGTTCGGTCGAGCCGGACGGCGAGAAAACCTACCATGTAGAGCTTGGCCCGGTGACCGTGCACTTCTTCGAAGAAGAGTGGGCCGAGTTTCTGGAAATGATCCGCGAAGCCATCTCCGACGACGATGTCGAAGCGAGCGACGATATCGAGATCGAGCTGGACTGGGGATCGCTGTACTTTGCCCGCGACGAGTGGGACGAGTTCACCAAGCTGTTCGCAGCCCTCTAGTGCCGGTTCAGAGGGGCGGGCCACTCAAAGCCCGCCCTTGTGTTTTTTCGCTCCTCATGCCCGCCTGATGTTCAGCGCTCAGAGCCTCGACTTCCTGCTCAGCCCGGCGGCGAGCGCAGTGCTGGTGTGGCTGGCGACGCAAGACCTGAGCGATGCGCAGACGCTCCCCCTGCTAGCCCGCCTGCGGCGCGATCTGCCGCCGGAGTTCGCCGCCGCCGCCCTGACCCTGGCCCGCCTGCGCCAACGGGCAGCCAGCAAGTTCAGCCGGGCCGCAGCGATGTTCTTCACCGCTGACGCGCTGGAACAGGCGAGCAGCGAGATCGTGGCGCAGTGGCGGGCGCGACGCTTCGCGCAGGGCGGCTACGCGCGCATCGCCGACCTGGGCTGCGGGATCGGCGGCGATACGCTGGCGCTGGCGGCTATCCCCGGCGTGACGGTGATCGGGCTGGATCGCGACCCGTTACGGCTGCGCCTGGCCCGCGCCAACCTGCAAGCGTATGGGCGATCCGCCGATTTCCTCTGTGCCGATCTGCGCGATCCACTACCCCTGGCCGACGTGCCCGCTGCCTTCTTCGACCCGGCGCGGCGCGAGGCGGGACGGCGCATCTTCTCCGTGCGCGATTACGTGCCGCCGCTGGACATCATCCGGAGCTGGCCCTTCGCGGCGCTGGCGGTCAAGCTGTCGCCGGGGGCGTCGCTCGACGAGTTGCGCCCCTACCTGGAAGCGGGAGCGGGCCTGGAGTTCGTCAGCGCGGACGGTGAGCTGAAAGAAGCCGTGCTGTGGAGCGGCGAACTGGCCTTCGCCGGACGCCGGGCCTCGCGGGCCGACGCAGGTGAGACGCTGCACCCGACCGGCGCGCCGCCGCCCCCGCTCAGCGCGCCCCGCGCCTGGCTGCTGGAGCCAGACCCGGCAGTCATCCGCGCCGGTCTGCTGGGCGAACTGGCGGAGCACCTGGGCGCGCCGCTCTACCGGCTGGACGAGACCATTGCCTACCTCACCGCCGACTCGCCAGTGACTTCGGGGTGGGTGCGCGCCTGGCCAGTGCTGGACTGGCTGCCCTTCAACGTCAGGCGGCTGCGCCAGGTACTGCGGGATCGGGGCATCCGCCGGGCGACGATCAAGAAGCGCGGCAGCCCCCTGACTCCCGCAGAAGCGCTGCGCCTGCTGAAGCTCGACGGAGAGAGCGATGACGCCGTGATTGTCCTGACTCACGTACAGGGCCAACATAGCGCACTGATCTGCGGGCGCATGTGCTCTGCATGGTGGAAAGAATGAAGGCTGATTTGTCCAGAGCGACCAAAACACGGCGCAGGCTATGAAAAAAATCGAAAAATCCCTTGGCACATGGCCCTGGCCCTGATACAATGAGCATTGGACGATATCAGAGGGTGGACGGAGCTTGATCGATCCCAGCAGTTTAGTTTTTTGACCGGCAGGTAAAGACTTATGCAAGAGGCGGTGTCTTCCGCAAAAGGTTTATGACCTTGTAACGCTTGCCGTCATGGGCGATTAAGATATTACCAGCCCCCCAAGAGAGCGTGCTGGCACCTCGCCTGAGCTTCGCCTTACCCCTTGGCATTATCCGTGACGATGCGTTCCCTGAGCACCGCCCAAGCGAGCTGAGGGGTTTTCGCCTGTAAAGAGTAAGAGAGCGCTTGATGACAGCGTACCTGATCGTAGACGTAGATGACCTTCTGCAGCGCCTGGAAGCGCGTGGGCTGGTGCTCGATATCCAGACGATCGCCACTTCGTTGCTGAACGCGGCGTCGCTGGCGGCTGGCCTGGGCAGCCCCGACGAACTGATGGCGATCGCCGTGGCCGACTGGAATCGCTATCGCCGACCCAGCGGCAGCGCCGGCGTCAGCGTGCAGCAGGTCTTCGCCAATACCGGCTATGATCTGTTCAACGTGCCCGACCGCCGTGTGGTCGCCGACGCCCTGCTGACTCACTACTTCTCCTTCGAGCAGCAGGTCGTGGACGAGCTGATCATCGCCTCGTCGCGTATGGACATCGCCGCGCTGGCGCAGCGCGTGCCGGCGTCGGAACGGGCGCGGTTGCGCATCTGGGGCGACGAGCCTCCCACCGGCCTGCCCGGCGTGATCTTCCAGCCGCTGGAAGTCATTCTGGGTCTGCCCAGCAAGACGGTGGCGCTCTATATTGACTTCGAGAACATCTCGATCAGCCTCAGCGAGCAGGGCTATATCATCAACCTTGACGATCTGCTGGAAGGCATGATCCGCCAGGCGCAGACGCACGGTCAGGTGATCCACATGGCCGCCTATGCCCCCTGGGGACAGCGCGGCAGCCTGGCCCCGATGATCGATCGCACGGGGCGCGAAGTCTCCGACGAAGTCACCAGCCGGCTGGCGCGGGCCAACATTGACCCCGTCTACAGCCTGCCTGGCAAGAATAGCGCCGACATGCGCATTGCCAAAGATGTGCTCGACGACAGCGCCCGCCCCGACAGCGCCGACGTCTTCATCATTGCCAGCGGCGACCGCGACTTCAATGAGGTGTTCAGCGCGGTGCGCACGCGCAACAAGCAGGTGATCGTCTGGGGCGTGCGGGGCAGCACCAGCCGCCTGCTGGAATCCAATCCCGCGCTCAGCGTCGAGTATATCGAGGACTTCTGCCGCCTGCGTCGTGCAACGGAAGCCATGGCCGCACATACTGCTCCCTATGGCCCCGGCGAAGAGCCGCCCGAATTCCGCCCGTCGCAGTGGTCGAGCGTGATCCTGCAGCTCGACATCCTGCTGGCCGAGCGCGCCGCCGATCGCGTCAGCATCAACACGCTGGTGCGGCGGTTGGTGGAAACGCACGCCGTGCCCAACCCCGAACGTGCCGAAGACCTGATCATGCAGGCGGCCAAGCAGGGCATCCTGGTAGTGGACACCGAACAGGGCACGGTGATGCCCAATTCCAACAGCGAAGTAGTCGCCAAGACGCGCCTGATCCGCGACCGCATTGTGCACCGCGTGGCCAACACCCTGCACGTGCGCGGCTGGGAATACGTCAACTACGGCTTCCTGCTGAAGGGCATTGGCATGGATCATGGCCTGGCCGGACCAGGGCTGAACACCACCGACGCCTGGCGATCCGAGTGGGTAGACACGCTGGTGCGCGAGGGCATTTTGGTGCGCGAACTGGTGCCGCATCGTCACAATCCCGAAGACCTGGTGCCGGTGATCAAGCTCAGCGAAGTCGAGGGGCCAGCCCTCGCCCCGCAGGTGATCGGCGTCAGCCGCGACGAAGTCGAGGCGATGATCCGCCGTATCATCGTCAGTGTGGAGCAGTTCACCTCGTTTCGCGGCTTCGCCTGGTGCCCCCTGGGGAGCCTGCACCGCCGTCTGCGCCCCTTCGACCCCAGCACCGCCTTTCAGCAGGCCGTTGAGGAGTTGCAGGAACAGGGCGCGGTCGTCATCAACGAGTACGACAACCCCCTGAGCGAGTTCAAGACCAAGGGTATCTCGCTGGTGGAGCAGTCACCCATCGTGCAGCGCGTGCTGGACGAGCGCAACCGCTTTGTGCGCGCCCTGCTCGCCCTCTATGAGCAGCGTCTGCCCCTCAGCCGCGAGGCGATCCGCCAAGCCAGCGGCCTGGATGGGCGCGAGCTAGACCTGTGGCTGTCCATCATGCAGGCGGAGAACGTACTCAAGGCCGTGCCCGGTCAGACTGACCTCTACAGCCTGTTCCGCACGCACCATACCGTGTGCATGGTCGCCGGCGACCCGCCCGCAGGAGCGGGAAGTGGGGAATAACCCTCGAAGAGCAAATCCACCAGTATGTTCAGGAACTTCCCCGCTCCTTGCAGGAAGAGTTGTTGGCATCCAGCATTGGCTGGGGAAAGCCGAACCACAAGAGAAGCGGGAGTGGCCTTCGCGGTCGTGCGCCCGTACACGCTGCCATTAGCTTCGACGACGGGACGGAACAGGTTATTGACTTCTACCTGTTGTTCACTCCCTACTCCCTCTCTAATTGAGACTTCCCAAGCCTTCCGGCCAATGGTATAATGCGACGGGTAAGCAATCCCGTATCGTTCCGACCGGCGGGCCAACGTCCGGTTCGCCCGGTGACACCCTGTGACGAGGACGCCACGCAATGTCTATCACCAAGCAGCAAAAGGAAGAAATCTTCCAAAGCTTCGGTCGGCATGAGTCCGACACCGGTTCACCTGAGGTGCAGATTGCCATCCTCACCCGCCGCATTGATCAGCTCACCGAGCATCTCAAAGTGCATAAGCACGACGAGCACAGCCGCCGTGGGTTGCTCAAGCTGGTGGGGCAGCGTCGCCGCCATCTGCGCTACCTCAGCCGCAAAGACCCCAACGCCTACCGCGCCCTGATCGAGCGGCTGGGGCTGCGTCGCTAGGAGTGAGATCGCCGGGAGCGTGGGGCAAGGTCTCCGCGCTCCATAGCCTGAGACGGTATGGATAAAGAATGGCTCTGGCTGGAGGGGCCAGGGAGTATGGGCAATTCTGTGCTCCCCTGTTCCAGCCAATCTGGTTGATCGCAAACGCCCGGAGGGGCAGGAATTGGAACATGCGGTCAAGCCGACGCCAGGAGATGGCGCGTCGCGCGCTTGACACCAGGTTCCAGTCCCTGACCTCCGGGCCTTATCGTTCCGGAGGGAACCTATGAACACCACTGTTGGGATGCCCCCCAACCATCGCTTTGTGGCGATGGTGGGCGGCAAGGAAATCATTCTCGAAACCGGCAAGCTGGCCGAGCAGGCCGGCGGCGCGGTGACCGTCCGCCTGGGCGACACCGTCGTCTTCGCCACCGCCACCATGAGCGCCACGGCGCGCCAGGGGGTGGACTTCTTCCCGCTGAGTGTGGACTACGAAGAAAAGCTCTATGCCGCCGGGCGCATCCCCGGCAGCTTCATGCGCCGCGAGGGTCGCCCGTCGGAGGCGAGCATCCTCATCGCCCGCGTCACCGACCGCCCGCTGCGCCCGCTCTTCCCCAAAGACCTGCGCAACGAAGTGCAGGTGATTGTCACCCCACTCAGTCACGATCAGGAGAATCACGCCGACATCCTCTCCATCATCGCGGCCAGCGCCGCCCTGCACATCTCTGATGTACCCTGGGACGGGCCGATCGGCGCGGTGCGCGTGGGCCTGATTGACGGGCAGTTCGTGATCAATCCCACCATCCCGGAGATGGAGAACAGCCTGCTCGACCTGCGCATGGCTGGTACCAAAGACGCTATCATCATGGTCGAGGCCGGGGCCAACGAAGTAGACGAAGAAACGATGGTGCGCGCCCTGCGCTTCGGTCACGACGCCATGGGCAACCTGATCGCCGTGCAGGAGCAGATGCGCGCTCAGCTTGGCAAGCCCAAGCGCGAGTACGAACCCGCTGTGGTAGACGAGGCGCTGGCCGCCGAGGTCGAGCAGAAAGTCACCGAAGACATCATCCGCATTCTGGAAACGCATACCATGCGCGCCGAGCGCAACGAAGCGCTCGAAGAGTTGCGCATGCGCCTGCTGGCCGAGTACGAGAGCGCCCGCCTGAGCGAGGACGACGAGGTGCCGCCGCCCGCCGACATCAGCGCCGTGCTCGACGCCACGCTCAAGAGGGAAGTGCGGCGGCGCATCCTCGAGGAGGGCATCCGCCCCGACGGGCGCGACTACACCACCATCCGCCCGCTGGCCGCCGAGATTGACGTGATCCCGCGCGTACACGGCTCCGGCCTGTTCAAGCGCGGGCAGACGCAGGTGCTCAGCATCTGCACGCTGGGCACCCCCCGCGACAGTCAGCCACTGGATGGGCTGTACCCGGAAGACACCAAGCGTTTCATGCATCACTACAACTTCCCGCCCTATAGCACCGGCGAGACGTGGCTGCTGCGTGGGCCGAAGCGCCGCGAGATCGGGCACGGTGCGCTGGCCGAAACCGCCCTGCGCCCGATGATCCCACCCGAAGATCAGTTCCCCTACACCATCCGTGTGGTCAGCGAGGTGATGTCGTCCAACGGCAGCACCAGCATGGCCAGCGTGTGCGCCAGCACCCTGGCGCTGATGGCGGCGGGCGTGCCCATCACCCGTCCGGTGGCGGGGATCGCCATGGGCCTGATCAAAGAAGAGGATCGCTATGCCGTGCTCACCGACATCCAGGGCATTGAAGATCACCTGGGCGACATGGACTTCAAGGTCGCGGGCACGGAGAAGGGCATCACCGCGCTGCAGATGGACATCAAGATCGCCGGCGTGACCGACGAGATCATGCGGCAGGCACTGGCCCAGGCGCGCGATGCCCGTCTGTACATCCTGGACGTGATGCGCCAGGTCATTCCGGCCCCGCGCCCCGAACTCAGCCCCTATGCACCGCGCATCCTGACGGTGAAGATTGACGTGGACAAGATCGGCATGATCATCGGCCCTGGCGGCAAGACAATCCGTGCCATCCAGGAGAAAACCGACACCAAGATTGACATCGCCGAGGACGGCACGGTCTTCATCGCCAGCCCGGATGGGCCGAGCGCCGAGCGCGCCCGTGACATGATCCTGGCCATGGTCGAAGAGCCAGAAGTCGGGCGCATCTACACCGGTCGCGTGACCCGCGTGGAATCCTACGGCGCGTTCGTCGAGATTCTGCCGGGACAGGACGGCCTGGTGCCGGTGAGCCAGATCACCGATCACTATGTGCAGCGCATCGAGGACGAGGTCTCTGTCGGGGATGAGATCATGGTGATGATCACCGACATTGACGCCGACGGCAAGATTCGCCTCAGCCGCCAGGCCGTGCTGGAAGGCTGGACGCTGGAAGAAGCCCGCGCGGCTGACCGCAAGATCGGCGCCGGTGGCGGCAGCCGGGGCGGCGGTTCGCGCGGCGGCGGGCAGAGTCGGGGCGGCGGTGGCCGGGGCGGCGAGCGCGGCGGCGGGGATCGTGGCCCACGCAGCGGTGACCGCGACCGGCGCGGTGGCGGTGACCGGGGTGGCGATCGCGGCGGACGTCGCTAAACCCTCCCATCCCAAATGACAAACGGGGCGTGCTCGTCACACGCCCCGTTATATGTTCGGTCATGTCTTCACGCCCTCACGGTCGCCGGTCAAGGCTCAGGCGGCTGATGAAATCGTTGATCGAGATGGTCGGCATGGTCAGCGGCTTGAGGTGCCCGCGCGCGATCAATTCCATGCTCACGCGGGCGATCGTCTCGTTATCCGGCGCTTCGATCACGTGCACGAAGTCGAACTGTCCGAGCGTGGCGTACTGCTCCAGCACTCTCACGCCCAACGTCTCGATGTCCAGGCTGATCTGACGCAGGCAATCCGGTTCCTCGACAATGCGCGATATGCCGTGCTCAGTGAGCGTGCTCAGCAAGATGTAGATGGGCATGGCCGGTCTCTCCGCACCAGGGCACGAACTGCGCTTTTCGCAGGCCGCCTTCCGCACTCCGCTACCTCAATACGCCTTGGCAAAATAGGCCATTTCGCGGGCGGGCTGACCGCAGATGATACACTTCCCTTGTTCGCCAGGATGCGGCTGCTCCAACGGGAAGTTGCGGCTGACCGCCTGCGCATCTTCTTTGACGCGCTCCTCGCAGGCGGCGCTTTCGCAGAACCACGCCAACGCCCATTCGCCCCCACGGACGACCTCGATGAAGTCCTGATAGTTGCTGGTCACTTCGTGCAGATGGCTGTCGCGGAATTCGGTCGCCTGGCGCAGCAGACTGGCCTGAATGTCATCCAGCAGATCGCGCACCGTGCCCACCAGACCGGCCTGACTCACGAAGCGCTTGCCCTCTTTGCCGGGCATGTCGCGGCGGGCGAGCGCCACCGTGTTGTTGGCCACGTCCTTGGGGCCGATTTCCAGGCGCAGCGGGACGCCGCGCATCTCCCAGTCGTTGAATTTGTAGCCAGGCGAGAAATTGTCCCGGTCGTCCAGGTGCACGCGCAGGCCAGCTTCGTGGAGCATGGCCTTGATCTGGGCAGCGGCGGCCATCACCGAGGCACGCTGCGACTCCTCGCGGAAGATGGGCACGATCACCACCTGGATAGGGGCGAGTTTGGGCGGCAGGCGTAGCCCCTGATCGTCGCCGTGCGCCATGACAATCGCGCCCACCATGCGCGTGCTGACGCCCCAGGAGGTCGTCCAGCAATATTGCAGGTCGTTGTTCTCGTCGGTGAACTGAATCTCGAACGCTTTGGCGAAGTTCTGGCCCAGGTCATGGCTGGTGCCCGCCTGCAACGCCTTGCCGTCGCGCATCATGGCCTCGATGCTGTAACTGGCCACTGCTCCGGCGAAGCGCTCCTGATTGCTCTTGCGCCCCGGAATGACCGGAATGGCCGCATCGTTGACGGCAAAATCAGTATAGACGCCCAGCATCCGCATCGTCTCGGCCAGAGCGTCCTCGTGCGTGGCGTGCGCGGTGTGCCCTTCCTGCCACAGAAACTCCATCGTGCGCAGGAACAGGCGCGTGCGCAGTTCCCAGCGCACCACGTTCGCCCACTGATTGATCAGCAGCGGCAGGTCACGGTAGGACTGAATCCATTTCTGGAAAGCCCAGCCGATGATCGTCTCGGACGTGGGGCGCACCACGAGCGGCTCTTCCAGGGGTTTGCCGCCGCCGATGGTCACCACGGCCAGTTCGGGCGAGAAGCCCTCGACGTGCTCGGCTTCTTTCTTCAGAAAACTCTCCGGGATGAAGAGTGGGAAGTAAGCGTTCTTGTGACCGGTCTCCTTGAAACGCCGATCCAGCCCTGCCTTGACCGCTTCCCACAACTCGTAGCCGTATGGCTTGATGATCATGCAACCGCGCACCGGCGAATAGTCGGCCAGGTCGGCCTTCTGCACGACATCGGTGTACCAGCGCGAGAAGTCTTCGGATTGCGGCGTGACGCCCTGCTGTGCCACAGTCACCTGCTCCTTGAGTCGGTCGAAATGGGTCGGTGTGCGTGCCGGCTGCGCGCCAGCGGCATGATTGTACCGCATTTGAGGCAAACGTCTATCGGCGTCCTGCAGAACGATCGGGTGAAAGACGGAATCACAGAGGATACCTGCCAGCCACAACAGGAAATGACCATTTGTGAAGCATGGAACACTGTCAAAACCTATCAGGTTCGCGCCCTGGTAGCTTTTGAGAGAGCAAGACGTGTATATCTATGCACAAGTGCATGGCTCGTGACAAAACACACATGAGCCAGCCTGCACCGGCGATCGTAACTGTATCCGACTCTGGACTGGGAAATGAGGTAGGTTATGGACATCACTCGCAACTGGCGACTCAAGATCAGCCGCAGCCAACTGCTGGCGACTCGCTGCCCTCACACTGGCGCAGTGATGCTCCCGCAGCAGACGCCCTCCGTCGCGCGGCACAACCTCCTGCGCTACGAATTCGCCTTCGAGGACGCGCCCATTGCGCTGAACGAAGACACGGTGGATTACGTGCGCGCGGCGCGTTAGGAACGGTTATGAACGCAGAGAACCCCGGAACGATCCGCGCGCGTATGGCGCATCAGCTCGCCTATTGGGATCAGGTGCGCCGCGCTCAGCCCCTGGAGGGCGACGAAACGGTCGAACTGTTCCCGCTATCGGGCAAGGGAACCGTCTATAGCTATACGACGGTCACCACGCCGGCTGAGCCGTTTGAGCCTTACGCGCCTTATGTGCTGGCGCTGGTACAACTGGACGAAGGGCCGCTGGTCACCGCGCAACTCACCGACCTGGACGGCGAACCTCAGATCGGGATGCGCGTCGAGATGGTGATCCGCAAGCTGCGCACTGACGGACCCCGCGGCATCATCGTCTACGGCCCCAAGTTCCGCCCCCTGCTCCAGCCCGCATAGGGTTGAAAGACCTCACACCGCAAAGACACAGAGAACACGCAAAGAAGAGCATCTTCCCTTCGCTCTTCTCCGCGCGCTCTGTGTCCTCGCGGTTTATGGCGGGCAACCTGGCCCGGCTATCAACTGTGTCAGGTCGGCCTCCGGCGGCACGCGCAACCATCCTTCAACCCATCTCCCATCTCCTGCAAAGGCAATGCGCAGCCAGCGTTGCTCCACGCCACCCTCCGCGACGACTGCTTTGCTCTCGATCACTTCGGCCAGCAAGGGCGCTTGCGAGAGTAACTGGCGGTCGCCCGCATAAGGGCCGCTGAAGACCGGTAAGATCAGTCCAGCACGGTTGACCAGCGCACAGGTCGCCTGGCTCAGCATCTCGGCGGCCAGCGCAACGGCAGTGGCGGACACATTCGGCGTCGGCGCAGAAGTTGGTGTGCGCGACGGCGTTTGCGTTGCCGTGGGAGTCGGCGTGACGGTGAACGCGGCGGCAGTGCGCGTCAGATCGGCGGCGAAAGCGGCGACAATGGCATTGCGCGTCGCGGTGGCATTGGGCGTGGCCGAAGGCGTTCGCGTTGCAGTGGGAGTCGGCGTGGCGGAAGGTGTGGGGCTGGGCTGATGCGTGCGCGTCATCTCCGCGTCGAGTGTGCGTTGCATCGCCATTTCCAGCGCGGCCACCTGAGTGCCACGTTCGGCGGCCTGCGTGGCAACCTGCTGCGTCGCGGCCACGGCCTCCGCCGGCACAGGCGTAGGCGTGCGAGTGGCGTTGGCGCTCTGATAGACACGCAGGCCGCCGATACCCAGCGCCGCGCCCACCAGCAGCGCCACCAGCGCCGCCCCGATGATCACCGGCGCGAACGAACGCGCCGATGGCGCAACGAACGCAGCCGGTGACACAGCGACCGGTGCCACCGTCACTGGCACGCTCCATTCGCTGGCCGTGAGCGGGTCGCCGGTCTGACGCAGAGCGCGCACTCGATAGGTAGCGGGCACACGCAGCACCGCGCTGCACGGCTCGTTGACGTTCACCTCCTCGCCCTGCTGCCCGGTAAGGTCCAGCGGGACGATCTGCACCTGATAGCTCTGCGCGCCGGCTACCGGCGTCCAGGCCAACCGCTCGTGCGTCACCTCCGTGAAGACCGGCGTGTCCAGACGGGCCGGAGCCTGCACTGCCTCGCTCCACGGTGAGGGTGCAGCGGGCGCGTAGAGCGCATTGATGGCACGGACGCGGTAGAAATGCCCCGGCGGAGTGCCCAGCGGCAACCGGCATTCGGGCCGCTCGCCGCGATAGACGATGGTCGTCTCGCCTACCTCGAAGCGCTCGCCCGGCGCGGCCTGCACTTCGTAGCTGTTCGCGTGGGGGACGGGCGTCCAGTGGAGCAGATACCCGCCATCCGCGGCCCAGCGCACCGGCCCCAATACCGGCGCGACCAGCGTCAGCGGCAACGGGCAGACGGGGACGCTGGGCAGCCCGGCATCGCCCTGGTTCAGCGGAACGACGCGAATATAGAGACGTTGTTCCGGCGGGGGTGAGAAGATGTAACGAATCTGTCGCCCGTCGGTCAACTCGGCCAGTAACTCCGGCGTGGCAAAATCAGGCCCGGCGGAAGTTTCCAGCCGGTAGCCGGTGGCGTTAGGCGCAGGATTCCAGCGCAACTCAACCAGGTCGGGCGCGACCCAACGACAGGAGAGCGTCACCGCCGATGGCGTCGTCAGCACCGGGGCCAGTCGTATATCGAGCGCGATCAGGTCGCCTGACGCCTCAGCGCGCCAGTCTTGCAGCGCCTGCTGCAACTGCGCGTGTGTCAGGTCGGGCAGATCATCGGCCAGTCGCTGCGCACCCGACGACAGCAGCAGCAACCGTTCCATACCGAACAGGCTGCTGCGGTACGCCCCCAGCGCGGTGAGGTCGGGCACGACACCGCGTTGGGCCGACCAATGCGCTTCCGGCAGCGGCTCGCGCGCGCCCAGGTCAACCGGAGACAGCGCCCGATCCAGCAGGCGGGCGGGCGACAGCCCCAGCCAGACCAGGTTCAGGAAGCTGACAGGCGGCTGCCGGTCTATGCGTCCGGCCACGAAGCGCACCGCTTCCGGGGAAATACCGTTCCACCGCGTGCCATTGTCCAGCCAGGTCACCAGAGGCACGGGCCACTCGTCGCCCACCTCCTCCAGTGTCCACAGCGCCTCGCCGAGCCGACCGGCGAAATCCAGCGCAGCGGGGCCTTCGGCCAGCACGAAGACCAGGCGAGCCGCGTCCAGGGTCAGGGCAAGCGCGGCGGGCACCGCCGACCCAGCCGCCCGCGCATAACCGGCCCGCCAGTGGCCGTGCACACTCTGTCCGCGTTCGAAAGCGAAATCGCTGCTGCCCAGAAGCAACTGTCGCAGGGGGGTCATAAGTGCCGTCCGTTGCTGTTGCACTACCAAGGGCTAGTGTAATGCCGGGCGACGGGATCGGGCAAGTGAGCAACGAAGCCGGGTGCGTGCGTCTTTTGGGGCGGCGATTCTTGAACCGCTGAGACACAGAAGGCGCAGGAGGAAAGACAAACCCTGAAAAACTCTGCGCCTTTTCTGTGCTCTCTGCACGCTGTGGTGAATTCCGCCCCCAAATCCGGATACACCCACAAAGTCGGGTCGCGAGAATACGCCTCACCACAGGGGGCCACAGAGAGGAACATAGAGGAGGTGCCGGGCCAATGTCACGCCCTGGCGCTCAGAGAACAGGCCGATGTCTCAGCGGCGGCGACTGCGGCGCAAAGGGGGCGCGGCCTCGTCGTCCTCGTCGGCGGGGAAGGCTTCGGCTTCGCCGGTCCACCAATCGGGCAAGGGGAGTTCGTCCGCGTCGGACAGAGGGAGTTCACCGTCATAGAGCGGCTGCCTGTGTTTGCGCTTGAGTTTCACGTCGGGGCGGTGCGACGGGCGGTCGGGTGGAAGCAGCGCTGCCAGGAGCGCGCTCATGCCGAACAGGATGAATATCCCCGGCCAGATCAGGTTGGCCGCGATGAGCCAGGGCAACCCCAGCAGGTATAGCCCCATCTGCGCCAGAATCCACAGGCCCTTCCACCAGCCCTCTTCGGCCAGGATGGCTGGCGCAGCAGTCAGCCAGATCAACGGCAGGATGCCCGGCCAGAACAAATCCAGGTAGAACAGCACCGCCAGCCCGATCAGGAAAACCGCCCCGCTGAGCGCGCCCAGCCGCTCGCCCATGTCCTCGCCATTTCCGCCCATTGCTGTCACCTGTGCGTTCACTCTGCGAAATCTATACGCAGGCCAGGCCCGGCAGGTTGCCGCCCGACAACGCGCGCCTGCCTCGCCTGATTGTACCGCGGCCCCGAAGGCCGGGATAGGACAGGGCATCGCCAAACTCCCAGACGCTCACCAACCCGCTTTTTACAAGCTTTTATGAGAATTTTTCTGGAGTTTTACTGAAAATCGCGCCACACAACTATTGTGTTGTCTACGAAATCGTTATACTCAGGATAAGTCCAAACAGCAGAGTACGGCGTCCGGCCACAGGCTGCACGAGCGTGCTCGCCAGTTGTCATGGGAGAAGTGAGAGATGATCCGACACAAAAACTTACCAGCGCTGTTGGTCACGGCCATGATCGCCCTGTCCGTCCTGGCCTGCGGGTTCCCTCTCCCCGCTGGCACCACTACCATGGCCGTCACCAAGGCTGTCTGCGCTCAGGACGAGCCAGCCGCCTCGTGTCAGGTCCGCCAGGACGCCTACCAGTTGATGAGCCAACTGCAATCGGCAGCGGTAGAAGACTTGAACATGGCCTTGCATATTGACGACGGTTCCAGCGTCACGTCTATGACGATCACCGGCTATTACGAGTACGTGGTTACGGGCGAGGAAGGCGGCCTGGGCGCGAACATACACGCCACCCTGGTTTCGGCGGAGATAACCGACGAGAGCGGCACCGAGTCGTTGAGTGGCGCGGAATTCATCATCGTTGGCGACAAAGCCTACACCAAGAAACCAGGGCAAGGCTGGGTCTATGAAGAGCTTGACGAGAATGCGCTGATGGGTCTGGGGCTGCTCCTGGGCCTGAGCGGGCCGACCGGCTCCGGTCTCGATCTGTTCAGCGAGCCGACCATCTTCACCGTCAGCGCTGCCGAAGCTGAGGCGATTGCGGGCCAGGCCATGCAGGCGCAAACGCTGACGCTGAACCTGGGCGCGTTGCTCGCCAACGCCGAAGCGCTGAACACCATGATGACCTCCGGATTTGGCGCGGGCGGCGAAGCCCTGGGGATGTCCCAGGAAGACCTGGGTATGGATGCCGCGCAACTGGCGATGCTCTCGGCCATGCTGCTGCCCATGTTCCAGGGCACTTCGTTCGTCACCACCATCTATATCGGCGCGGACGATGGTTACATTCACCGCGTGGAAGACAACTACACCTTCCTGATGGACACCAGCGCCCTGGGCGCTCTGGCTGGCGAGGAAGAACCGCAGCGCGTGGAGATGCGCTATGAGCTATCCGGCAACATTGTGCGTCACAATCAGCCGGTAACCATCTCTGCTCCTGAAGGCGCGACGGAAGGGTCGGGTCTGCTGGGCGAAGGCGGCGGTCTGCTGGGTAGCCTGGGCGGTCTGCAGTAAGAGACACTTGCACGAACGAGGGTCAGCCAGCCTATGGTTGGCCCTCTTCGTCCAGCCCGTTTACTGCTTTTTTGCAAGTTCTAAACGCTCTCCAGATTGCCCTCAGATCGATTCTGCGCTTATACTGGGGGAGATTCTGGCTTTGCCTGGCAGGCGCTGTCTGGCTGAAACAACGCTTGTACAGCGGAGCAGATTCTTCCCCCTCGACCAGTCAAGCAGCAGTGAAGGAGATATTCATGAAACACGCAGTGCGCAAACTCTCGTTTGTTTTGGCTGTGCTGTTGGCCCTGGTGCTGGCCGCCCCGGCCCTGGCACAGGGCGGCGACCCGCTATGCACCGGTCTGAGCGACGCCGACTGCCAGTTGCTGCAGAGTCCTCAGGCAGCCATGGCCGGTATTTCGTCGTTCTCCACCCCCTCCTGGACGATTGATCTCAATATCTCGGACGGGACACAGCAATTCACGTTCAATGCCAGCGGATCGGGCGCGTTTCAGTTCTCGCCGGACGCTTCACAGTTGCTGATACATCTGATCATTGACCAGGCATCGCTGGTCACTCCCAACGGCTCGCAGGCAGGAGCCGCCGAGGTCATCCTGACCCAGGACATGGGCTACGTCTATTTCAACGGCCAGTGGTACGGCGGCGAGATCACCGAGGAAGACCTGGCCGGCCTGGGCGATGTCAGCAGCCTGGGCAGCCTGATGGGCCAAGGCACCGGCGGGTTGAGCGCAGCGGGCATTGACCTGACGGGCGTCGTCACCACGACGCGCGGCGCAGACGAGCAGGTCGGCGGGCAGCAGACGGCCGTCTTCACCACCGACATCAACATACCGCAACTGCTGGTCGCCGTGTTGTCCTCGCCGCTGGTGGGACAGGCACTGGGCGCAACCGGTGGCGACCTGGGCCTGGGCGAGATGACACCCGAAGATCTTCAGATGATGGCCATGTTCCTCGGCCCCATGCTCGGCCAGAGCAAACTCACCATTGGCCAGTGGATCGGCCTGAGCGACAGCATGCTGCACAAGATTGCCCTGGATGTGGTGATTGATATCAACCTGAGCGCTTTCGATCCCGAGACGCCGCCAATCACCGGCAACATCTCCTTCATGTCCGAGGTCGGCGCGGTCAATCAACCGGTGAGCGTGTCTTTCCCGGAGAGCTACCGCCCCATCGAGGAACTGCAAGCGCAACTCGAAGGGCTGAACGCCCTGATGGACTTCTAGGCATTGCGCCCGCACCGGCCTCCTGTCTTCCAGGAGGCCGGTTGCTCATGGCCCTCTCCCCCACCTGCAACGCACGGCCTTTCCTCTGCGTAAAGGATACTGAACGCATCCCTTCACCCATCGAGAGTAAAGGAGCAAGAACATGAATCGCTGGCGCGGTGCGCTTGCTGTGATCGGGTTGCTGGCAGTGCTGGCGACTTCTCCGCTGGCGGCCCTGGCACAGGGAAGCGAATGGCCGATCAACTGCAACGGCCTGAGCGCTGCCGATTGCCAGGTGCTGGTTGAGTCTACGGAAGCAATGCAACAGGTGCAGTCGGTGACCCTGCCAGAATGGGCGGTTGACCTGACGGTGACCGACGATCAGGGCACCCAGGCACTGCACATGGCCGGTTCCGCCGCCCTGCTGATCCCGCCCGACCTGCGAGCGCTGCTCTCTACCTGGACGGGGCTGGGCCAGACGTTCGACGTGACTGCGCTCAGCGCAGCGCTGGAGCAGATCGACGCGGCAGCCATTCCAGCCATGCTCGCCGGGCTGGGCTTCTATCTGGTGCTGGACGAAGTGCGCCTGCCGCAGCCAAGTCAAAGTCTGGCCGGGCCGATCGAGATTCTGTTCAAAGACATGGGGCTGTACATGCACGCTCCCTCGCCCACCGGAGCCAACGCCTGGTTCGGTGAAAAACTGACGCTGACTCCCGCCGATCTCAGCGAACTGGAAACCAGTCTGCAGGAAGCCCTGACCCAACTGCAGAGCGAAGAAGCACAGCAGATGCTGGCGCAGCTTTCCGAACTGACCGGCCCGTCCCAACGGCTGCAGGCGCTGGCGAGCAAATATATCAGCACGGCGCGCGGTGCAGATACCGTCTACGACGGGCAGACCATGCTCACCTTCACCACCACTTTCGACCTGGAGGGCTTCCTGGCCGATCCCGATCTGCCCCCTTCGCTGCTGGCCCTGCTGAAGAATCCGGCGCTGTCGGCGCTGGGCGTCGAGACGGAAGAACTGCAATCGCTCAACAAGGAACAGGTGCAGTTCGTGCTGATGACCGTGAGTCTGCTCGTCGCCGATGCGCACTTCAGTATGGAGCAGTGGATCGGGGCGGAGGATCGCTTTGTGCACCGCCTGAGCCTCGACCTGGGCCTCGATCTCAACCTGGCCCTGTTGGGCGAGGAAGCGGAGACGCAGACGGCCACCGTGCAGGGATCAGTCTATGCGCTGCTGGACGACATCAACGCCACCACGCTTGATGCGGTCAGCGTGCCTCTCACGTACTACCCGCTGGACGACAGCGACAACTACCTGGTGGGCACGCCGGATCAGGTCAAAGGCCCGCTGGTGATGGGGCAGGTGGTCAGCGGCGCTTTCGTGAATGTGGACGGCGAGGCCCGCGACATCTACAGCCTGGCTTTGGAAGCGGGCGACACGGTGCAGATCGCGCTGGTGTCAGAAGATTATCCCTACCTGAGCGTCTACGGGCCGGATGGCTTCTTGCTGGAAGACTACGATACCTACCGCGAGCAGACGGTGACCTTCACGGCGCAAGAAACCGGTGTGCATCTGTTCGTTGTCTACGCCTACTGGGACATGGCCTACGAACTGACGGTGAGCGCCGGTCCGTAGTTCCCGCCATCACACAACAAACACGCCCCTCGCGCTGAGGGGCGTGTCGTTTATGGGCGCAGGTACAGGTTGCGCTAGCCGCTGGTTTCGCGCTGCAGGGTGGCGTCGGCGGGAATCAGGTCGAGGTTGTGGCCGACGGTCTCCAAACCCTTCAGGGCGCGATCCAGGTGCTCTTTGGTGTGCGTGGCCATGTAACTGGTACGCAGCAGACTGCTGTTCGGTGGGACGCCAGGCGAAACCACCGGATTGGTGTAGACGCCTTCCTCGATCAACGCGTGCCAGGCCAGCACAGTGCGGTAATCGTCGCGGATGTAGATGGGGATGACCGGTGTGTTGCTGTTGCCGGTGTCGTAGCCCAGGCGCTTGAGACCCGCCCGCATGTATTCGGCGTTTTCCCACAGGCGCTGCACGTGCTCCGGCTCATTCTCGATGATGTCCAGCGCCGCCAGCACCGCGGCCACGTTGGAAGCGGGCAGGCTGGCGCTGAAGGCGAATGACCGCGCGAAGTGCTGAATGTAGTGAATGACCTGCTCGTCTCCGGCGATGAAGCCCCCAATGGACGCCAGGGACTTGCTGAAGGTGCCCATGATCAGGTCTACTTCGTCGGTCAGGCCGAAGTGCCAGGCCGTGCCGTGCCCCTGCCCCAGCACGCCGATGCTGTGCGCGTCGTCTACCATGATGCGCGCGCCGTGCCGCTTGCAAATTTCGACCAGCTCCGGCAGCGGGGCGATATCGCCCCCCATGCTGTAGATGCCGTCCACAATCACCAGCTTGCCTGCGTCGGCGGGGATTTTGGAGAGCGTGTATTCCAGACTATCGGGATCGTTGTGCGAAAAACGTCGCATCTCGGCCTGATTCATACCGCGTGCCATGAAACAGCCGTCCACGATGCTGGCGTGATCGTCCTTGTCCAGGATGGCGAAGTCCCCCCGCCCGACGAGCGCCGAAATGACCCCTACGTTGGTCTGGTAGCCGGTGGAGAAGACGATCGCCGCCTCTTTGCCCACGAACTTAGCCAGGCGATTGTCCAGTTCCAGGTGAAACTGCAGCGTGCCGTTGAGAAAACGGCTGCCGGTGCAACTGGTACCGAAGCGCTCGATCGCTTCCATCGCCGCCCGTTTCACCTTGGGATGAGTCGTCAGCCCCAGGTAGTTGTTGGAACCGATCATCACCACTTCCTTGCCCCGAAACAACGCCGTTGTGGCGTCGGAGTCCTGCAACGGCTGGAAGAAAGGATACAGTCCCATCTCCATGGCTTCGCGGGCGCGGGTGAAGGTGCGCGTCTTTTCGAAGATGTCTTTCATGAGTCCCTTGTCCCTCTTCGCTTGTGCACAGGTCACCCCGCACACACAGGCGGTCACTGGCTGTGCCTTATGATAGGCTGGCGTACTCCCCTGCCTCAGGGCAGCGGAACGCTCAACGCCCGTGATTGTACCGGACAGGGCCAATCTTGGCGACAAAAACAAGAGGATCAGCCAGTCCGCCGGGTAGGGGCGGCAGGGGTGCCTTTCAGTTTTGGGGCAATGGTCTCGAACCGTGGAGGTGCCGAGGGCGCAGACGAGAAAAACATCAAGAACTCTGTGCCTTTCTCTACGTCCTCTGCGCCCTCGGCGGTGAGTATGCTCCCGCCGTCAGCGCCACAGCAGCGATAGCTCAGTCTGCGGGTCGAAGAACTGCACTTTTCGCGTGTCCAGCGCCAGGGTCACCGGGTCACCGGCGCGCAGCCGAGTAGCGGGGTCGGCCAGCACGCTCAGCCGATTGGTCGCGTCCAGATGCACGTCGAGCAGATCGTCGCGTCCCAGCGGCTCGACGACGAAGACCTCGCCCTTCACCGTCCCCGTCTCGCTGATGGCGATGTCTTCGGGACGGATGCCCAGAATCACGGGTCCGCCATGACGGGCCGCCGGTTCGGCGCGTTCGGCGGGCACAGGCACGCGCAGCGCGGAATTGACCGCATAGAAAGTGTCGCCCTCGCGGCGCACTTCCACTTCCAGGAAGTTCATGGGCGGGTTGCCCACAAAACCGGCGATGAAAAGAGTCTTGGGGCGGTCGTAGAGATCGTCGGGCGTGTCGAATGCCTGCAATTTGCCCAGGTTCATCACCGCGATGCGGTCGGCCATGGTCATAGCTTCGACCTGATCGTGCGTCACATAGATGGCGGTGATGCCCAGCTCTTTCTGCAGGTGCTTGATCTCCCCGCGCATCGAAAGGCGCAGCCGCGCATCGAGGTTGGAGAGCGGCTCGTCGAAGAGCAGCACGTCCGGCTGCTTGACCAGCGCGCGCCCCAGCGCCACACGCTGCTGTTGCCCGCCCGAAAGCTGCGCCGGTCGCCGGTCGAGCAGGTTGGCGATGCCCATCTTGGCAGCTACTTCGCGCACCCGCTCCGCCTGTTCCTGCTTGGGCATCTTCTTGAGCTTGAGCGGATAGGCCATATTGCCAAAGACGGTCATGTGCGGGTAGAGCGCGTAGCTCTGGAAGACCATGCCGATGTTGCGATCGCGGGGCGACACCTGGTTGACCACGCGGTCATCGAAGCGGATGAGGCCCGCCGTCGGCTTATAGATACCCGCGATCATCAACAGGGTGGTTGTCTTGCCACATCCCGATGGCCCCAGGAACGCCACGAACTCACCGTCCTCGATGGTCAGGCTGATATCATCCACCCCCACCACCGTGCCGAATTTCTTGGTCAGGTTTTCCAGGACGATTTTCATGGAACTGCCCCCTACGATGTGCCCTTGGTGCCGCCCGCATAGATATTGAGCAGATATTCCTGGGCGAAGAGGAAGATCACAAAAACCGGAATCATCTGATAAAGGCCCACTGCGGCCACCTCATTCCAGTTGACGGGCGCGGTGTCGCCCATCAACTGCGTGACATAGACCGCCAGCGTAGCCGTCCGCGTCCCAATGCTATAGGTCTGCGGGATCAGGTAGGCCCCCCAGCCGGAGATGAAGGCGAATGTGCCCAGCGCCAGGATGCCAGGGCGAATCTGTGGCAGCAAGATTTCCCAGAAGGTGCGCCAACGCGACGCCCCGTCAATCAGCGCCGAGCGCTCCATATCCCAGGGGATATTGTCGAAGAAGCCCTTCATCAGCCACACGCCCAGCGGCATCTCGAAGGCGACCATCACCAGCGCGATCCCGCCGCGCGTATTGAAGCCGAAGTAATCCCCCAGCACGGGCACTTTGCCGATGTTGCGCAGCACGAAGAAGATGGCGATGAGCAGCGTCACCGCCGGAAAACCGTGCAGGATCAGCGTTAGCGAGAGAAACGCTCGCCGACC
>DAOTZZ010000048.1:0-5088 GCA_034433965.1 Anaerolineae bacterium
CGGAGAAGTCCACCATCTGCTTGCGTTCTTCGATGATGCTGATGCCGGTCATGCCCATGTCGAACTGACCTTCGCTGACGGAGGAGATCATCACGTCCCAACTGACGTACTCGTAGACCGGTGTGCAGTTGATGCGGTAGCAGATTTCTTCCACCAGGTCGTATTCATAGCCCATGATCTCGCCGGTCTTGGGATTCTCAAACTGGAACGGCGTGTACAGGTTTTCGACGGCAATCACGATCTCCTGTCCGCCCAGATCGGGCAGGTCAGGATACACCGGCCCGGCAGCCGAGGCTGGCAGGAACGAGACGGCCAGCATGGCTACCAGGATCAGCACGAACAGACTGGCTTTACGTACCATGCGCTTTTCTCCTCATTCTACAGAAAGCCGCGTGTGTATTTATGGATATCTTAAGTGTAGTGCCAAGCAGGGGCTGCTGCAAAAACTGACCGTTTCACAGGAGCGTCGCTGCCGCCTGATCCACCAGCCAGAGCAGTTGCCCGGCACAGGGCCGAATCAACTGAGCGGGATAGGCGGACGGGCGAAGTGGCCCCTGCAGTACGACTCGCAACGCCTCGGCTTTGCCCGCCCCACTGACCAGGAAAATCACATGGGCCGCGGCGTTGATCGCCGGCGCGGTGAGGGTGATTCGCCAGGAATCCAGACGGGGCACGTAGTTTTCCACGACCCAGCGCGTCGTTTCTGTCAAGGCGGCGGTACCGGGGAACAGAGACGCCGTGTGCCCGTCGTCGCCCAGGCCCAGCAACATCAGATCGAAGCGCGGCTGAGGGTCAGCGGAGGTGTCCTCTGTGAAGAGGGTGCGCAGAGTCTGCTCGTAGGCGCGGGCAGCTTCAGCAGGGGGCAGCTCACCGGAGATGCGGTGTATCTGTTCGGCGGGCAGAGGCACATGTTGCAGCAGCGTCTCGTGGGCCAGACGATAGTTGCTCTCCGGATGATCGGGCGGGACGCAACGCTCGTCGCCCCAGAAAACGTGCACATGCGCCCAGTCAATGCGCCTGACCCAGGGCAGGTTGCTCAGCAGCGCGAACAACAGGCGCGGCGTCGAACCGCCCGGCAGGCCGATGGTGAAGCGTCCCCGCGCGGCAATGGCTTCGGCGGCAATATGTACGATATGTCCGGCAGCGGCCCGCGCCAGATGCTGTGGGTCCGGGTGGACTTCGATCTCGCTCATTCAGAAGCTCTCTCTTCGCAGTGATTGCATTCCTGCCGCCAGAGACGCCCGTCGCGTGCTATGAACTCGTCGCTTTCGACCGGCCCCATTGTGCCCGGCTCGTAGAGCGGGATAGTGGGACCTTCTTCCTTTTCCCAGCGACGCAACAATGGGTCAATCAGCCGCCAGGCCGCTTCGATTTCGTCGCTGCGGGTGAAGAGCGAAGCATCGCCGAGCAGGGCGTCGAGCAACAGGCGCTCGTAGGCGTCGGGCAAGGGAGCGCCCCCAAACGACGAGCGATAGTGGAATTCCATATTGACTGAGCGGGTGTCGCGTTGCGAGCCGGGGACTTTAGCCTCGAATTGCAGGTGAATGCCTTCGTCCGGTTGAATGCATAGCGAGAGTACGTTCGGGGGAAAACACTCATTTGTCGCTCGCTCGAACATCACCTGAGGCGGACACTTGAACTCTACGACTACTTCGCTGGTCTTGTGTGCCAGTGCCTTGCCGGAACGCAGATAGAAGGGCACGCCCTGCCAGCGCCAGTTGTCTACGTAGAGCTTGAGCGCAGCGAAGGTTGGCGTGCGCGAGTTGGGCGCGACACCCTGGGCTTCGCGGTAACCTCGGTATTGGGCGAGGATGGCATCGTGTGGGCCAACGGGGCGAATGGAATTGAGCACCTTCACCTTCTCGTTGCGCAGCGCGTCGGCATCGAAGGAGTAGGGCGGTTCCATGGCGATCAGAGCCAGCAGTTGCAGCAGGTGGTTCTGGAACATATCGCGCAGCACGCCCGCCTGATCGTAGTAGCCGGCGCGATGGCCTACGTCCACCGTCTCAGCGACGGTGATCTGCACATGATCCACGTAGTTGCGGTTCCACACCGGCTCGAAGATGGTGTTGGCGAAGCGGAAGAAGAGGATGTTCTGCGCCGTTTCTTTGCCCAGGTAGTGGTCAATGCGGTAGACCTGATGCTCGGCGAAGACCTGATGCAACGTGTCGTTCAGCGCGTGCGCTGAGGCGAGATCGTGGCCGAAGGGTTTCTCGACGATCAACCGCCGCCAGCCGCCGTCCTCGTGCGCCATATTCGCGCGGCCCAGGTTCTCCACGATGGGCACATACAGGGTCGGCGCAACGGCCAGGTAATACAGGCGATTCGCCGAACCCTTCTCCAGCCGGGTCAGAAACGCGTCTAGCGCGGCCATGTCTTCGGCACGGCTGGAATCGCCGGCGTGATACCAGATGTTGGCCGAGAAGGCATCCCAGGCTGCCACATCAAAGCGCTCGGTGGCGTATTGCTGCACACCCTGGCGCAGGTGCACGCGAAATTCCTCATGCGAGTAAGGGCGGCGTGCCGAGCCGACAATCTGCAGCGGCTGCGGCAGGCGCTGCCGACGGTAGAGGCTGAACAGTGCCGGAATCAGCTTGCGTTCGGTCAGGTCACCGGACGCGCCGAAAATGACGAGGGTGATCGGCCTGGCACTCTCGGCAGGGTTCATAGAGATACTCCTGTCCTCACGGCAGTTCGCAACACTATGAATATACAGAACGCCCGCCCGCTTGCCTAATCACGAGTTGGCGCGTCAAGCTGGTAAACAGCGAAGCGACTGCCTGGGCTGACGAAGACCTGCTGTGTGCTCACCCCGGCGTGTCCCAGGGCGGCGAGCCAGGGCGCAAGCTGCGGCGAGAGAGGCGCGGCCAGATAGCGCTGACAGGCGCAGGCTGCCATCTCCTGGGCAAGCGTTTCCGGTTGTGGCATGTAGCGCAGGGTCACGGCGGGATGTTCGCCCAGATAGTAGGCCAGGTGCCAGCCCAGCCAGTGATCGTAGACAATCGCGCCGTTCAAATCCCTGTTCAGGTATGCGGCCAGCCCGTCTATGCCTTCGTAGGCCGTGCGATCTCCGCCCACGGGGATGTCTCCGCGCAGCGTGGGCAGAGTGCTGCCGCACAGTATTGCCAGCAGCCCTATGACAGCTACCCGCCGCAGCCGCTGACCTGGCAGCGTAGCAAGCGCCTCGGCCAGAGCACGCCCGCACAATATCAGCAGGGACGGCGTCAACAGGGCCAGATAGCGATCATAGGTGTTGAAAGCGATCAGCCACAGACCGCCGAGCACCGCCAGACTGTAAGCGGCGATGGCCCAGTCGAGCGCGGCGTCACGGTGCTGCAGGCGGCGCAGTTGACGGGCCAGCCAAAGGGTCAGCAGCGCAGCCAGGATGGCAGTCACGACGGGTGCACTTGCCAGATAGCCGAGCCAATGTCCCCATTGTTCCAGGCGCGGCCAGAGTTCGTCGGAGCGGATCAGGCGGTCCGGATGGTTGTGTTCGTAGTCCAGGCGCAGGAAGCTATAGGGCCAGCGGGCCAGATCCCACAGCACCAGCAGGGCGATACCCGGTGCCAGCGCGCCGGTGAACCGTAGCAGCCGTTTTCCGGCGTCGCGCCAGGTGTCGCCTGGGCGTGCGGTGCGGAGAATGCCCAGCGCGACGATCAGGGGAATGCTCCAGGCGGCGGTTGTCTTGGCCGCCATTCCCAGCGCGGCGCTGACACCCGCCGCCCTCCATCGCCCGCGCGCTGCCAGCAGCGCCGCCAGGGCAATCCACCAGGTCGCCTGCACGTCGGTGAAGACGGTTGGCGCGAAGGCGAGCAGGTAGGGGGAACACGCGCTGAGCAGGGCCGCGAGCAGACTGACCAGGTGACGGCGGTAGAGTGTTTGCGCCAGCCGATAGACGGCAGCAACGGTCAGACTGGCGAACAGAACGTTGGGCAGGCGGGCGGCGAACTCGCTGACGCCGATCAATCGGAAGCTCAGCGCAGTGACATAGAGGGTGAGCGGCGGTTTGTCCAGGTCAGCGCGGCGCAACAGCGGATCGCCCGTCTGACTGAGGTAGCGGGCCTGCGCGGCAAAGAGGGCTTCGTCGGGGTGAAAGCGGCTGTCTTGCTCCAGCAGGCTCAGGCGCAGGATCAGCCCCAGGAATACGACGAGCGCCGCAGCCCACAGCGGCGCTCGCGCCTGCCGGGGGGATGCGCTCAGTCGGTGAAGCGATAGCGCAGCAGCGTCCACAACGCGATCACGCCGTCTTTCCACGAAATCTTCTTGCCCTCGTACCACTCGCGCCCGTTGTAGGAGATAGGCACCTCATAGATGCGGTAGCCGCGCTTGAGGATTTTGGCGGTCACTTCCGGCTCGAAGTCGAAGCGGCGCGAACGCAACGGGATGTCGCGGATGACCTCGGCGCGGAAGACCTTGTAGCAGGTCTCCATGTCGCTGAGGATGGCGTTGTAGAGCAGGTTGGTGATGAAGGTCAGCGTGCGGTTGGCAACCATGTTCCAGAAGAACATCGCTTTGCGCGGCCCGCCCAGGAAACGCGAGCCATAGACTACCTTGGCAATCCCTTCCTCGATGGGACGCAGCAGAATGGGATATTCGCGCGGGTCATATTCCAGATCGGCGTCCTGAATGAGGAAGACATCGCCTGTGGCATTCTGGAAGCCGGTGCGTACTGCCGCTCCTTTGCCCATGTTGTGCGGGTGATAGATGATCTTCAGGTCGTCGCCCGGATCGATCTGCGCCAGCACTTCGCGCGTGCCGTCCGTCGAGCCGTCGTCTACCACGATGATCTCGTGGGCCAGATTCACAGCGCGCACGCGGCGAATGATCTCGGCGACGGTGTTGACCTCATTGTAGCAGGGGATGATGACGGATAGACGAGTGGTCACGATGCTCTCCTTGTGCTGACTCCCCGCGCACGGCGATTATACCAGCCTGCGGACGGGGATCAACCGTCAGGCGCGGCGCAACCACGGCTGTTGCAAAGTCCCAAGACAAAAAGACCTTTCTTGGTTAAGGTAGTGTTGTGCGCCACGAACCCTGCACCAGGAAAGGTCAACATGGACTATACCATAGCCGAAAGCGGACAGA
>DAOTZZ010000049.1:0-6094 GCA_034433965.1 Anaerolineae bacterium
CCAAGTACCAGCAACGCTCCGGTAATCATCACCAGCACGGGCGAAGGGCCTGCCGAGCGATAAGTCATGACAGCACTCCACTACACCATGACGGCGCGTGCCACGAGTGTAACGTCCGGCAACCGTCCCTGTGGCTGCCTCGCCCCCCTTCGCCATATCAGGCATCACGCCAGGGCCTGCGCCAATGCCCCCTGCACTTCCTCCGCCGACCAACTGCGGCGTCCGTCCAGTTCCAGCACCGGGCACTCGGCCACTGCCGGGTCGCGCAACCAGGCGTCGTGACAGCGCTCCAGATGGAGCAGATACTCCAGCGAGATGCCCCGTTCTTCGGCACGCCCGCGTACCTGCAGGCGGCGATAGCATTCGTCTGCCGGAGTACGCAGGTAGATGATGGCGTCGGGCTGCGGCGCAGCGGCCCGGAACTGTTCCCAAAAGTGCTGATACAGCGCCCATTCGGTGCTATCCATCAGCCCCTGCTCGAACAGGCTCCTGGCGAAGACATGCCGGTCGCAGTAGATTGACCGCTCGAAGACCACATCGCGCCCGTCGTCGGGGGCGCTCTGAACAGCCTGCGTGCGCGTCACGAAGGCGCAGATTTGCAGCGTGAACGCCCAGCGCGGCGTGTCCGCGTAGAAACGCTCCAGCAGATTGGCAGCGAAGCCGCTCTGCCAGCGCTCGACCGGCTCCGGCACGAACACGAAATGGCCACTGGCTGCCAGGGCCGTGCCCAGCGTGGTTTTACCCGCGGCAATGTTGCCCTCCAGAAGGATACGCATATGGCATTCAGCCTCCTAAAGCACATCACCGGCGACCGCCTGCAACGTGCCGGTGATGATCTTCTCTCACACAGCGCCGCGCCTGCATCTGCGCGACAATTCTACGGAACAATCCGCTCGCCTGCCAGTAGGCACAGGTTTCGAAACCCCGGCTCCTAGGGCGCGCCGCGCCGGATGGCCAGCTTGACCTCACCGATAGCCCGCGTCACCTCGATCTCGCGTGGGCAGGCGGTAGTGCAGTTGAAGATCGTCCGGCAACGCCACACACCGTCCGGCTCGGCCAGAATCTTCAGACGCTCAGAAGCAGCCTGATCGCGGCTGTCGAAGATGAAACGGTGCGCCTGCACGATGGCCGCCGGTCCCACATATCTGCCGTTGGCCCAGAAGCTGGGACACGAAGTTGTGCAACATGCGCACAGGATACACTTGGTCGTGTCGTCGAAGCGCTCGCGATCCTCCGGGCTTTGCAGTCGCTCGCGCCCGTCGGCGGGCAACGGCTGATCGTTGACGAAATAGGGCATTATCTGGCGGTAATGCTCGAAGAACGGCTCCATGTCCACCACCAAGTCTTTGATCACGGGCAGGCCCAGGATCGGCTCGACCTGGATTTTGATGTGGTCGCCCTCGCCCAGCGTCTTGACCAGCACCTTGCACGCCAGCCGGTTGACACCGTTGATACGCATCCCATCCGACCCGCAGATGCCATGCGCACACGAACGCCGAAAGGCCAGCGTGCCGTCCTGTTCCCATTTGACACGGTGCAACAAATCCAGAACGCGATCGGTAGATTCGACATCGCGCAGAGTGTATTCGGCCCAGTAGGGCTTGGAGTCCTTTTCCGGGTTAAAACGCCGGATTCGCAATGTAACCTGCATGACAGCCCTCTTCCTTCACCGGACTCAATAGACACGCTCTTTGGGCTTGAAACGTTCGTCTTTCTCCGCCAGCGACAGATCAACCGGCTTGTCGTGCGTCAGCCGTACCGAGCCATCTTCCTGGCGGAAGGCCAGTGTGTGCACCAGCCAGTTTTCGTCATCCCGCTGCGGGAAATCTTCGCGCGAATGCGCACCACGGCTTTCGGTGCGCGCCAGGGCGCTCAGCGCCGTGACCTCGGCGATATCCAACAAACATCCCAGTTCCCACGCCTCGAACAGGTCCGTGTTGAAGCGTTTGCCGCGATCGTCAATCGCCAGTTGATGCCGATACTGATCTTTCAGGCGACGGATGGTCTCCACCGCCTGTTGGATACCCTCCGCCGTGCGGAAAACCCCCACATGCTTCATCATTACCTTTTGCATCTCGACGCGCAGTTGGTAGGGCTTCACCGTCCCATCCGACCGGCGCAGGCGTTCCAATTCGGCGGCCACCTCGCCTGCCGGATCGGAAGGCAGCGGAGCGAAGTCAGTGCCCGCGCAATACTCGGCCATGTGCCTGCCTGCGCGTCGCCCGAAGACGATCAGGTCGGTGAGGCTGTTGGTGCCCAGGCGATTTGCCCCGTGCACGCTCACACAGGCGGCTTCGCCCGCCGCATACAGGCCCGGCAACGGCGTACCCTGCGCATCAATCACCACTCGTCCGTCGAGATCGGTGGGAATGCCTCCCATGCCGTAGTGCGCGGTCGGCTGAATGGGGATCGGTTCCTTCACCGGGTCAATGCCCAGATAGGTGCGGCAGAAATCCAGAATGTCGGGCAGCTTGGATTCGACATAGGCCCGGTCAATACGCCGCTCTTCGCCCGCCTCGGCCAGGTAACGGTTGACCGTCTCTGGCGTCACATCGAGGTGCACATAGTTCTTGCCCTTGATGCCGCGCCCCGCTTCTATCTCCAGGTAGATCGCTCGCGAGACCACATCGCGGCTGGCCAGGTCTTTGATGCGCGGCGCATAGCGCTCCATGAAGCGCTCGCCCCGGTCGTTGAGCAGCACGCCACCTTCACCGCGCACGCCCTCGGTGATCAGGATGCCCATCTTGTAAATGCCCGTGGGGTGGAACTGGTAGAACTCCATGTCCTGCATGGGCACCCCGCGCCGGAAGGTGATGGCATTGCCATCGCCCGTCAGCGAATGGGCGTTGCTGGTGATCTCCCACACGCGCCCCCAGCCGCCGGTGGCGAAGAGCACCGCCTTGCTGTGGAAAACGTGCAACTCGCCGTCGTCAATGTTGACGGCAACCACGCCCACCACCCGGTCGCCGGTGCGGATCAGGTCTACGACGTGATACTCGTCGAAGAAGGTCACATTGTTCTTGATACACTGCTGATAGAGCGTCTGCAGAATCATGTGACCGGTGCGATCAGCCGCGTGACAGGCGCGGCGCACTGGTTGTCCGCCAAAGTTGCCAGTATGCCCACCGAAGCGCCGCTGCGCAATGCGCCCGTCCGGAGTGCGGTCAAAGGGCAACCCCAGGTGTTCCAGCTCGATGACGGCGCTCACCGCTTCCTGAGCCAGCACCAGCGCCGCATTCTGATCGCTCAGGTAGTCTCCGCCTTTGACGGTATCGAAAGCGTGCCATTCTGGGCGATCCTCATCCAGGTTGCCCAGCGCCGCGCCGATGCCCCCCTGCGCAGTGCCAGTATGCGAACGGGTCGGGTACAGTTTGCTGATCACGGCGGTCTTGACCTGGCGCGAAGCATACAGCGCGGCCATCAGGCCTGCGCCGCCCGCCCCCACGATCACCGCCTCGTATTGATGTGTTTGCATGGTCAACCTCGTGCCTTCAATGACAGTCACCACACCAGGGGAAGTGCGATCCAGGAGGTCAGTTCTGTGGCGATCTCGTAGGCGGTCTCGTCCACCCCCACCAGCAATGCGGCGACGCCCACCACGATCAGGGCGATTGCTCCGAAGATGATCGCATAGTTGAGGGCGCGGTTGACCAGCGGAGAATGGGCGTAATCGTTGACTACGTAGCGCAGCCCGTTGAAACCGTGCAAGACGACCAGCGCCAGCAGCAGCCCGTCATAGAGCCGCCAGATAGCCACACCTGCCACCAGCATATTCCAGCGCTCACCTACAAACTCTATCGCCTTGCCGCTGTCGTTGACCGCGTTGGTGCCCACAATCTCGATGCCGCCGCCGGTGATGTCGAACACACCCTGCAACACGTGCATCATGGCCAGATGCCCGAAGACCAGCGGCAGGATGAGCACCCCCGAAAGACGCATGAACGTCCACAGAGATACCTCAAAACGTCCTGGCAGGTCGAACGTGCCCCGACTGCGCGCAATCAGCCCATAGAGCGCCGACAACGCCAGCGCCGCCAGCAGTACAACCACGAATCCCAGCGCGAACTGTGCCTGCGTGCGGACGATATCCTCCAGGCCCGCAATATCCCGTCCCTCGTCGCCGTAGAAATCGAGCACGTGCCCCACCATCAGCGCAAAGGTGGGGATCAGCACCACGATCGTAGCGACAAACACCAGCGTTGCCGCGCGCTGCTGGTAGGCCCACCATTGCGGCTTGTAGTCGAGCGCGATGATGCGCAGCCCGTTGAAAGCGTGATACACCACGCAGGCAACCAGGGCGAATTCTCCGATGGTGAATAGAGGACTCTGGTACTGACGGATGACCTGCTCGTATTCTTCCGGGAAGAAGGCGGCCCACGAAGTATCAATGACATGCAGAATCAAAAAGAGCACCGTCCCCAGGCCGGATACACGGTGCAACACCCAACTCCACTGCCCCACCTGCCCCCGATAGCGCAGGGTCTCGGTGACAGTCGTGACCAAAGTCGTCATGCCAGTTTGCCTCCCAATTACGACCAATACACACGATCAATTTGAACGATGGCTTCCTCCACGCAGTCGTCGTGTGCGCGCCACCTCCCCCTGCTGTCAGAACACAGCGCCGATCACCGCAAAAAGCGGTGTCTGACACCGCCGCTTCAACGGTCTGCTACCAAGATTGTGCATAAAGCTCAGAAAATTGGTTTGTTACCAAAATAACCAGTTGCTATACTCTACCATCAGAAGGTAGCGTGGGCAAGCGCAGCGCCAATTCTTTCACCCACCCGAAACCGCGTTGCCCACTATCCTCCACTCTGCAGGCAGCGCAGCCTGGTCAAACCCCAGGGCTCGCTGCTGATTCAGTTACCTGCTACGTCACACCCTTTTTCAGCACCGTTGAGGAGACAGACACCCTATGGCAGAAGAACAAAAGAAAGGTCTGGAAGGGGTCGTAGTTGCCGACACCCGGCTCAGCCGTGTCCAGGGAGACATCGGCAGGCTGATCTACGGCGGCTATGATATCGCCGATCTGGCCGAAAATGCTTCTTTCGAAGAGGTGATCCACCTGCTCTGGCACGGCAAACTCCCCACCATGGCCGAGCTGGAGAGCCTGCGCCGTGCGATCGTCGCCGAGATGCCCTTGCCAGCCCAGGTCATTGAGACCATGCGCGTCTTCCCCGCCAGCGCCCACCCGATGAGCGTGCTGCGCACGGCGGTTTCCATGCTGGGCGTGTTCGATCCGGAGGCGGACGACAACAGTCCGGAAGCCAACCGCCGCAAAGCGGTCAGGCTCACCGCCAGGATTCCGACGATCATCGCCGCCTGGGGGCGCATCCGCGAAGGCAAAGAGCCGGTTGCCCCTCACCCCGATCTGGGCATTGCGGCCAACTTCCTGTACATGCTGCACGGCACTGAACCGCATCAGACTGAGGTAGACGCCATCAACGTCTATCTGGTGTTGCTGGCCGATCACGGCATGAATGCCAGCACTTTCACCAGCCGCGTGGTGACCAGCACCGACGGCGATATGTACAGCGCGGTCACGGCAGCGCTCGGCTCGCTAAAAGGCCCCAAACACGGTGGCGCGAACGAAGCGGCCATGCGCATGTTCTACGAAATCAGCCAGGCCGAAAGCGTAGACAAGTGGTTCCAGGAAGAAGTGAAGGGCAAAGGCCGCCGCATCATGGGCATTGGGCACCGCGTCTACAAAGCGCTCGACCCACGCGCCCGCATCCTGGAAAAGCACGCCGCAGCGCTCTGCCAGCGCAACGATCGTTGCAACCTGTATGAACTCGCCAAACGCCTGGCCGACCTGGCTGCTGCGGACGAATACTTCATCGAGCGCAATCTCTACCCCAACGTAGACTACTACAGCGCCATCGTGCTGGACGCGGTAGGCATCGCCACCGACATGATGACACCGCTCTTCGCCATGTCGCGCATCGCCGGCTGGACAGCGCACATCATGGAACAGTGGGCCGACAACCGCCTGATCCGCCCGCGTGGCAACTACATCGGGCCGGACAATCTCACCTGGGTGCCCATCGAGCAGCGCCAGTAGTACTCTGCTGTGTCGCACCCCAACAGGGCCGGA
>DAOTZZ010000050.1:0-9106 GCA_034433965.1 Anaerolineae bacterium
GGGTTTGTGCTCGACTTGAACAAGAGCATGGGGGGCTTACTCTTCCTCTTCGTAGCGCTGGGCGTGCTGAGCTGGATTGGCATGGCGCGTCTGGCGCGGGGGCAGGTGCTCTCGTACCGCGAAAAGGAATTCGTGGAAGCAGCCCGTGCTGTGGGGGCCAGCAACCGCCGCATCATCTTCGTGCATCTGCTGCCCAACGTGATCGGCCCGCTGATCGTCGCTGAGACCCTGGCGATCCCTGGTTACATTTTCACAGAGGCTTTCCTGAGCTTCATCGGGCTGGGGGTGCAACCCGGCACGCCGAGCTGGGGCGCGATGATTCAGCAGGTGCGCGAACGAGGGGGCTTCTTCTCGAATCGCCATATCCTGTTGGTGCCCAGCGTGGCGCTGGTGATCACGGCGCTGGCCTTCAACTTCCTGGGCGACGGGTTGCGCGATGCGCTTGACCCGCGTATGCGCGGTACATAGCGCCGGGTGGCGTGACTGAGGAGATGAAGTGACGTGACGAAATCACATGCACGCGCGGCAGGGGCGTTGCTGCTGGTGGGAATCAGCCTGATGCTGGCCAGCCTGGCCTGTTACTCCGGGCAGATTCCCGGCGTCTTCGAGTTGACGCCCTACTACACTCCGACGGCGTTGCCCACTGTTGTGGGGGGCAAGCTGGAGGTGCTGGACAACGTGTTGGTACCGTTGGAGCCGGGCCGTCCCACCTTCGCCCTGACGATCTATCCCGAACCGCTCTTGCCCAACGCCATGAACTCCAAACTTTCGTGCCTGGGCGATTCCACGGCCAAAGTGCTCTACGCGGGCGTTGGAGCCGATGGGCAGAACTACTACCTGATCAACTGCAGTGGGTCGGTGGGCTGGGCGGCAGAGAGTCGTCTGATCGGCCCGCTGAAATTCCTCCGCGAAGACCTGGGCATTGCCCAGGCTCCTGCTGGCGCTCAGGCAGTGGAGATGTACGACGATCGTTTCCGCCCCATGCCTCCCAACCCGCTGCAGATGTGCAAGCCGGAGACGATTGTGACGGTGTTGCAGGTGGCCTCGGCGGATGCGGACGGAGACGGCTCCCCCGAACCGTTCTATCAGATTGACTGCCCTACGCCGGCTGGCCCGGTCAAGGGCTGGGTGACCGGTGAAAGCCTGTTTGGCCCGATCGAGATCAATATCGGTGAGCGGGCCATTGCCCTGCCAGACCCGGCGGGCGGCGACATCTTCGCCATGGCCAGCGAGCCAGGGCCGGTGGTGGCGGAGACCGCCGTGACGGGAGATTGCCGTCCTGGTGCGATCCTGGAAGCCAAAGAGACGGAGGTCGTCAACGGGGTGGCGTACTACAAGATGGCCTGTGGCGACGTTGAAGGCTGGGTGGACGACAGCCGCTTCGTCGGTCCCTTGCGCTATGATGTGGAGCAACTGGCCGTCATCGTGGTGCCACCGGTGCTGGTCTTCGAAGATCAGTTGGCCTCGATCATGGCGGAGTATGCGGGCGAGGTCCCTGCCGAGGAAGAGGTCACCGTTGAAGAAGGGGAGACCGCTACCGAGCTGGTAGATGAGGCGCAGCGCCGCGTATTGGAATACACCCCGCCGCTGTTGCTGGCTGACGAGCCAGGCCCGGCTATTCTACAGGGCGATGAGGCCAATGTGGTGGGGCGCTGCGAGGATAACACCGTCGCGCGGTTGCTGGAATTCGCGGCGGCCACTGATCAGGTGTACTACCGTATCGAGTGCTCCGAGTGCGTGGCGACGGAAGTCAACGAAGATGGCGAGACCGTGTGCACCGCCAGGGAGTTGCGGCAGGGGTGGGCGGGTCAGGACTACCTGAAAGGGCCGGTGCCCTTTGTCATCGGGCAGCATGTCGTCTTCAAGAGCAGCAGCAAGGCGATCATGACTGATGACGACGGCACCAAGTGGGCGCGTATACCGGCCAACCTCACCGGCGCTGCCTCGATCGGCCAGTATACCGAGTTCGTCGGTCGCTGCCCCCTGGAGCAGGGCATGGATATCGTCGGGGTCGTGGCTGAGCAGGCTCGCACCAGCAGCAAGTACAACTTCTACTACGAGGTGTCTTGCCAGGGGCAGGTCGCCGAATGGCAGGGCGAAGCACCCCGGCGAGAGATCGTCTACCGGTCGGACGAGCCGACCCTCATCACTGGCGTGGTGTCGGTGCGCGACCTGGAAGCTGCGCCTGAATAGCCTGACCGAGGATGACAAGGACGGTTGAAATGGCCGAGACAACTCTCGAAGGGACACAAAGAAGTATCCCAGCCCGCATTCTCATGGGCCTGGTGGAGCGGATCGTGCGCCTGCTGGGTGGCCCTGGCATGGTCAAGTTCCTGATCCGGCGCTTCCTGGCGGCGATCCCTGTCCTGTTCGCCATCATTCTGGTGACATTCACCCTGTCGCACCTCTTGCCGGGTGGCCCCTTCAACTACAGTGGTGAAAACCGCAAGGTGCCCGAATACCTGGTGCGTCAGCTTGAAGAGAAATACGGCCTGCATAAGCCCGTGCTCTTCAATACCTGGAACGATGGTTACTTCCCCGATGGCGATGATTGGAAGATCATCACCAAGCGCACCGAGACTGTGACGATTGGTGGTAGCAAGGAAGGCGGGGCGCAGACCATTCAGCGCGAGGTGTGGCGCATTGATCTGCTGGACTCGCAGTTCTGGAACTACCTGTGGGGCGTGCTGAAGCTGGACTTTGGCCCATCGCTGAACAAGGCCCTGCGCGATCAGAACGTGCGGGTGAGCGACGAGATCGCCACCCGGCTGCCGGTGTCTATGCAGGTGGGCATCTTCGCCGTGATGCTGGGGTTCATGCTGGGCATCCCGTTAGGCGTGCTGGCAGCGGTTTACCACAATACCATCGTGGACTATGTGGCGATGTTCTTCGCTATCATCGGGCAGGCCACGCCGGCCATTGTACTGGCACCGGTGCTGATCATCATCTTCGCGGTGGAGTTGGGATGGGTGCCCGTTGCCGATCAGCAGAATCAGTGGCGTCAGGGGCCAGAGTTGTCGCTCTACTACTTGCAAATCCTGGCTCTGCCGGTGATCACGCTGGCCACTGGCGAAGCAGCAATCATCGCCCGGTTGACGCGCGCCAGTCTGTTGCAGGTGTTGCATGAGGACTACGTGCGCACGGCGCGCGCCAAAGGGTTGCGCGAGCGCGTGGTCATCTACGTGCACGCCCTCAAGAATGCGCTGATCCCGGTGGTGACGATCCTCGGCCCGCTGCTGGCGGGAGTGCTGACGGGCACGTTCGTCGTCGAACTGATCTTCGTGATCCCCGGCCTGGGCAAAGTGTTCGTGGATAGCGTGCAGGCGCGCGACTACACCATGATCATGGGCGTTTCAATCCTGTATTCGGTGTTCCTGATCATTGGCAACATCCTGGTGGACATCATGTACACCTGGCTCGACCCGCGCATCCGCTTTGACTAGAGCCTGTTATGCTCTTTTTCGCCCTCAACCCCTGGCCCCTTCGCCCGTAGCGCGGGCGAGGGGGAGCACTTGTGCGAGAGACTGCCTGTCCCCTCGCCCGGCGACGCAGTCGCGAGGGAGAGGGGAAGGCACTCCGCGAAGTTCATAACAGCCTCTAGTCCGGGACCTCAATCACTGATTGCTCCTGCCTTCAGGCGGCTGAAAGCCGCAGAACAGCCTGGGTCATCTCGGCCCAGGCTGTTGCTGTTGTGGCATGGGAAGCTGATGCAGACTAAGGCGTCGGTGGGTTGTAGCTGATGCCGATTAATTCAGTATCCAGCCGGTAGCCGCCGAAGACGCCGTAGCCGTTGGTGGTACGCGGCGAAGCGTGAATTTCGAAGGCAAAGGCGCAGAAATTCTTGCCTCCCGGTAGCCATGCTCCGGCCACGGCCTGCAACTCGGCGACGACGTAGTTGTCCAGGTCCGGGCTGACAGCGTTGGCCGTGCCGAAGAAGGTGTTGCCGTGCGTCGGTTCGTGGTAGGCCAGGCTGAGCGGCTGTGGCGGCGCGACGACATCCTGCACAGCAACCGGCGTGGCCGATCCGCGCAGGACGCTGAGGCTGTAGGAATTGACGAAGCCCCCCGGCTGATGCACCCGGAAACGTACCGTCAGCGTGGCGTTGGGGGTGGGCAAGTCGAACAATCCGCATTCACCCGGCGCGACGCCGCCCATCGCAATGCTGGCAATGTCGCCGGTGATGGGGCGGTTGTCCAGGTAGAGCTTGATCTTGTCGTCGGCGCCGGGCACTTTCTTGCCGGTGCTGTCGTAGCCCTCGATCCAGAATTCCACTGTGCGCGGGTCCTGTTCTGGCAAATAGAGCAGATTCTCGTAGTAGGAGCTGCTCAGGCGGACCTTGAGGGTGCGGTGCGTGAGCACCCAGCCAGGGTCGGACTCGATGTTGAGGTAGTAGGGCACCGTCTGCGGCGGGCCACCATCTACTTTCAGCGGGACTGTGGTGAAAGGCCCGACCTTGGTGCCGGTGTAGTCGGGGCTGGAACCGATGTCGGAAATCTTGGGGTGCTCGTGGTATTCCTGCACGAATGCCCAGCCTCCCCCTGGTCGGCGGAAGCGGATCGTGTAGTAGGCGACCGCGGGTTTGGCATCGGTGAAGCAGGCGAACACGTGCAGTCGCCCAGCCCACGCGCCGCGCGTGATTTGCGGGCCAAGCGAGTTGGTGGCAGTGATGCGGCCCTGCGCATCCAAGGTGTTGCCTAGTCCGGTGATGACCCAGATGTTGCCGATGGACTGTATGGCGCGTCCGCCCTGGCAGGCTGTTGGGCCGGGGTTGATGACACTCTCCGGCAGGCACAGGTTGATGCGCTTGAAGTTGGGGATGTCGCTGAAAAGCCCTGTCTCGAACAGCACACCCGCGGTGCCGCCCGTCCCGCTGATGACCTGCACCAGCAGGTCGGGGCGCAGTTGAGTGGCGAGCGGTGCTCCGCCGGAAACGATGTCCTCAGTCTCGGCGGCGATATCGGTCAGAGTCTGCGTGAAACGGAACAGATAGTTGCCCTGCTCGTCGGTGACGGTCAGACCCAGAGTCTGACGATCACCCGTGCCAGTGTATGGCCCGCCCGCCAGTTCGTCTTCGGTACGGTCATATTCGACGAAGCGCAGCAGCAAGCCCGGCTGATTCTTCACTTCGCAATAGAACTTGAAGGTATCTTTGAAGCGAGTGAAGTCGCGCACGTATGACAGTTCGTTGTTGAAGACGGCTGTACCCAGGGGGAGACGCGATGATCGTGCTGCGACTGCCGTCTCCGGCACAGCCTGTCCTGCGCTCGCTTCGTCGGGCGGCGCGCTGCGCAGCGGCACCATCATGGGGCGGAAGGGGGGCGGATCGGGTTCCGGAATAGGCGGGAAGGGCACGCGCTTTTCGAACTGCTGGATGCGATCGCCGTACAACTGCTCCAGAGTCTCGCGCAGGGTGGGATATTTCAGTAGCTCTGCGAGTTGCAGGGGTGTGTCAATGACAAAGTAGAAGGGGAAACACGGGTTAGCCCGGCACAGCCCCGCGTAGCTGCGCACCCGCCCATAGACGACGTAGTCGGTGGACGACTGCGCCATAGAACAGGTCAGCACCAAGTCATCATAGTCCTGGTCGGCGCCGGTGTCGTTGGACAGGATGTCAAAGACGATCTGTCCCCCCATAGCAGAGGGCGTGCCCAGACGTTCGGCGGATGGCTTCCAGGTTGCGCCTTTGCCGGTGGGCAGGTGCTCGATGGCGATTGTCCACTGTGCCCCGGTGACGTGTACGGGTGGGGTGGATACATCGCCGGCATACACGCCGTCAGCGCTGTCGCTCCCTTGAATGACAAAGCGTTGCTGAAAAGCTGCTGTCTTGCTCTTCACGCTGACGGTCCAGTTGCCTTGCATGGTGATAGCCATGGTTCAACCTTTCTGCTCATCGCTGACAATTGTTTGTAATATGGTTCACCACCAGGCTTATGAACAATGTAAAGTGTAGCGAGTTTGTGACACAAAGTAAATAATAGGAAAATTTTCACGCACCGGCTGGAGAGCTGTGCATCGCTGCGCGTCTTGCGGACTGTTCGCGCATGGCGGGCGTAGGTTGTCGTTTCGAGGCGGGCCGTTACAATTGAGACAGGCGGTGTAGGGGAAACACCGGCGTTCGTCAACGCGCGGAAGGGTCTGCGGCGATGTTCTATGGCAGAGTCGATGTCTACTGGCCAGATGGCCCGGTGGAAAGCTACCGCGTGAACAAAGCGGCGGTGGCAGTGGGCCGTTCCACGGGCAATGACATCGTGCTCGATACCACCTCTGTCTCTCGCTATCATATCAAGTTCAGCTTCAACGAGTATCAGGCGCAGCTTGAAGACCTGGAGTCGGCGAACGGCACCTATGTGGACGGGGTGCGGTTGGCTCCGCATGAGCCATATCTGTTGCGCGGCGGTGAAGAGATACAGATTGGCGACATTCGCCTGATCTACCATCCCCCCTCTGCTGCCGCTGAGCTGATAGTGTCGGAAGAGACCACGCAACGAGTGGTGCTCAGCAGAGCTACCTTCCGCGCCGAACTAACCGGCCCGGATATGGCGGTTGCGCCGGGAGCGCACGCGCAGGCGGTGCTCACCGTCGAGAACACCAGCGAGGCGCCGGATCAATACTTCCTGGAGATTGACGGTCTGCCCAAGGGGTGGGTGCGCATTGACCGCGTAGAACTGACGCTCGATCCAGGGGAGGCAGGCCAGGCGGTACTCAGCTTCAAACCATTGCGGCGCAGCGAGACCCGCCCCGGCGACTATCCCTTCGTGGTGCGGGCGCGCGCCAGGTCGAAGCCTGCCGAAACGATTGACGTGCCCGCCGTCCTGTCTGTCCTGCCTTATAGTGGTTTCGGGATGGCTCTGGATAACGAGCACGTGGCCTTCGGAGAGCCGTTCAAAATCTATCTGCACAACCAGGGCAATACACCGCTCACGCTCGATCTGGGGGCGGTAGACCCGGCCAGCGCGCTGCATGTTCAGTTTGCCGCGCAGCGCGTGCAACTGGGGCCGGGGGAGCGGCAGGCAGTGACGGGGGAGGTCTATCCGCGTCACCGGCGGCTGTGGGGCGGCTCTATGCAGCGGGAGTTCTTCGTGATCGTCCGTTCGCACGACCCTTCTGGCTTCATTGCTGCGGTGCCCGGCACAGTGACCGAGCGGGGGATGTTACCGACCTGGTTGCCGCTGTTATTGATCCCTGTGGCGATGCTGGGACTGCTCGCCATTGCCCTCCTGGGACTGTGGCTGCTGGGCGGCGAGGAAACCCCTCCCCCGCGTGCGCCGGTCATCGCTGTTTTCACTGCTGCACCCGATCAAGTAGTGGTTGGCGAAGCGGTGACGTTCTCCTGGGCGGTGCAGGACGCCAGCAGTCTGGCCCTGCGTGTGTTCCACGGAGGCAGCGAGCAGGTGGTCGGCGTCCCTGCCGACGTGGCCACTCATGTCGTGTCTTTCGACGAGAGCGGGCGCTACACTATCACTCTGGAAGCACAGGGGGGTGGGCAGCTTGTTACGCAGAGCCTCACCGTCAGCGTGCGCCCGGCGGTAGCGCTGTCGGTGGAGGTGCTGGGCGGGGCGGAACTGGTGCGCAACGTATCGCAGGAAGTGCAGCTTACCTGGGAGGTGCACGGCGCGCGCCCCTATCAGGGCGGTTATCGCATCCGCGTCACGGGTTCCGACCGCAGGGGCGATCTGCTGGTCTCGCCCATGCCCCTGACGGGTCAGCAGCGTGTGACGGTTGTACCGGGTAACGATCAGGTGGAGTGGCTGGTGACGCTCTACGCGGAGGGGTTCGACGGGCTGGTGACAAGCATCGTGCAGAAAGTGCCGATCGTCTACCCCGTCTGCGAATTGCGCGCGCGCCAGACGGTGGTTCGCAGCGGCCCTGGTACAGGCTACCCGGCCCTCCTGCCGCCGCAGCCGCCGGTTGGCGTGGCTACGGGTACGCTTTCGTACTCACCGGTTGCCCGCGATCCGTCGGGCACATGGCTGCAGGTGCCGATCGGAGTGGAGGCGCAACTGGGCTGGGTGCCACTGGCTGATTTCGTATGCACCAACTTCGACCCGCAGCGATTGATCGTGACCACCGCCTATCCGCCGCCACCGGCAACGTCTACCCCCACCTCTGCGCCTGTCTCGCCAACGCCTTTCCCGACGGCCACGGTCTCGCCAACCATACGCGCTCCGGCCAACACGCCGACTTCCAGTCCCATACCTGGCTCATGAGGGACACCGTGTCGCGCCGCCTGACGTTTCTCTCTCTCCTCATGGTGCTGGCGGTCCCCTTCCTGCTGGCTCTGGCACCGCCACGCCAGACGACGATAGAACTATCCGTCAGCGCAGGCTATGGCGGAGTCTATCGCCGGGGGCAATGGGTGCCGGTGCGCGTCGCGGTGAGCAATACTGGCGAGAGTTTCTCTGGCGCATTGCGTGTGCGACTGGACAGTAGCGGGGGGTTCGAGAACACGAACTACCGCACCCCTCTCGATCTGCCGCGCGGCGCGCGCAAGCAGGTCTTTGTGTACATTGCTCCGGAACCGTATACGCGCGATCTGCGGGCAGAAGTGCTGGATGCGAATGGTCGTGTCATGGCTTCGCGCTCGTTCAGCCTGCGCATGGCCGAGCCGGAAGACGTGCTCCTGGCTGTGGTGACCGAATCGCCGCTGGGAGCCGTTGACCTCACTGCCCATGTGCCCGGCGTGGGGACGGCCTACCAGGTGAATTGGCGGGTGGCACATCTGCCGCCTCTGGCCGAGGCGTTGGCCGGACTGGACGTGCTGCTGATTCATGACGCGGACACCGGCGCTCTGAGCGTCGAGCAGGCGCAGGCGCTCGAACGTTGGGTATCGGCGGGAGGGCATCTGCTGGTCGCTGGCGGCGATGCCTGGCAGCGCACGACTGCAGGAGTCGTACATCTGCTGCCCGTCGATCTGCAGGGGACAGTGGTGCGCGAGGGACTCGATGCTCTGGCCGACTTCGTGCGCTTGTCCGCCGAACCGCTGCGCGAGCGGGCTGTGGTCACCCGCGTCACCCTGAGAGCCGGTGCAAGCGTGCTGGCAGGGCAGGACGATCTGCCCCTGGTGGTGCGGCGACTTTACGGTGCAGGAAGGGTGGATTTCCTGGCC
>DAOTZZ010000051.1:0-12798 GCA_034433965.1 Anaerolineae bacterium
CAGGGGCGCGTGGCGGGCGATGACTTCCGCGATGTGCTCACCGACGATCCCGATACACCAGCCCTCAACGATCCGACGATCACGCCGCTGGCCGGTGGTACTGTGCTGCGGGCGCAGAAGACGGACGCCCTGGTGGTGGACGTGCGAGGCGACGGTCAGGCCAGCCCTGGCGACACGCTGGAATATACGATCACCATCACCAACACCGGCGCGGTAGACGCGCAGAATGTGGTCTTCAGCGATACGCCGGGCGCTAACACGACGCTGGTCGTCGGCTCGGTGATAACAAGCGGGACGGTGGTCAGCGGCAACACGCCCGGCGATACCAGCGTGGTGGTCAACTTTGGCACGCTGGGAGCGGGGCAGACGGTGACGGTCGTCTTCCGCGTGACTATCAACAGGCCGTTGGTGCCGCGCGATACCACCATTGTCAGCAATCAGGGCGTAGTAGTGGCCGACAACGTGAGCGATACGCCCACCGATGACCCCGATACGCCAGAAGCGGGCGATCCGACCGATACGCCGCTGGGCGAACCGACGGAGGAGCCGGAGTTGGTGGTCACCAAGACCGATCGCCTCTTCGACGACAGCCCCAGCGGTGACGGCGTGCCCTCACCGGGCGACGTGCTGCAATACATTATTGTCATCACCAACACCGGGCGGGCGACCGCCGGGGGTGTGATTTTCACCGATACACCCGATCCCAACACGGCGCTGGTCGTCGGCTCGGTGACCACCACACAGGGCACGATCCCGCAGGGCAACACGCCAGGCGACACGGCGGTCACGGTGAACGTGGGCGACATCCTGCCCGGTGTGAGCGTGACGATCAACTTCCGCGTGACGATTGCTAATCCGGTGCCAGAAGGCGTGACTTCGGTGGCCAACCAGGGGGTGGTCAGCGGGGCCAATGTGCCCAACACGCCGACCGACGATCCGGACACACCTGCGGTGGACGATCCGACGATCACGCCGCTGGGCCTCATCCCGTGGATCGAAGCGTATAAGACCGCCGCATTGACCGGCGATGTCAACGGAGATGGTGTCGCCAATCCGGGCGATACGCTGACCTATACCATCGTTATCACCAACTACGGCTATGCGGACGCGCTGAATGTGGTCTTCACCGACATTCTGCCGCCGCACTTGCAGTTGATCGTTGGCTCGGTGACGGTCTCTGATCCGACGGCGCTGGTGACGCAGGATACCAACGTCACGGTGCAGATCGCCGCCATCGCGCCAGGCGCATCGGTGACCATCACCTTCCGGGCGCGCATCGATCCCGCGCTCGATTCCACCGTGACGCGCGTGGCGAACCAGGGGGTGGTGGCCGGATCGAACTTCCCCAACGAGCCGACCGACGATCCAGAGACTCCCGCGGATGACGATCGCACTATCGTGCCGGTGGTGCACGAGGGCGAAGAACCAGGTGGCGGTGGGCCGGAGGTGCTCTTCTTCGACCCGTCGCTGAGCAAGGTTGGTGTGCTGGAGCATGGGCAACTGGGGTTGCCGGGCGAGCGCCTGACCTGGATACTGACGATTACCAATGTCGGAACCGGCCCCGGTTACAATGTGCAGATCGTGGATCAGCTACCTGCTGAACTGCGCATTGACGGGGCGGCGATCGAGGGTGGCACATACACCATCGAAGGGCAGACGGTGATCTTCACCATCGGGCAGCTCAACCCTGGGCAAACCATCACCGCCTACATCTACACGACGGTGCTGCGCAGTCCGGCAGACGGTGTGCTGCTGAACATTGCCGACCTGACGGGCACCGGCCCCGATGGCGCGGTGCGCAAGGTGAGTGCGTCGGCGCAGGTGATGGTGGTGCAGGCATTGCCGGGCACCGGCTATCCACCGGCGCAGTCAGAGCGTTCACCCTGGCCGTGGGTGGCGCTGGGCCTGGCGCTGATCGTGGCAGGAGCCGGGGCGTTCGGCTGGCGAGCGTGGCGACGTGCCTAGGGGGTGTTAAGAACTTTTCCCCTCGCCCACGCGACTGCGTCGCGGGGCGAGGGGAACGGCCTGCGCTGTCGCCCACAGGCGCAGCAGAGCAGCGCCCCTACGAGCGACACCCCTTCGCCCGCAGCGCGGGATGAGGGAGAAAAAGCGCATAACACCTTCCAGGCTGGTGGGAACGCGACAGCCGGCAAGGGCGCGTGACCTGTCGGCTTGTTGTGTGGATGTAAGAGCGCCGGGCAAACCCTTGTCAAGCGGGGCGAGCTATGCTATACTGTGATCGTTGAAGCGAAGACGTGCGGCGGAAAGTGGGAACTCCCCACTTTTCGTTGTATGTGACGACTCTCCTCGTTTTAGCGAGGAGCTTCTCAGGCAACGCTCGCCCCACTGGGCCACGTTAGCGCCTGACGGCCTCGTCCAGGCCGGTGAGAGGTTCTCTCTTCGGTGCGGTTCAGGTTTTACGTGCGGGCTTTCCCCCCACAACCGCCAACCTGAAGTTGTCAAAGAGCCGCGTCGGTGCGCCCTGAGGCTATTATCCTTCTGGGCTTTGTTGGTACCGACCGTATAGAGTAAAGTATATGATGAGCCAAATAAAATGACAAGAAATCAGGCAAGTGCTATTCCCTACCTCACCGAGCCAACGGTTGCGGAAGGCGAATGGCGAAATCTGATGCTTTTTCAATTCACAGTCTGACTGAGGAGTGTCCCCCGGCGCGATTTCTATGGCTGCCGTTTCTCAGTTTCTCAACCGACATCTAGACCCTGGCAGGACAGTAGAAGCAGGACCATGAAGAGCGACTTTATTCTGGCGTTCAACGAAATCGTCGATCAGCGTTCGCTGCCGCGCGAAGTCGTGATGGAGGCGCTGTCGCAGGCGCTGATCACCGCCTATAAACGCGATGCCAACATCGGCACCAACCAACAGGTCGAGGCGCGCATCGAGCCGACCGGTGAGGCGCGCATTTACCTGGAAAAAGAGGTGGTCGAGTCGGTTGAGTCCGAGCAGACCGAAGTGTCGCTGGAGGAGGCGCGCAAGTACGTCCCCGACGCGCAGATCGGCGACACGGTGATGGTGCCCGTGCAGACCAGCGCCAACTTTGGGCGCATTGCCGCGCAGACGGCCAAGCAGGTGATCCTGCAGCGCATCCGCGAGGCCGAGCGCGACGCGCTTTATGAAGAATTTGTCGAGCGCGAGGGTGACCTGGTGACGGGCACGGTGCAGAGCGTCAGTCACGGCACGCTGACCATCAGCCTGGGGCGGGCCGAAGCGGTCATGCCCAAACAGCACCAGATTCCTGGCGAAAAGTACCGTCCGCACGACAAGATTCGCGCCTACGTGGCCGAAGTCAAGCGCAACAGCCGCGGCCCGCAGATTGTGCTCAGCCGTGCGCACAAGAACATGCTGCGCCGCCTGCTGGAATACGAAGTGCCGGAAATCTACAACGGGCAGGTCGAGATCAAGAACATCGCTCGCGAGGCAGGCTTTCGCTCCAAGGTAGCGGTGGCTGCGCTGCAAGAGGGCGTTGATCCGGTGGGCGCGTGCGTGGGCATGCGCGGGATACGTATTCAGAACATCGTCAAGGAACTCCACGAGGAGAAGATTGACGTCATCGAGTGGAATCCCGATCCCGCGATCTTCATCGCCAAGGCGCTCAGCCCGGCGCGTATCAGCGATATCCTGCTGGAAGAAGACCTGGATACCGGTCGCACGGCGACGGTGATCGTGCCCGATGATCAGCTTTCGCTGGCTATCGGTCGCGAAGGGCAGAACGCACGCCTGGCGGCCAAGCTCACTGGCTGGCGCATTGACATCAAGAGCGTCTCGGAGGCGGCGGAGAATGCTTTCGCCCGTTTGAACGAGCTGCCGCTGAATGCGTTGCGCGAGGAGATGCCTGCTCTGATCGCCGAAGTAGAGCGCATCATGGAGAAGAAGCAGGCCAATCGCGTCATTCAGCCGGAGGAATACAAGACGCTCACCGATTTCGTGAAGGTGGCGGAACGGCGGTTGCAGACCGTGCGCGAAGCCGGTCGCTCCAAGCGCCGCGAGGCGATGGACAAGGTGCGCGCCCTGGTGCCGGAACGGGCCTACCGCATGTCCATCGAAGAACTGGAACTGGACGAGGACATCAACAAGGCCCTGGCGCGCATCGAAAATGTGGGCGAGTTGATGGTACGCCTGCTGGCGGACGAAGAGAACCTGGCCCGTATGTTGGAACAGGGCGGCGCGGGCGATGACGCCCTGGAAGCTATCCGCTATGCGGTAGACGACCTGGTCATCCGGCGTCCTGAGGTCGAACAACCCAAGGCAGTTGAGACCGCGCCTGAACCGGTCGTTGAGGCTGTGCCCGCGGCTGCGCCGGAAGTCGCGCCCAAGCTGCCGCAAGAACTGATGGCCGCGCCCGACATGACCGGCTTTGTCGGCGAGGAAGAGGAAGAAGTGCCGCCCGCGTTCGTCGAGCCGGAGCCGGTGCCCGGTGCGCCGCTCTCGCCGGAAGCTGAGGAACGCCGCCGCAAGGAAGCCGCCCGCCGCAAACCGACTAAGGAACTGGAAGAGCCGGTGTTCGAGGAAGACGAGTTCGAAGCCGGGCGGCGTCAGAAGAAGGGCAAGCGCAAACCGCGCGAGCTGATCTTCGATGAGGAACGCGGGCGCGTGGTGGCCCGCAAACACCGCAAGGGTGGCCGTCGCCGCGAGGAATGGGAAGATTTCCTCGAATAGGCTGGTTCTTGCGCGGAGCGCAGCCGATCAGCGATAGGTAAGGGCGCGGTGATATGGGCAAGTCCCCCAAGCGCCAGCGGCGCGTGCCACAGCGTACCTGCGTGGTCTGCCGGACTACGGCGGACAAGCGCACCCTGACCCGGCTGGTGCGCACGCCCGACGATGGCGTGCACGTGGACCCTACCGGTAAACGCAACGGGCGCGGTGCTTACCTGTGCGACGATCCCGCCTGCTGGGAACGCGCGCTGACCAGCGATGTGCTGGGCAGAGCTTTGCGCACCACGTTGACAGAAGACGATCGCGAACGGTTGCGGGCTGCCCGCAGTATCTACCAGAAGCCTGGTCAGACCTAGCTGCAGGCGCAGCGCATTCCGGCTTGCGCGGACACTCACAATTGGAAAGGAGGTTAGCGGTGGGGTTGCTGTCCCCTCAGCAACCGGGCCGCTATGTCTATGCCACAAGAAAAGCAAATCCTGCAAGTCCCTGAATTCCTGACGGTGCGCGAACTCGCCGACCTGATGGGGGCCAGCCCGATCGAGGTGATGAAGGAACTCATCTCGAACGGGATCATGGCGTCTATCAACCAGCAGATTGACTATGACACAGCGGCGATCGTGGCCGACAGCATGGGCTATGAAGTTCAGCCACTCAAGCCTGCCGAGCCGGAAGCTGCGCCGGAGCGCGCCGTCACGCAGACGTGGCGTCGGCTGTATGCCACCGAAGACCCACGCTCGCTCAAGCCTCGCCCGCCGGTGGTAGCCGTGCTGGGCCATGTGGATCACGGCAAGACCTCGCTGCTCGATGTCATCCGCAAGACCAACGTGGCAGCGGGTGAGGCTGGTGGTATCACGCAGCATATCGGCGCGTACCAGGTGGTGCACAATGGTCGCAAGATCACCTTCCTGGACACCCCTGGCCACGAAGCGTTCACGGCCATGCGCTCACGTGGGGCGCAGGGCGCGGACATTGCCGTGCTGGTGGTCGCCGCTGACGACGGCGTGATGCCCACCACGCGCGAGGCGCTGGCGCACGTGCGGGCGGCCAACGTGCCGGTGGTGGTGGCGCTGAACAAGATTGACAAGCCCAACGCCAACCCTGAATTTGTCAAGCGGCAACTGGCCGAAGAACTCGACTTGCGCTCCGACGAGTGGGGCGGTGACACGTTGATCGTGCCGGTGAGCGCGCGCACGCAGCAGGGCATCGAAGACCTGCTGGAAGCGATTCTGCTGGTGGCCGACGAACACGAGATCGTCGCCAATCCCAACGCCAGGGCCGCCGGCATGGTGTTGGAAGGCCGGGTAGACAGCGCGCGCGGTCCACTGGCTACGCTGCTGGTGCAGAACGGCACCCTGTGCACCGGTGACGTGGTGGTGGCCGGTCTATCGTATGGGCGCATCAAGCGCATGTTCGACGAAAAGGGCAAAGTGGTGACCGAAGCCGAGCCATCGCGCCCGGTGTCGGTGATGGGGCTGGACACGCCGCCTCACGCGGGCGATATGTTCGAGGTGGTGGCGGATGTCAAAGAGGCGCGCGCGATTGTCGCGGAGCGCAAGCAGGCCGCCGAAGAGGCGACGCAGGTCAAGCGCATCAGCATGACGCTGGAAGAGATTTTCAGTCGTTTCCAGGCCGGTGAAGCGAAAGAATTGCTGCTGATCATCAAAGTGGACGTGGACGGCTCGCTGGAGCCGGTCGTCAAGTCCGTGGAGAATCTGGCAGTTGGCGATCTGAAGGTGCGGGTGCTGCATGCCGATGTGGGCGAGATCACCGAGAACGACGTGAACCTGGCCGCCGCCTCGGATGCGATCATCATTGGCTTCAACGTGCGCCCCGATGCTGCTGCCGAGCGCCTGGCGGAGTCGCTGGGCGTGGACATTCGCACCTACGACGTGATCTATCAGTTGATCGAGAGCGTCGAACTGGCCTTGCGCGGCCTGCTGGAACCCGAATTCGCCGAGAAAGTGCTCGGCGTGGCCGAGGTGCGGCGCGTGATCCGCGTGCCGAAGGTGGGCAATATCGCCGGGTCGTACATCCTGGAAGGGGTGGCGCGGCGCAATGCCAAGGCCCGTGTGGTGCGTCAGGGGCAGGTGTTGGCTTCGGACGTGGCGGTTTCCAGCCTGAAGCGCTTCGAAGAGGACGTGCGCGAAGTGCGCACCGGCTTCGAATGCGGCATCGGCCTGGACGGTTTCCACGACTTCGAAGAGGGCGACCGCATCGAGTTCTACATCCGCGAGCGGGTCAACTGATCCGGCGGGCGGATTTGGCTGTTGGACGGGCCAGGAGGGCACGCGATCTTCTGGCCCGTCATTTTGTGGGGCGAAGAAGAGTGAACCGCGGAGGCGCATAGAGAAAAAGAACGAGATTCTCTCTGTGTCTCGGCGGTGATCTGATCCGCATGACGGGCGCTCGTCGGCGCTGGGGGTATGGCGCGATGCATGTCTTCATCGGTGGCGTGGCGGGGAGCACTGGCCGACTGTTGGCCGAGGGTCTGCTGGCCCGTGGTGTGGCAGTGACCGGCCTGGACGACCGCCCCTGCTACCCGGCAGTGCCAGGGTTGCAGTTCGTCCGCGCGGCGTATACACAGCCCGAATGGCACGGCTATCTGGCTGGCATAGATGCGGCGGTGTTACTGACGCCGCTGCGCTGGCCGTCCCCGCGCCGCGAGCGGGCGCGCGAAACCTGTCTGGTGACGGACGCTCAGGCGTTTGTGGACGCCGTGAGGGGGGCAGGTGTGCCGCGCCTGGTGGTGGCGAATAACCTGGCGCTCTACGGCCTGGTGCCAGCGGACGCGGCACCCCTGGACGAAGACGGCGCGGTGCGTGGTCATCAGGCCAGCGCCTACGGGCGTGCACGGGCGCGTCTGTCGGACTGGCTCGAACTGCAGGTGCGCCCGCAGTACAATGGGGTGCTGACGCATCTGCGCTGCGCCTGGCTGGTTGGCGGTCGCCATACCGAACTGATACGCCATTTCCGCCGCTTGCCGGTGCTGATCTGCGGGGAGGAAGAACGCGCGCTGGCGCTGGTGCACGAAGACGACGCGCTGTCAGCTATCGTCTGGGCGCTGGAGCACGATTTGCCGGGCGTGTATCATGTGGCAGGGGGCAGCGTCCCCTTCGGTGAGCTGGCGGCGCTGGTTGGGCGGGTGCGCACCTGCGTGCCTATGATCTGGCTGATGAGCCGGGCCTGGCTGGGCTGGCGCTGGCGCGGTTGGCCGACACCGCCGCTGTGGACGCGGGCGTTGGTGCGCGGGCCGTTGCTGGCGACGAAACGCCTGGAAGCAACGGGCTGGTCACCGCGGCACAGCCCCCGCGCAGCGCTGGCGGCAGCCCTGGAAGCCGTCGTGGCGACGCGCTAAGTGGCCGGTGGCGCGACGGGCGAGCAGGTGACGGGACAATCTGGTTGACGAGGGTATAGTCCGATGACGATCAAACAGGAACGGGCAGCGCAACTGATTCAGGAGATTCTCAGCACGCTGCTGATGTTCGAAGTGACCGATCCCGCGCTGCAGGACGTGACGATCACGGAGGTGAAGGTAGACCGCGAGATCGAATATGCCGACGTATACGTGCATTCGCTGGCCGATCGCGACGAGGTGATGGCCGGACTGCGACGGGCGGGCGGTTACCTGCGGCGCGAACTGGCGGCGCGCACGCGCTTCCGCAAGACGCCGGTCTTGCAGTTTCACTGGGATGTGGCTATTGATCGCGGTGAGCGCATAGACGAAATCCTCAGCACTCTGGATATTCCGCCGGAACCGCCGGCAGAAACGCCGGAGGAGCAACCTGCAGATGACGATGGAGTGGGATAAAGCGGCGGCGTTGCTGGCAAAGGCGCGCCGGGTGCTGGTGTTGACCCATGTCAGCCCGGACGGCGACGCCATCGGCTCTATGCTGGGCCTGGCGCACGCGCTGCAGGGCATGGGCAAAGAGGTGAGTACGGCGGTAGATGAAGGCGTGCCGCCCGAACTGACCTTTCTGCCCGGCAGCGAAACCGTGCATGCTTCGCTCAATGGCGTGCAGGCCGACCTGGTGATCGCTGTGGACTGCGGGGATGAGTCGCGTATGGGGCAGGTGGGGCAGATGGCGCGCCGCAGCGGTGCTCCGCTGATCAACCTGGATCATCATCCGACCAACACGCTGTTCGGCGACGCCAATCTGGTGAATGCCAGTACAGCGGCGTCAGCGGAAGGCGTGCTGGACTGGCTCGACCGGCTGGGAGTGCCGCTGGATCGTGCCACTGCCTATTGCCTGCTGACCGGTCTGGTCACCGATACGCTGTGCTTCCGCACCGACAACGTCACCAGCGAGACGCTGGGCAAGGCGCAGCGCCTGATGGCGGCGGGCGCGTCGCTGGCGGAGATCGTGCAGCGCACGGTCAACCGCAAATCCTATGCCGGATTGCGACTGTGGGCGCTGGCGATGCCCACGGTGCGCCTGGAGGATCACGTCATCTGGGCGACGATTACGCGCGAGATGTTCGTCCAGGCCGGTTACTCTGGCTCCGATGACGCCGGGCTGGTGAGCACGCTGGTGCAGGCGGAGGAAGCCTATATCTCCGTCGTCTTCCGCGAGACGGCGGAGGGGGCCGTTGAGATCGGCATTCGCGCCGTGCCGGGCTTCGATACGTCGGGCGTGGCGGTGGCGCTGGGGGGCGGCGGGCACCGGTTGGCTTCCGGCGCGACCGTGCGCGAACCGTTGGAAACGCTGGTGCCGCGCGTGGTGGCCATGCTCAAAGAGGCGGTGCGCGCCGGGCATCCGCTGGTGGGCGAGGAGCAGCGGTGAGCGGCGAGGTCAGCGCCTTCGGGCTGCTGAACGTGTACAAACCTGCCGGGCCGAGCAGTCACGACCTGGTGTCCTGGGTGCGGCGCGGTACCGGGGTCAGAAAAGTGGGGCATGGCGGCACGCTCGATCCGGCAGCGACGGGTGTGCTGGTGTTGTGCCTGGGACCGGCCACGCGCCTGAGCGAGTATCTGCTGGGATCGCCCAAGACGTATGTGGCGCGGGTGCATTTCGGCATCGAGTCCAACACCTATGATGCCGAAGGGGAGATCGTTGCCCGCAACCCGCGCCCGATCAGCCGCGAGCAGGTGGAAACAGCACTGGCGGGTTTCCGCGGTGAGATCGCGCAGGTGCCGCCGCTCTATAGCGCCATCAAACGCGGCGGGCGCAAACTGTACGAACTGGCCCGCGCCGGGCAGATGGTCGAGCTTGCGCCGCGCGCGGTGACCATTCACCGGCTGGAGTTACTGGCGTGGGAACCGCCCATTGCTACGCTGGAGGTAGTCTGTTCGGCGGGGACGTACATCCGCAGCCTGGCGCACGACCTGGGGCGGGCAGTGGGCGTGGGAGCGCACCTGGCCGCGCTGGAACGCACGGTCAGCGGGCGTTTCCGCGCGGAGGAGGCGGTGCCCTGGGAACAACTCGCCGCGGCCATGACGGATGGCTCGTGGCGGCAGTATCTCCTGCCGCCCGATCTGGCGCTGGCCGATCACCCTGCGATGTACCTGGATGCGGCAGGGCTGGATGAGGTGCGTCACGGTCGGCGGGTGCCGGTCGCGGCGGACATGGTGGATGCGTCCCTGGCGCGGGCCTACGATCCAGAGGGGCGCTTCGTGGCGGTGTTGGGGCGGCGCGGTGACTGGTGGCAGCCGGTGAAGGTCTTTGCCGGGTGAAGAGCGGCGTTTACCGCGAAGAGGCGCAGAGCGAGACACATCTTGCCTTGTCCCCGCGCGCGGCGGCTCATTCTGGACATATCGCCGCGACAGTGTAAAATCGTGCCCCAGTGTAGCGCAAAAAGTGAGCTGTGTCTGGCGAGCAGCGCACACCCTGCCGCTGTCCTTGTGCGGGAATGCGGCTGCGATGACGTGCTGCTCACCCCTGTTTGTGAGGAGATTTTCATATGCCGTATTCGTGGCGGCTGTTTCGCCCCATGCTCTTCGTCGCCGTCCTGGCGACTGTGCTTTTCCCTGTCGCAACTCCTGTCAGCCTGGCCCAGGAAGGGCAAGCTTCCCCTGTGATCATCCAGGGCACGCCCGAACTCGAAGAGCTGGTCACAGCCATCCGTGACGCCTATGGGGCAGCTAACCCGGACGCGCAGATCACCGTTGATCCGGGCGCGGGGCTGCGCACGGCGTTTCAGGGGCTGTGCCAGGGCGAGGTTGACATTGTCATGTCCACCGAGCCAATCAGCGATGCCCAGATTCAGGCGTGCACCGAGCAGGGGCAGACCTTCGTCGAAGCGGTGCTGGCCTATGAGGCCATCGCTCTGCTGACCCCACCCGGCGCTGAACTGACCTGCCTGGCGCAGCAGCCGCTGTTCGACGCCTGGCAACTCGGCGCAAAGACCGATCTGACGTGGTCGGAGATCGGCTCCGAAGCGCTGGATGCTCCCGTGACGTTCTACGGGCCGGACGATCTCTCGCTGGCCTATCTGCTGTTCAAGAAACTGGTGCCCGCGGGTGCTCTGCGCGAAGACATCACCATGACCAGCGATCCGGCGGAGCTTGTCGCCAAGGTGCAGGAAGAGAATTCCAGCGCCTTCGCTTTCCTGTCGCTGGCCGACCTGTCCCAGGCCGATCCTGAGGGGACGCTGACCCCGCTGCAGGTGCAGGATGTGACGGGCGCGTGCATCAGCCCGTCCCTGGAGACGCTGGAAGATCGCAGCTATCCCCTGGCCCGCACCGACTATCTGTACATCAACGCGGCCAGCGCCGAGCGCCCTGAAGTCAAAGCGTTCATTGAGTTCGCGCTGACAAGCGCAGAGGGCGTTAAGGCCGCCGGGCCGGCGCTGGGCTATGTGCTCGCTTCCGACGCCACCTACGAAACCAGCGCTGCCAATGTCCGCGAGGTTAAGCCGGGGCGCACCTTCTCGCGCCCGATCAGCCCGGTGCAGGTCGCCTCGTCGGCGGAGGGCACGATCACGCTGGTCGGATCATCGTTGCTCTACGACCTGAATCGCCTGATCAACCGCGAATTCACCAACCTGTATGCCAACGCCAAAATCAAAGCTACCTATCAAGGCAACACGGCGGGCTGGCAATCGTTCTGCGCGGGCGAGGCCGACGTGCTGGCCGCTACCCGCCTGCCGTCCGAAGAAGAACTGGCGCAATGCGAAGCCAACGGCGTCACACCCTTCACGCTCGACCTGGGCTATCAGGCGCTGCTGATCGCTGTGCCCGCCGAGGCCGATTGGGTGGAGTGCCTGGATAGCGCGACCGCAGCGTCTTTGTTGCGGGCGGGCACCGACGAGACTCCCGCCGCCGCAACCTGGCGCGACGTCAATCCGGACTGGCCCGACCGCGCCCTGTTGCTCGTCGCGCCGCCCCGCCAGACAGGCGAGACTGACTTCCTGGTCTCGCGGCTGATCGGCGAGCTATCCTTCGCGGTACGCGGGGACATGGTCGAAGACGACGACCCGCTCTACCGCGCCCAGGGCGTCGCCAACACCGACAACGGCCTGACCTATCTGTGGTGGACGGACTTCCAGGGCAGCACGGCGGACGTCAAGTTACTGAGTGTGGACGCCGGGCAGGGCTGTGTAGCGCCGTCGCTGGAGACGTTCGCCGATGGCAGCTACCCGCTGGCCTTTCCGGTGCGCTACTATGTGAACCAGGCGGCCTTTGACAACGCGCTGCTACGCGCCTACCTGTGGCACTTCTTCGACGAGACCAGCATTGAAACCCTGGCGAAGTATCCCTTCGCGGGCTTCGACTTCAAAGCCTATGGCACTGACCTGCGCGAAGAAGTGTACAATCTGCTGGCGGCGTATGAGCAACCCGCTGCCCCGACGGACACGCCAGAGGCAACCATGACCGAGACGCCTGCGCCGGAGGAAGCCGCTACAGCAACGCCCGCCGCTGAGGAAACTATCACTGAGACGCCTGCTGCCGAGGGCGCAAACACAACGGGCAACTAGCGTCTGATCGGGCGAAGTGGAGAGGGGCAGGAACTCATCACCTGCCCCTGTTTTTATTCGCTATCCCCGCGCCGGACGCACTTCCATAGCCAGCAACCCGTCGAGAGCGCCGCCCGTCAACGCCGCGAGGTCGGCGCTGAAGGCATACGTCCAGCCCACCCGCAATGGAATCCGCCAGTGCAGCCCGGCGAACGACGCCCCGCCTACATCCT
>DAOTZZ010000052.1:0-27992 GCA_034433965.1 Anaerolineae bacterium
GCCAGCGTTCATCCTGAGCCAGGATCAAACTCTCCGTACTCACTCTCCAGTCCCCTCTCAGGGACTGAACTCTTCTCTCCGCACTTCGGCTTCCTGTCACTATGCTGTTGTTAAGGTGCGCCCGGACAAAAAATCCGGCTTGCGCCGGTTTAAGACACCACTTTGCAGAAGCAACAGTGTCTCAAACCTCCTGCCCTCTCAAGCGAGTCCTTGTCAACACAGACAACACAACCTCGCTTCTTGGCCGCGCAATTCCATCGTATCACAGAACGCGCGCTCAGACAAGAGGGCGCAACCATTTTCTGGTAAACTGCCTGCAGCCAGGGTTCTTACCCTGCGCAACGGGGCAGCATTATAACGTCCCTCATCCCCGTGTCAAGGCTCTTTTCGCCTTTTGTCAATATTCGCACTCTAACGTTAATCTACCTGTAACTTGATCAGTTCCAACACGAGCGTCACTGCTTTGTCCACCGCAGCTAACACTTCCGGCGTACACGTCTCGCTGAACGTCCACACATCCTTCACTTCGATCGCCACCACATCAATCAGCTCGTCCGGAGGCAGCACTGCCCCGTGGCGTCGCAAAGCCTGCAGCGCCGTGACCAGGTTGGTGTCGTGGGCAGAAGCTGTGTTCAGAGTCCCCGGCAGATCTCTTACGCGCAGGCGGCATACGCTGCCCGGAGCCATCTTGCCCGTCATAATCGCGTCTACGATGATGGCGCGCTCATACCCAACGAGCATCTCAGCAAGCGACAGCCCGCCCACACTCACCTCCATTACATCTATTGAGGATACTGCAGGCGGGCTGCCATGTTTCGTTTGTTCAGACAGTGCCTGGCGCACTCTCGCTGCGATCAGCCACCCTACCCCATCGTCACACAGGATAGGATTGCCAAGTCCTACGATCAGGGTCTTGCCAGGCACTCCGTTCTCCAACCTCCCTGTCAGAACTGCGTCAGCTCCCTGGCTGCCACATACTGGCTGAGATGGCGCACGACGTCACCTGTGTGGTCGCGCACGATCACTTCCAACGGCATCTGCCCTGGCAGACTGTGCGTGGCGCACGACAGGCACGGATCGTAGGCTCGGAAAGCCATCTCGATCTTGTTCAGAATGCCGTCGCTGACGTAACCGTTCTTGATCAACGCTTCGGCTGCTTTGCGGATGCTGATCGAGATAGGGGCATTGTTGTTCGTCGTCCCAACGATCAGATTCGCCCGCTTCAGAATGCCGTTTTCGTCCGTGATGTAGTGGTGCGTCAACGTCCCACGGGGAGCCTCGACAATCCCTACGCCTTCCGACGGCGTCGCCTTAGGAATTGCCCGCACTTCTGGGCTGGCAACCTCTGGGTCCTGCGCCAGTTCCAACATCCGCTCAGCCGCGTACTGCAACTCAATCACCCGCGCCCAATGCGTCGCCAGGGTATGATGTACTGGTTTGCCCCCCAGCGTCTCATACATGCGCTCGTATTCCGCCTGCGCCAGAGGCGTCGCCATGCCATCTGCCGCGTTGAGACGGGAGAGCGGTGTCGCGCAGTATACCCCGCTATCCTTGCCATCCACGAAGCCCTTCCACCCCACTTTCTTGAGATAGGGGAACTTCAGATACGACCATGGTTCGACGTGCTCTGCGATGTATTCGCGATATTCGTGCGGCGCATACTTGCAGTGTTCGACGCCATCCGGATCTACCACGCGCACCTTGCCATCGTAGAAGTTGACGTGATTGTTCTCGTCAACCAGGCCCATATAGTAAGTGCGCTGCGTATAGCCAGGGCTGGTGATCAACTCCACGTACTCGGTGTTCTTCAGCACCACGTCGTGGAACAGGCTGATAGTGAATTGCCCGAACTCCACATTCTTGCGGGCGATCTCGATGATCTCCTGGCGCTGCTCCTCGGTGATGGGATGGCTCATGCCGCCAGGAATTGCTGCCACCGGGTGCACAGGTCGCCCACCGATCATCTCGATCACATGGTGATTGCGCTTGCGAGTGTCAATGACCTGTCCGCCGATCTCCAGCCCCACCTTGGCGATGACGCCAAGAATGTTGCGCTCGGCAGCGGGCGCATCCGGCCCTACCACGAAGTCCGGCCCACCCAGCGCATAGAAGTGTGTGGTGTGGTCAGTCACGTAGAAGGCCATGTAGAGTAACTCGCGCAGCTTCTTCCCTGCCGGGGGCACCTCTACCTTGTAGACCGCATCGCACGCCTTGGCTGCCGCCATCAAGTGCGCTTCCGGACATACCCCACAGATACGGCTCGTCAGAAACGGCATCTCTTCCACCGGCCGGCCCACACAGAATATCTCGAAACCGCGTAGCTCCGGCACCTGGAAATAGCAGTTGGCGACATTGCCCTGCTCGTCCAGGAAGATCTCGATCTTGCCATGTCCTTCGAGACGGGTGATCGGGTCAATGGAAATGCGTGTCATGATCATCCTCCTGGTCAGGCGGGTTCGTGCACTGCCGCTTCACCCACCGGTTGGCGCTTGCCATTAGCACGCGCACGCCGCCGCAGCAGCGAGCCTGGCAGATGGAAGCGGTAGAAATATCCCGCTGGATCGGGCAACGTGTCCAGGATAGCCTCAACCTCTTCCTCTGTGTTGGCGTCCAGGACCGATGCGATACCCGCCAGGATGCGCGCTCCATGATCGAGCACGCCCTCATTCGGCCCGTAGCACCCGCGGCAGCCAAAGCCCACCTGCGGACACTTAGCCCCACAGCCAGCGCGCGTAGCGATCCCGGCGCAGAACAATCCCTGTTCCAGCAAGCATGTGTTCGGATCGGGGATGATCTCCTGCGGGCGATAGAAGCGCTTGATCTTCTTCTCGTGCTTTTCGCGCGGGCACTCGTCGCACACGGTCACATCAACCCCGATCACCGAGCCGGGCGGCGGCAGTTCACCAGAGACGATAGCATTCACCGCAGCCTCGATCGAGGACGCTTCCGGTGGACATCCTGGGAGGAAGTAGTCTACTGGCACCACCTGCGCCAGGGTGCGCACAGTGTCCCAGAAACCGGGCAAGCGCAACTCTCCCTCTGGCACATCCACACGCTTCTGCGGCAATACCCCATCCGGATTGTCCGTGGAGGGCGAATCGAAGTAGACCCACCGCAGCACATCGTCGCGGGTGTAGAAGTTCGCCAGGCCAGGCATAGAACCACCGTAGGCACACGACCCGAACGCCACCAGAACTTTCGACTTCTGCCGCAGCAGGTGAGCCAGATGGGCATTCTCGTCGTTACGAATCGCCCCGTTGAAAAAGCATACGTCTATTTCGCCGTCTTCCATGGCCTCGACATCGGCATACTTGAAGTCCATGACGCACGGCCAGAAGACGATTTCAAAGGCGGCAGCTACGTCCAGGATTTTCTCATGCAACCCCAGCACAGCGATTTCACAGCCGCCGCACGACGAGGCCCAGTACAGTGCCAGCTTCGGTTTCTGATTACTCATGTACGGCCTCCTCTACAGCATAGGGATCTTCGTTGGGCCAGTTGCGCGGCCAGTTGAGCGGCCCCAGTTGCTTGATCTGCTCGGTCATCCGCGCCACTGTCTCGGCGAAGCGCACTCCCTCCGCCGCTGAAGCCCAGTGAAGCTGTACGCGCTCATCTTCGATACCCAGTTGTCGCAGGGTACGCCGCAGCAGGGCAAACCGCCGGATGGCCTTGTAGTTGCCTTCCTGATAGTGGCATTGCCCTGGGTGGCATCCCATGATCAGCACACCATCCGCGCCTTTCTGCAGGGCACGCAGTACAAAGGTGGGATCCAGGCGACCGGTGCACATGATGCGAATGTCGCGCAACGTCGCTGGATACCCCATACGCGATGTCCCGGCGAGATCGGCTGCGCGGTAGGAGCACCAGTTGCACAGAAAACCCACGATCACAGGTGTGAATGTTCCGTTATCGCTCATCGCGCCTTGTTCCCCTTTCACACCGCCTCGACGACAGGCCGGTCGGACAGCACGTCGATCATGATGCCGTCAATTTCGGCCATGATCTGCTCGAAGGTGAAGTGCGCGCCAGTGATTACCTGGCTGGGACACGCGGCCACACAGGTACCACATCCCTTGCACAACGCCGGGTTCACGCGCGACACGCCCTTCTCCTCGATGAAGTCAATCGCATTGTACGGGCACATGTTGTTGCAGATACGGCAGCCGGAGCACCGCTCCTCATCAATCGAGGCGCGGATGGGTTCGAGGGTAACCTGACGCTGATTGATCGTACCTAGCACCCGTGCTGCCGCCGCGGCTCCCTGTGCCACACTATCGGGAATGTCCTTGGCCCCCTGGCACGCGCCAGCGATGAACACGCCCTCAGTCATGGTGGCGACGGGATCGAGCTTGGGGTGACGCTCGATGAAGAAGCCCGTATCGCCGCACCCCACACCGAACATGTGCGCGATTTCCTGGGCGTCCGCCTGTGGCTCAAGTCCTGCCGCCAGGATGACCATATCCACTGGCACCCGGCGCTGTCGGCCCAAAAGCGTATCTTCGCAGACGACGATGAGCTTGCCCTCTTCCTCAGGAGAACGCGCCACATCGGTGATCTCCGACACTTTGCCGCGAATGAAGGTCGCCCCCTCTTCCATGATGCGGTGATAGAACTCTTCGTAGCCTTTGTGGATGGGGCGCATATCAATGTAGAAGTTGTAGACTTTCGCCCCTGTCTTCTCCATCACCAGATGGGCGAACTTCAACGACGACATGCAGCAGATCGCCGAACAGTGTGTGTTGAAGTTGCGATCGCGGCTGCCGACACAGTGTACAATCGCCACAGACTGTGGCGCGGTCTCGCCATCGCGCAGGACGATCTTGCCTTCAGTAGGGCCAGAAGCATTGGTCAGACGCTCGAATTCCAGGCTGGTGAAGACATTCTCCAGCCGCCCGTATCCATATTGCGGAATACGACGCGCGTCGAACAGCTTGTAACCGGTCGCCAGGATGATGTTGCCCACTTCCAGGTCAATGATCTCGTCCTGCATCTCATAGTTGATGGCATTGGTCGGGCAAACCTTCTCGCACATGCGGCACTTGCCCGTCTTGAAGTAGGTGCAGTTTTCAATGTCAATGACCGGGTACTTGGGCACCGCCTGCGGGAATGGGCGATAGATGGCCTTGCGGTATCCCAGGCCGGCTTCCCACACGGTGTCCACCACCTTGATCGGGCATTTCTCCCAGCACGTACCACAGCCCGTGCACAGGCTCTCGTCTACCATGCGCGCTTTCTTGCGTACCCGCACCTGGAAGTTGCCCACGTAGCCATCCACCTTCTCCACCTCGCTGTAGGTCAGCAGGGTGATATTGGGATGACCGCCCGCATCGAACATCTTGGGCGTCAGGATGCAGGCCGCGCAGTCGAGCGTAGGGAAGGTCTTGTCGAACATGGCCATGTGCCCACCAATGCTCGGCTCGCGCTCCACCAGGTAAACATGATATCCCGCGTCGGCGATTTCCAGCGCTGCCTGAATACCCGCGATACCCCCGCCCACGACCAATGTCTCTGGGCGGATATCCACCTTCATCGGTTCCAGGGGCTGTTGGTGCACTACACGGTGCACCGCCGCGCTGACCAGCGCCTTCGCCTTGTTGGTCGCCCCTTCCTTGTCGTTTGGATGCACCCACGAAGCGTGCTCGCGAATGTTCGCCATCTCGAACAGGTAAGGGTTCAGACCCGCGCGAGCACAGGCGTTGCGGAACGTCTTCTCGTGCATATGTGGCGAGCACGAAGCCACCACCACATGAGTCAACTCGAACTGTTTGATATCCTCTTCGATCTGTTCCTGGCCCGTACTGGCGCACATGAACCTGTTGTCGCGGGCGATCACCACATTGGGCAGGCCCATCGCCCACTCGGCCACGTGCTGCACATCAACCGTGCCGGCGATGTTGTGCCCACAGTGACACACATAGACGCCAACTCTTGGTTCGCTCATGGCCTCCTCCTATTCCGGCATGGCAGGCATGGGCAGCGCCTGCTTGGAACGACGCGCCGGAGTCGCTCTGGGCGGCGGAACATCCTGAATTTTGTCAAGGAGCACACGCGCATCAACAAATTCCTGCCCAAAACCCAGCTCCTTGGGCGAAAGGCCCAGCGCCACGCCGATCACCTGAGTGAAGAACAGCACTGGCACCTGGTAACTGGTCTCAAAGTAGCGATTGGCAGCCTCCTGATACACATCCAGGTTGAGCTGACACATGGGGCACAGCGTCACCAGGGCATCGGCCCCGCTATCCGCCGCACACTTGACGATGCGGTGAATCATGTCCAGGGCTGTTTCCTCGCTGATCTGCGTCATGTGTCCGCCACAGCAGAACGTCTTCAGCGAGAACGGCACCACCTGCGCCCCCAGGGCTTCCAGCATCTTGTCCATTGCTGTAGGCTGTTCGGTGCTGTCGAACACGCTGTCGGGCCGAGCCACCAGGCAGCCATAGTAGGGTGCCAGCTTCAGGCCATAGAGCGGGCGACGGGTGCGATCCTTGAGACGATCAACACCGATGTCAGTGAGAATCATCTCCAACAAGTGACGGACTTTCACCGTCCCCGGCTCATAGTGCAGATTTCCCGCCGCCAGCGCCTTGTTGACCTTGCTGCCAAGTTCCGGATACAGCTTCATATTCTTGTCGGTCTTGTGCAGGTTCAGGAAGCACGCGCTGCACGGAACGACGATTTCTTCTGCACCCTGGTCGGCAGCCAGCGCCAGATTGCGCGCCACCAGCGCATAGGCAGGCAGACGATTGACCGAGAAGTATTCCGTGGCACCGCAGCAGTTCCAGTCGTCAATCTCCGCCAGCTCGAAGCCCAGGGACCGCGCAATGGCCTCTGTGGATTGCTGATAAGCATGTGACCGGTGTTGCAGTGAGCACCCCGGATAGTAGGGATAGCGAGAAGCAGTCATGCTTCCACCTCCTTGGCAGCCAGCGCTTTGGCCTCAGCCAGGATCGCCTGCAACTGATCGATCTGGCGAATTGACTTGGGACGCAGCGGCAGCCGGTTACGTCGTAGCATGCCCATCCCCATGATGCCCAACTTGATCACCTGTTGCGGGTGGTGGAACAGGTGATAGCGGGTGGCCAAGCCTGCCTCGAAACTACGCCCTCGCTGCTCGACGAACCCGATGAAGGTCTCGGAGAACTTGGCCGCATGAGGGTGATCGTAGCGCCCGGCCCGAATAGCCATTTCCTTCAATGTGTACATGATGTCCGTGATCGGGATATTCTGCGGACAGCGTGTGGTGCACGCATAGCAAGACACGCAGTACCAGGGGGTGTTGCTGCTCAGCACCTCATCTTCCAGCCCTGCGCTGATCATGGCGAAGAGCGCACGTGGCGTGTGGTCCATATCCGCCCCAGACGGGCAAGAACCACCACAAGACCCACACTGGAGGCACCTGCTCAGCAATTCTCCACCTGGCGTTGCAGCCACCACCCGATCGAAGAAAGTATTGTGGCGTTGTGGTGCTGTCAAGGGGAGCCTACCTCCTTAGCTTAAAGAAGCCACCAGCGCTGCCAGGTCGTACTCCTCTGAATCTGTATTTAGAGGCACGTACCCCGGCTGCATCCACGAAAACGATTTGCTTCAATCTATGCCGATATAAATCTCCCTTTCTCTGCGCTCCAGTTCGTCACACGACGGACTGAAGCCTTTACTTACGCAGGTGTACGGAAGCACAATACGCTCAAGTCTCATTGTAGCAGCGGGAAAAAGCGACACACTATCAGTCATACCGACTAGTTGCGGCAGGCGCATAGTCGGTATGTACTAGGGAATCAGGGAGCGCCTCAGAGCGGGATCAACGGAGGGTGTCGAAATCTACCAACCCATGTGTCACACTGTAGACTGCCACTTGCAGGCGGTTTTCCAGGTTGAGCTTCTGATAAATACTGCACAGATGGTTGCGAACAGTGTTTTCGGAGATGTTGAGGAGCGCCCCAATGCGCTTGTTGGTCATTCCCCGCGCGACCAGTCCCAGGACCTCACACTCGCGCGGAGTCAGTTTGGGATTGGGCGATGCTCGCAGGCACAGCGTACAGTGACTCTGGCTCAATCGCTGCAACAAGGCCGCTGCCAGAGAAAGGGTTAGCGCTGCCTCGCCGTGCGTCAGCCCACGTATCCGCGCGAACAGCTCGTCCGGCGTGATGCTCTTCGGCAGATAGCCATCGGCCCCAGCCAGCACACAACCCAGCACCGTGTCCGGATCAACATCGTTGGTCAGTACAACGACCCGGCAGCCAGAGAGCTGCCCCTTGATGGCGCGCACAAGTGTAGGGCCGTCACATTCATTGACTTCAATGTCGAGCAATATCACATTGGCGTCCGCATCCTTCGCAAGCCGGATCGCCTCCAGGCAATCGGCCGTCTCACCAACGACCGCGATATCCGGTTGACTGTCAAGCAGACGCGCAATTCCGCTGCGAAACAGAGGATTCGCATCCACAAGCAGAATTCTGATCGGACTGAGCACGCCGTCCATAGTTCGTGCCTCGCATCAGTACTGATACAAATGGACTACAGATGTCCCTTTTTATAGAACAAATGCAACCCAATTTGTCCCGTTACGATCCAGTATACGTGAGGTTGTCAACCTGCCGGATCCGTCACTCAGCACTTCCTGGCGTGCCGAATGCCATGACTTCGTAGCGCGGCAGCACAGCGCCCCACAAAAAGAAAGCGCGAGAAAGCTCACTACCTCCTCGCGCTCATAGCCAAAGCTGCTGCCGTTTCACGTTCAGCGCTTGCGCAACCAGTTCTCGGCAAAAAGCTGCCATTCCAGAGAATCGGTGGTCTTGTACTCGTACAGACCGACTCCCTTCACCAGACGAGCCGTCTTGCCCGCCCGTTGAACGCCAGCTTTCACACCGCGCGCCGCCGAGCGGACATCTTCCACCTGCGGGTCATGTTCGGGAGCAGCGTCGTAAGTCGGCAGCGCAATCACAATCTCTGGTGGACGCTCCAGTTCGGCCAGGGCATCCGCGTAACTCTCCACCTGATAGGCGACCCAGGTCTCGTATTCGACCGGATTGCTCAACCCACTGGCATGAGCCATCACTACCACTTCGTCCAGGCTCAGCAGTCCTATCCGCTGTTTGTAGGCCACTTCCCAGGTGAGTTCGGGAGCGACTGTAGTGCCAACCGGAACATCCGGATCAGCCGGAATACGGTCCGGCGGCACTGTAGCAGAGAGTAGCGCCTGGTCGCCAATCGCTTCGCGCAGCGCCCGCAGAAGCGCCACATATGAATCGCTGCCATTGACCACCGCGAAGCCGTTGAGTTGCACCCCGTCGAAACCCCACTGCCGCACACTGGTCCGCGCCAGCTCAACCGCCTTGTCCCGGCGGTCAGTTTCGGCGATCTCGTCACCAGTCATGCGCAGCCACAGCAAGATTTGCACCTTCGGGTATGCCTGGCGCAGCGCCTCCGCAAACTCTTTCCCATACTCCCCATAGAGCAGAGAACCGTCGGACAGCCATGCCGCGCCTTCCACATACACACGATCAATGCCATTGTCGGACAGGCGTTTGGCGAGACCAGCAACGCCATCCGGACTCACCGGCCCATTCACCCACTGGAATTCGAGCCAGGTACGGTTGTGCCAGTCTGTCTTCTTTCCGTCGGAGTCCCGTGCGATGACCTGTGTGATCAGCGCCACAATTACAATCAGCGCGATGACCGCCACCACGGCCCATATCCCGTACGTGGCCCAGGGTGGAGTCGAACTCATCCGCACATGTCCGCGACTGGACCGCAACCGCGACTGCCGATAGTAACGCACGCCCTCTCACCCCTTTCGACGTTGCCAGGACATCCTAGCCCGCCGGTTCCGACAGGTCGTCGTCTGGCGGAAGATCAAACAGCGGCACAGAAATCGCTACCCCCAGCGAGCGGAGCAACTCTTCCTGAATCGCCCACATGGCTGCCTGATTCTCCGGTGTATCGTGATCGTACCCCAGCAAGTGCAAGCTCCCGTGCACCACCGCCAACAGCAGTTCGTCTTCTACGGCGTGACCTTCGTTCTGCGCCTGCCGCTCAACGGTAGGCAAGGCAACTATCAAATCGCCCAGGTAGGGCGGCTCATCCAGCACGCCAGGGTCCTCAGCGGGAAACGACAGCACATCCGTAGGTGCATCCACCTGCCGATACTGGCGATTGAGATGGCGTACTGTCTCGTCATCGGTGATAACGATACTGATCCCCGCTCTTTCGGGCAGACCGTGACGCTCCAGCGCCGCGCTGCTCGCCGCAACAAGCCTTCGCGCGCTGGCTATATCGCCCAACGGCACTTGCTCGATCACGTTAATCTCGTACTGAGGCATCGCGGGCGCTTTCTGCCGGCTTTTCTTGCTCGGTGGAGGTCGAACCATCAGTGTTTCCGGACATGCGAGGCACTGTCTTCTGCCGCGCTCCAGGTTGTCCGTCAGTCTTGCTCTTGCCGCCTGCCGATCGCTCTTTCTGCACATCAGTCGCAGGGGTGTCTGGCACAATTTCTCCCTTAACTGCCTCCAGCGCAGCCGTCGGGGTCTTCACCTCTTTGGCAGCCAGTCCCTTCTCAGCAGGTACGGCCGTCTGTGATGGCGTCCCTGGATAGGCGATGCGAGGATGGAATATCCCCTGCAGAGCGGTCAGGAACGTATCGCGCAACATGCGCAGGTCATTGAGCGTCAGGCCGCTGTCGTCGAGCTGTCCGTCGCGCAAACGTTCTTCAAAGATGAAGTCAATGGTCTCGCGGATGTCTTCTTTGGACTGTGGACGGCGTGCTCTCACGCTGCTTTCGCAACCATCTGCCAGCATCAGGATCGCGGTCTCGCGCGAACGTGGGCGCGGGCCAGGATAAGTATACGCCGCCAGGTCTACACTGGCCGGATTACCAGCCGCTTCTTGCGCCTTGTGCAGGAAGAAGGCAACGCGCGTTGTCCCATGATGTTCCGCGATGAAATCGCGCAGCCGCACCGGCAACCGGTACTGGCGGGCGAGGCGCAGCCCCTCGGTCACGTGACCAATGATAATCTTCGCGCTCTGGGCCGGATCGTCCAGTATGTCATGCGGATTGACGCCGTCCGCCTGATTCTCAATGAAGAAATGCGGGTTGAGAATCTTGCCCACGTCGTGATACATTGCCGCCACGCGCACCAAGGCCGCATCCGCGTTGACCCGCTGTGCTCCCAGCTCCGCCAGGTTGGCCACCTGCAGGCTGTGCTGGTACGTGCCCGGAGCTTCCCGCAAGAGGCGCTGCAAGAGGGCGTGATTCGGCTGCATCAGCTCGACCAGCTTCAGGCTGGTGGGAATGTTCAGCGCATGACTGATGACATAGAGGCCAACCAGGCCAACTGCCGCCGACAGCAAACCATTTACTACCGCCCCGACGACCTGCGACAGCACCACCACCAGGTCGGGCGATCCCTCGGTCTGCAGCGCGAAGAGAGCCGCCACACCGATGGCAGTCCCGCAGATTACCAATCCCGCCACAAAGTACGCATTCAGTCGCTCCGTCCGGTCCAGACTCAGGACACCAAGCGTGCCGGTCAAGCCGATGAGGATGGCAAATTCCAGAGAATTGCCCATCACCAGACCGGCTGCACCGGCGAAAAACACGTTGGTGACGACGGCGAACTGCGGCCCTACCAGGGTGGCAACGAGCAAAGCCAGCGCCGACGCTGGAAAGAAATAGGGCTGAACCCGATCTTCTGGATTGAGAACGCGGACACTTCCGAGGAACAGCAGGAACGTCGCGCCCAGCACCATAAAGAACGGAGGATCGCGCAAGACCCGTGCGTCGAATTTGCGCAGATATAGCCACAACACTGTGGCAAGGAAAAGCATGGCCAGCAACGCCCCGGCAAAACGTTCGAGTTTGCGCCGGGCGGGTTGCAGCAGCCCGAACTGCTCCAGAGCCTCGATGTGAGCCGCTGAAGCGATCTCACCGGCGCGAATGATCACCTGCCCCCGAACAAAGGAGCGTGTCTCGGCAGGCACGTTTTCCGATGCTTCCAGTTGGGCCTGGTGCGTCAGTTGCTCGTTGTAGAACGTATTGGGGCGGATCAGGTCGCCGACGATACCAGTAATCACCTGGACTTCGGCTTCGCTGTAGGTGGCGCTGATGAGATTTGGCAGCTCCTCACGCCGAGCCTGGATGTCGTCCTGACGCACCTCTCCGCTCAGCACGCGCTCCAACAGGCGCACTACTTGCGCGTCAATGTCCCGCCAGCGGTCGGGATCGTCTATCGCCAGCAGAGCCTCGACAGTTCCGGGAGCAAGACGCAGGTCTGTGATGGCGGCAATATCGGCTGCTTTCTGTTCCGTCGTGGCAAAGTCGTCGTAACGCACATTCTCGATGAAATCGAGAATCTGTCGCGCCCGCTGCACCTGTTCATTGCGCACCGCTGGATCGGGGGGATCGTAGATGGGGCGCACGGCAGCGATGGCTGCGTTTCGCTTGGCTTCTGTCAGGACTTCGCTCTCGTACTTCAGGCTGCGCGGAGCCAGAATGTCGTGCGGAGCGACCTCTCCCACCTGCAGCGCCACTGCCTCGTCGGAAGGGAACAGCGCATTAGAGGCCAGGATCACCGCTCCGACCAATACAAACGCCGCCACGAACAGCCCATAGGCGCTCGTCCGTAGCGTCGTCTGTAAGGTCTCGGCCCCGTTAGGTGCCGCCTGCTTTTCGGTTACCTGCATCCCTGCGCCCGTTCAACCAAAGCGAGCGCCGCAGCGCCCGCTCCTTCTGCATGAGTTGTCGCTGGCCACGGCTGGCAGAGTTCGATCCAGACACTCAGTCGCGCGCTTTAGCCCAGCAGTTCGCGCACAATGGCATTCACCACTTTGCCATCTGCCTGGCCCTTGACCCGCGCCATCAACTCCTTCATCACCAGGCCCATATCCTTGGGGGACTTGGCCCCCACCTGAGCGATGACCTCGCGGGCCATGGCCTCCAGTTCGGCGCGATCCAATTGGCGCGGCAGGTAGGACTCGATGATCTCCAACTCATATTGCTCCTGGGCTGCCAGCTCCGCCCTGCCCGCCGCAGACATCTCGGCGATGGCCTCGCGGCGCTTCTTTGCTTCGGCCATCAGCACTCCCAGGGCGTCTGCCTCCGTCAACTCGATCTGCCGATCCACTTCTACCTGCTTGAAAGCCGCCATCAACAGACGCAGCACCTCGCGCCGGCGCGTATCACCCGCGCGTATGGCCTCTTTCAGATCATTTTGAATCTGCTCTTTGGGATGCATCAGGCCCCCCAATGCCATCTGCTTCGCGAACCGTCACGCATTATAGCTACCCTGCTCTCAAGATGCCAACCGCACATCGCGTCGGTGAGCCTAGCCTGGCGGCCAGGTCATGCGCCGTCCTCCCAGCAGGTGTATATGCAGGTGAAACACCGACTGCCCGCCATTGCGCCCCTGATTCAGGACCAGGCGGTAACCGTCTGCCGCCAGTCCTTCCTGGCGTGCCACTTTCGCCGCCACCGCCACCAGATGCCCGATCAATTCCTCTCTATCCTCCGATATGTCCAGCGGGCCGGAGATGTGTTCACGAGGAACAATCAGAATATGTACGGGAGCCTGCGGAGCAATGTCGCGAAAGGCAACTGCTTGCTCGTCCTCATAAACAATGGTTGCAGGAGCCTGCCGGGCCGCAATCCGGCAAAACACACACGACATCCTTTCCCCCTATCTCGCACAAGGCACCTGGCACTGTTCGCCTTTCAGGCCCTGATCCGTGACTTCTACCAGCCGTACCAACTCAATGCGGTTCGTCAACACTTCTGGCGCTTCCAGCGTGACGCGCAGATAGTTATCAGTCAAGCCCACATTCTGGAACCCGCGCTCCGATGCGCCAGAGACTTGTTCCCACAACACCGGCAGCACACGCCCAATGAAACGTTGCCGGAAACGCCGCCCGCTTTCTTCCGATAGCGCCAGCATACGCGCGCTCCGCTCATGCTTCACTTCGTGAGACACCTGTCCGCTCATGCGCGCCGCTGCAGTCCCCGGTCGCGCAGAATAGCGAAAGACATGCAGCTTCATGAACTCCATCTCGCGGACGAACTGATAGCTTTCCTCGAACTCCGCTTCCGTCTCGCCGGGAAAGCCTACGATTATATCCGTGCTCAGGGCGAGATCGGGGATCGCCGTGCGCGCCCGCGTCACCAGCGCGGCGAAGCTTGCCTGTGAAGTACGCCGCGCCATGCGTCGGAGTGTAGCATCACAGCCGCTCTGCAATGGCAGGTGCAGGTGACGACATAGACGTGCGTCTTCCCACAATTGAAAGAAATCTGGCGGGATGTCCCAGGGTTCCAGCGATGAAAGGCGCAGACGGGCGATGGCCGTGCGTGCCAGGAGCGCCTGAACCAGCCGCATCAGCCCGTCGCGCTCGCCTCGATCGTGCCCATATGATCCCAGGTGCACGCCCGTGAGCACCGCTTCCTGGTAGCCCGCAGCCTCCAGGTAATTGACCTCAGCCACTACCTCATCAATGGTGCGGCTGCGTCCCGGCCCACGGGCAATAGTGGTAACACAGAAAGTACAGCGATTGTTGCAGCCATCCTGCACCTTGACGAACGCGCGCGTCCGCCCCAGCACGCCGGGCCGGAACTCGCGCTCCAAGGGCTCGCGGTCAAACGGGTCGATCGGCCCCGCCGTTCCTGCAATCAGGGGCACCAACTGCTCCTTGTGCAGGTTATCAATGACCTGTGTCACCCCTGGTAACGCACCGACCTGCTCCGGTGACAGGTGCGCATAGCAACCGGTCGCAACCAGTTGAGCGTCCGGATTGGCCCGGTTCAAACGCCGCAGAATCATGCGGCTGGTGCGCGTCGCTTCTTGGGTGACAGCACAGGTGTTGACCACGCACACCTCGGCTGCTTCCGGTGAAGCGACCACCTGATAACCGGCTCGTTCAAACTGACGGCCCAGTGTTTCGATTTCGCTCTGATTCAGGCGACAGCCGGTTGACTCCAGATAGACGCGCATAAGATTTCAGTCCTCGCCCCAGACCGCCGGATCGGGGCCAGTGACAATGACATCGTCAAAGGCGACCACAACCTCGCTCCCGTCAATGGTGCCCGCTGCCAGGCCGATGCGGCCTTGCGCAAGCGCTTCGTCGCGGAAGACAACCGTCGGTTCAGAGGTATAACAAATACCCGGCCCTTCCCAGTTGGCCCACATGCTGGTTTCGTTCTCGCCCTTCAGACACAGCGGCGCGGGTTGCCCGTTGATGAAGAAGCGAAATTCGTCACCGTAGGCGATCACACGGATTTCATTGGGCACATTCCCTTGACGAATCAACTCACTCACACCCCAATCGCTGATCTTCTCCTGGATGCCATCGCGCACCCTGCCCAGCGAGTAGTAGCCATCAGCGCTGATGCGGAAGACGTAGAAATTGCTCTCGTCGCGATAGCGAAACACGACGCCGAACTGATTCTGATCCACCGGACCTTCCAGCAAACGAGCGGTCACGCGCAGATCGAAGTCGCTGAACTTGCGATCCAGCACAGACCAGACAACCTCGTCCGGCGCGCCAGAGCCATATTCGACGACCAGCGCCGGATTGAGTTGCCCGCTATCATCGGGCACTGCCTGTACCTGCACCGCATCCCGCCCCGCGTAGATATCCCATTCATCATTGAAGTCATCAAAAGTGGTGGCATAGAGCAGTTCGCCCGGCTCAGGATGGGCTACGGGCAACTCGTAGAGCCAGTCGGTCAGCACCCCCAGGGCAACGCCTAACGCGAGCAATACCATCAGCCACAGCACAAGGACGGCGTGAACCAGTCGCGCCCGTCCCCTGGTTCGGGCCCTCTGCGGCTCCGCAGCCGTTTCCGCAGCGAGAGGACGCGCACTCACCACCCAATACGACAGTGCGAGGACGCCCTGCACTATGAGCAACAGCGCCCCAACACGCACCACGGTCTGCACGTCCTGCAGAAGCTGAGCCGTTGCACCCAGGTTCCCCGCCTGATCAGCCCGCCACCACAGTATAAGGCCTGCGGGCAGGCTGATCAGGAGCAGCGTTGCCGCCAGCCGCGTCCAGCGCACGGCTTCTCTGCCTCCCTGTTTCAGCCCTTTCGCCGCCTGGAAATACAGCGCACTGCCCAGCGCCAGACCGACCGCCGCGGCCATCTTCCACTGCACCGATGCCTGGTAGATGTCGCCAGCGCGTTCGATGCGCAGCGGCCAGTTCAGTTCTACCCGCTTGAATTCCAGGGTGAACAGATACGCCAGCAGTACCAGCGCCGCAACGAACAGCGCGACGCCGGTGAGGGCAAAGTGCGCTCGCGCCAGCCGCATGACCCATCGCCCCCACCTGTCTCTGGCCGGCGAGACACGATAGAACGGCTGAATGCTTTCGGTCAAACTTCACTTCCCTCCGTGCTGCGCCATGACCAGCACATCGTCAAACGACACATCTATGTATCCTCGCCCCGCTCGCGCGATCAGCCCGAACGCGCGTCCCCGCCTGCCCGTTGGCAATATGAACTCAGTGACCGAGTCTCCCCCCACGGTTAGATCCAGACTGACCTCTTCCTCGTTGCTGATCCAATCCATCTGCAATAGCACAGGCTCGCCGAAAGGGACAGAGCTGCCCTGTTCGTCTTGCGTTGCGAGTTCTTGCCACTGCTCGCCATCACGCGCCAGTACTTGCAACCTTCCTTCCGCGCTGAGCAGCACCGCCGCGAAGTGTTCGTCGTCTACATAATCGAACAGGATGCCCGCCTGTCCATCAGGCTGACCGGCGTTGAAGCGCACCACCACTTGAATACTGAAATCGGCCATAGGCACTTGAAAGTCTGGTATCGACCACACTGCAACACCCGGTGACACCACGCGCATCCAGAGCGCCTCATCGCGGTAGGCCACAGTTGACTTGGCCGAATAGCTCTCACGCCAACGGCCGCTGTAGGTGCCGAAGTCGTCAGCGAAAAGCAAGACTGACACCGGAGTTGCCGTACCTGTCACTTCCGCCTCGGCCCAGGCGCGCCCTCTAACCGCCACATCCTTCACTGACAGGACGACACACAGCAGCACAAGAGCAATCGCAGCGACAGCACTCACTTTTCCCTGCATGTCGCGGCCCCCCGCTGACAGAGCTTCCTGCATCTCAGCGCTGAGATTGTAACACATTCGGGCGGCTCAAGAATCGGAAAGCGAGGAAGTTGCTGATGGCACTGTCACGCTCAGTCTCGCCAGAGCACGTGCGGCCAGTTCGCCGTAGTAGGATTCGCGAGGAACCAGCGTCAGCACTGTGCTGTAGGCCAGCCGCGCCGCTTCCACGTCACCGAGGTGTTCCTGCACTGCGCCAAGATAGTAGTGCACCCGTGCGTCCCCCGGAGCAAGTTCCACCGCAGCCTGCAACTGCTCCAGCGCGGCCCCAGCATCCCCCTGGCGGTAGATCGCCCACCCCAGACAGGCTTGCAGCACGCCGTTCTGAGGAAAATCGGCGCTGGCCCGTTGCAGAAACGCCATACCGACCCCTTCCACATCATAGCCTGTCTCCGCGTAGAAAATCGCCAGCAACTCGGCCCACTGTGCCTCATCCGGCGCAAGCCCTACAGCAATGCGCAGCCAGCGCTCTGCCCCGGCCAGATCGCCCGCAGCCTGCAGGGTGTGCCCCACCTCCGCTGCCAGGGCGGGATTATCGGGCGCGGCCCAGTACGCCTGTGTCAGAGCACGTCGTGCAGCCTGCAGATCACCGCTCAGCCGCCAGTGCATCCCTATCAGGTAGAGTACATGTGGATTGGTGGGTGCCATCGCCCGCGCCCGTTCCAGCCACGGCCAGCCATCCTCTCCCTGCCGATCCAGGGCGTATCCCAGGTAAGCCAGCGCCACAGGATTGGCAGCGTTGACTTCGAGCGCCAGGCGCAGCGCTCGCTCCGCCAGCGCCCATTCATCCAGGCTGCACATGGTCAGCCCCAGGGCAGTGTAGAAATCCGCCTGCAAGGGGGAATAACTCGCCAGAACGTCCAGCACCTGCCGGGCAGCTTCTGCCTGCGTGGAATCCGACTCGGCTCGCCTCAGCCATTCCTGCGCACGTTCCGGCACGACGGGGGCCAGCAACATCCCCAGTAGCAGACTTGCCTGTGCGTTAGCAGGATCGACAGTCAGGAGAGTCGTCAATGTCTGCTCAGCAGCGACCCAGTCATGCGCATCGATCGCCTGCCGTGCTTCTTGCAGAAGAGCTGATGGATCGGGAGTCGGTGAAACGGTGAGCGTAGACAGCCTGTCGGCCTGGGGGGAGAAGGCAGAAGAAAACTCAACCGGCCCTATCAGGCCGATGATCAGCGCACCAATGAAACAGGCCAACGCCCCAGGATCCAGCGGGGCATGGCGCTTGTGCCTGAAGCGCAAGTCACACCTGCAGGCGCAGCACACTCATCACGGCGTTCTCAATGTCGGCCAGCTTGAACGGCTTCAGCAGGTATCCGTCCACGCCCTGCAGTTTACCCATCAGCCGGTTGGCCGGATCGCCGTAGGCGGTGATGACCACGAAAGCCGGACCTGCCCCATCATGGGGCACGCGGCGCATTTCTTCCAGCAGCCGCCAGCCCGGAATATCGGGCAGCGCCAGGTCGAGCAAGACCACATCCGGGTGTTGCGCGTGAAAGAGTTCCATAGCCTGGTCACCATGCGTCGCGTGCCAGACACGCAATCCCAGTCGCTCCAGCGTCAGGCGGACGATGATCGCCAGATCGACCGTGTCCTCGACGATCAGCACTCCGTAAGTCCGCGAACCGGACTCCTCCATTCCTTTTCTGAGCGGCGATCCTCCAGGCACCCCCTGCTGCGACAGACTGGCCTCTTCAGCCATGGGCTATCCCTCGATTTCTGCTGGTACTTTGCCCAGCGACAGCCCTACCCCCTCAGGCAGTGCATTATACACATAACCTGCACTGAGCGCACAACCCGTCAACCGGGCAGATGCTGGAGCTACTCCCGCTTCTGCAGCCGTTTGTCCACGATCCGCTCGAAGGGATCGGTGCCAGGTTTGACCAGCACGTCGCGCGAACGTCCCCCGGGTTTGGGCGCGCCGACTATCCCCAGTTCGTGCAACAGATCGATGATGCGCGCGGCCCGCGGATAGCCCAATCCCAGTCTCCGCTGGATCAGCGAAGCGGATGCCTCTCCCTCCTCGATCACCAGCGCGATGGCTTCCTCCAGCATGGGATCCGTCTCGGAGAGCACTTCACGGCGCGTCATGCCGCGTTCCCACGGGCCGATGGTGACCGGCTCCATCAGTCCAGCCTCTATCTGCGCGGCGTGCCACTGCTTCCAGTAGGACACAACAGCCGTGACTTCTTCATCCGATACATAGCAGCCCTGGATGCGCTGCGGAGCGGCAGCATCCGGGGCTAGAAAAAGCATATCACCCCGTCCCATCAGCGATTCGGCCCCTGTCGTGTCCAGAATGACCCGCGAGTCCACCCCCGACGCCACGGCGAAGGAAATCCGTGCCGGGAAATTCGCCTTGATCAGTCCGGTGATCACGTCTACGCTGGGACGCTGCGTGGCCACCACCAGATGCATCCCCACCGCGCGCGCCATCTGCGCCAGACGGGTCAGCGTACGTTCGGTCTCGTCAGGGCGCTGCATCATCAGATCGCCAATTTCATCAATGATGATCACGATGTAGGGCAGATGCTCGTCGGCTCGACGCCGACCTAGCGCCGCATTGTAGACATCAATATTGCGCGCCGCCTCTTTTTCCAGCAGGCGGTAACGCCGATCCATTTCGCGCGTGGCCCAGCGCAACACACCCACGATGCGGTCCAGCTCTGTCTCCACTGGTCCCAACAGATGTGGCAGCCCATTGAAACGGCTCAGTTCCACCAGCTTGGGATCGAGCAATACCAGCCGCACCCGGTCGGGCATATTGTTCATCACCAGCGCCGTGGTCATGGACGCCAGCATGATGGACTTGCCCGAACCCGTCGTCCCCGCGATGAGCAGATGCGGCATGGTCGCCAGATCCGCTACAAACGATGCCCCTGAAGTGTCGCGGCCCAGTGGGATCGCCAGCGGGCGGTTGCGGTGACGATAGAAGGCTTCTGATTCCAGCACAGGGCGCAGCGCTACCGTGCTGGGCTGCCTGTTGGGCACCTCCACACCGACATAGGAATGGCCGGGCACCGGTGCCTGGATGCGCAAGCGCTTGGCCGACAGCGCCAGCGCTAGGTCACCATTGAGCGCGGTGATCTCATTCACACGCACCCGGTTGACGACTCGTTCGCCATCGTCCGTCACCTGCTCCGTGAAAGGAGACACGGCGTACATGGTCACCGTCGGCCCCACTTTCACGTCAATGACCTCAGTCTCCACATCGAATTCGAGCAGGGTGTCGCGGATGATGCGTGCGTTGGTGTTGATCTCCTCCTCGGTGGGCACATTCAGTTCGAGATCGCTCAGCAAATCCAGCGGCGGCAGGTTGGGATCGCGTTTGCCCACTTTCCTTGCCTCGCGGAAATCCTTCACCGTGAAGCGGCGCTCGCCCCCGTTCGTCCCCGCCGCCCGACCGCGTCCGCGTGCCCCGTTGATGACAGTGGCCTGGCGCAATTCAGGGGGAACCACTGAAGGGCGTCCGGTGCGTCCACCCGGAGCAACCAGGCTGCGCCCATTTTCCGTGCCCAGTTCGTCGCGCGTGCGAGCGATTAGCTCCTGGCGCTGCGACCTGGTCAAACGCGGGTTCGCCACAGCCCTGGAACCGGAGTTGACCTGCTCGTCGCTGGCGTCCTGTCCGCCAGCCAACCCGCCGCCAAACACATTCTGCCCCGGTTCGCGCTGACCACCGCCTGTTGGGGGCATATGTCCGGCACCACCCAGTCCCGTGATGTTGCCCGGCCAGGGGCTATCGTCCGTTGGCGAGGCCCCTTCTCCGCGATCCCAGTGCTGGTCTCCGTCCAGTTGCGATAGCCTCACCTGCAGGCGATTGCGGAGCCAGCGCACCGCTCGTACCAGGTGTCGCAGGCGGAATTCGGTCGTCAGCACAACGCTGCCCAGGGTCAGCACTCCCAGCGCCCCTGCAGAGAGCGCGCGGCCCAGCGGCCCCAAAAGCGCCGTGAGTGCCCATCCCAGGTATCCGCCGCCTCCTCCTTCACGCGCCAGTACCCGCGGCTCTGGATCGTTGGCCCACCAGTGCAGCCAGGCGGTGAGCGCCGCGAGAGCCATTTCAAACCCCACGATCTGCAGCCAGCTCAGGCGCACGGGACGACCGAAACGGGGCAACAACAGGAAGACCCCTGCCGCCAGCAAACTCAGCGCGATTGCATATGCAGCATGACCAAACCACTGGCGGAGAGTGCGCGACAGAGTGACTGCCAGGGGAGCCTGAGACGAACTGTTCAACAAAGCGTTGAGCGCAACGACTCCCAGCACCATCAAGAGAATGGCCCCCACCTCTCCGGCCCACGGGGGCAGTCGTCCAGCCGTCGTCTTCCAGAAAGCCGGGTCCACAATCGTTGTGATCGTCCGGGATGCGGCCTGTCGTATCCGCTGCCCAAGAGGAATGCGCTTTTCGATGGTAGGGCGGACGCGGGGACGGCGCGCAGTCTTCGCCTGCGCCGCATCTACTGGAGGAGTGGACTTGCGCCTGGAGGTCTGCTTGGGCAACTTGTCGGACGGAGCGCCGCTATTCATCTCCGCCCTGGAAGCGAGTTGCCGTCCGCCACTCCCGCGGTGCTCAGATAAATCGGGCTGTTCGGTGACACGCCGACCGCCCGCCGCCATCTTGGATCTGCTCATGAAGTGTATGTTCCCATAAGTTGCCGACCGGCCTTCCCTCTCCCGTGATTTCAGCCGGTCGGTAGCGTCACTTCATTCTAGCACTGGTGTTCTAACTCTGCAAAGAATGCTGTTGTGGACTGCATTTTAAGGGTATATTGATCTCTGCGCGCCACATCGGCTAAGATACGCGGCGCGTGAGCAACCAGGGAGCATCCGATCGTGCCAGAACACATTCTGATTGCACCGTCCATACTGGCCGCTGACTTCACCCGACTGGGCGCTCAGATCGCCGCAGCGCAGGAAGCAGGAGCCGACCTTATCCACGTGGACGTGATGGACGGCCGTTTCGTGCCCAACATCACCATGGGACCACTGATTGTTGAAGCGGCCAGACGTGCCACCTCGCTTCCCCTGGACGTACACTTGATGATCGTCGAACCAGAGAAGCATATTGGGGCATTCGTTCAGGCCGGAGCCGACCGGATTACCGTTCACGTCGAGACCTGTCCTCATCTGCATCGTGTCGTCCAGCAAATCCGCGAAGCAGGAGCCAGACCCGCAGTGGCCCTCAACCCCCATACTCCAGCGATCATGGTCGAAGAAATTCTGCCCTTTGTGGATATGGTGCTGGTGATGACCGTTAATCCCGGCTTTGGCGGACAGCAATTCATCCCGCAGACGGTGCGCAAAATTGAGCAGATACGCACCGCGATTGTCCAGCGCAGCCTGGCGGTAGATATTCAGGTGGACGGCGGCATTGATCTGCAGACTGCCCCGCAGGTTGTAGCGAAGGGAGCCAACGTGCTGGTAGCGGGCACCTTCGTCTTTGGTGCACCGGAAGGCATCGCAGCAGCGATCGCCTCGTTGCGCAGCGTTGTCAGCCGGGTTCGGGTGAGTATATGAAAAAAAGCCAGCGTATGCTGGCTCTCCGAGACGCCTGGGGCATCGCGTACAGAGGACTTAGGAGCGCACTTTGATGTCTTTGTTGAGCGTGCGAATGCAGCGGGTGCACATGTACTTGCGCACCAGGCGACCGTTTTCCATCACGCTCACGCGCTGGATATTCGCCTTGAACTGGCGCTTAGTCCGGCGGTTGGAGTGGCTCACGTTGTGCCCGAACTGCGGCCCCTTCCCACACACTTCACACTTTGCCATGGCTACGCCTCACCACCAACTGTTCGATCTGTCAAACAAGCGGACGCCATGCTACCATAGAGCGGAGCGCAACGCAAGGGCCATCCGGCAACAGTGACGGGACAACCCATGACAACGAACGAAACGCCTCGCGGCTCAATCGAAATCTCGCCCACCGCCATTGCCACTCTGGCGAGCCATGCTGCTTTGCAGACCTATGGTGTGGTAGGCATGGCTTCTCCGAATCTGGCTTCCGACATCGCAGCCAGTCTCACCCGCGACCCCAACCGTGGCATCGTCGTTCGCCTGGAAGACAACCACATCATCATTGATGTCTATGTGATCATCGAATATGGCACGCGCATCGCCTCGGTGGCTAACAGCCTGATCAACGGCGTGCGCTATGCTGTTGAGCAGGCCACCGGCCTGCCGGTCAACCAGGTGAACGTCCACGTTCAGGGCCTGCGCGTGAGCAAAACGGAATGAGAGAGCACAGATCATCATGACCGACCATTCGTCCTCCCCTTCCGAGACCCCTGTCTGCAACGGCTTCACCCTGTGGCATCTGGCCCAGGCAGGGCGTGACTGGCTCGACCAACATCACGCGCTGGTCAATCAACTCAATGTGTTCCCTGTGCCAGATGGCGACACGGGCACCAATATGCTCATGACCATGCGCAACGCGATCAAGGAAGTTGAAGAGTCTGGCGCCACTGAGCATGTAGGTCAGGTCGCCGCACGTATCGCCCATGGAGCGATGATGGGGTCGCGAGGAAACTCCGGCACGATCCTGTCTCAGCTCTGGCAGGGTTTCGCCCATGCCCTCAGAGAACACAAGACCCTGACACCTGAATTGCTCGCAAGAGCGCTGCGCGAAGCCTCCGACACAGCCTACCGCGGTGTGATCAAACCGGTGGAAGGCACCATCCTCACCGTCGCCCGCGAGGCAGCCGAAGCCGCAGAAGAAGCGCTGCGCGATACTCAGGATATGGTCGAAATCCTGCGCAGATCGGTGCTGCGCGCCAAGGATGCCCTGGCCCGCACGCCTGAAATGCTGCCTATTCTTCAGAAGGCTGGCGTTGTGGATTCGGGCGGCAGTGGTCTGGTCTACATCCTGGAAGGAATGCTCCTGTATCTACAAGGGGAGGCGATCCAGGTGAAAGAAGCAACTGTGGCTGAAGCCCGCGATCTGGCGGAGACGCTGGCCCCTGAGGACGAACTGGGCTATGGCTACGATGTACAGTTCATTCTCAAAGGGGAAAACCTCGACGTTAACGCCATTCGCGCGGCAATAGACAGCATGGGCTGGTCCACGCTGGTCGTCGGCAACGAGCAGGCCATCAAGGTGCATGTTCACGTGCACGATCCGGGCATTCCCCTCAGCTATGGCGTCAGCCTGGGGACGCTGAGCGACATCGTGGTCGAGAACATGCAGGAACAGTACCAGGAATATGTACGCGACAGAGCAGCCGCGTTGTCCCCAGAACCTGGCGTACAACTTCCCCTGGCAGACGTTCCGGCGATCGAACTGGATGAAGATGACATCGCAGTAGTCAGTGTCGCTTCAGGCGATGGACTGGCGCGGGTCTTTCGCCAGCTTGGTGCCGCGCAGTTGGTGATGGGAGGTCAGACCAACAATCCCAGCACCCAGGAAATCCTCGAAGCCATCCAGCGGACAGCGACTCGCAAGGTGATCGTCTTGCCCAACAACAAGAACATCATCCTGGCCGCCGAGCAGGCTGCCCGGCTGGCCACCGACCAACAGGTGGTGGTCGTGCCCACGCGCTCCATGCCGCAGGGCATCAGCGCCATGTTGCCCTATGATCCCAAGGGCAACCTGGATACCGTGGTAAAGGCCATGCTCCAGGCCAAGGACAGAGTAGTCACCGGAGAGATCACCACCGCCACGCGCAGTGTCGAGCTAAACGGTGTCAAAGTCACCGAAGGGCAGATCATCGGGCTGATAGACGGCGCTCTGGCCGTGGCAGGCGACGAAATCAGCCAGGTGTTGCGCGAGGTGTTGGAGCGTATGTGTTCTGGCGAGTGCGAACTGATCACTCTCTACTACGGCAATGGCATTGACGAGGCCGATGCCCGACGAGTGAGCGAAGAGTTGAGCGCAGCGTATCCTGACCAGGAGTTCGAAGTGGTGTATGGCGGGCAGGCGCATTATCACTATATTGTCAGCGCCGAATGAGTCTCACCACGCCGGGCATAGGGGGAGGATATCCTGGTGGGAAAAGTGCGCATCGTGACCGATAGTTCGGCTCAATTTCTCGATCCCACCGTCGTAGACCGCTATGGGATCACCGTCGTACCCCATACCATCCTGCTGGGGTCGCGAGCCTTTCGTGAAGGTATTGACATTGAACCGCAGGCATTCTTCCAGCTTGTCCGCCAGACCGAGTTTCCGGCCCGGCTGATGGCTCCCTCGGCGGACGATTTCACCGCGGTTTTCAAGCGGCTCAACCGAGAAACCGATCAGATTCTGGCGATTACCATGTCACGCCACATGAGCCAGGCCTGGGAAAACGCTTTGCGCGCCAGTAAGTCACTGCTGGGGCGCTGCGACATTGTGCCGCTGGACTCCACGACCACCTCGGTCGGGCTAGCTCTGTTGGTCGAGCAGGCCGCGCGTGCTGCTGAGGATGGCGCCACCCTGGACGACATAGTGCATCTGATTCGCTCGCTACTGCCGCATGTGTATTCAGTGTTCTATGTAGACTCCCTCTCCTATCTGCGCCACAACAACCTGCTGAGCGAAGCGCAGGCGCTGCTGGGCACCATGCTCGACATCAAGCCTTTTCTCACCATCGAAAATGGTGAACTCATCGCCATGGAGAAAGTGCGCTCGCAATCTCAGGCGATCGAGAAGCTCATAGAGTTTGTGGCCGAGTTCTCCGAGCTACAACACCTGGTGATCCTGACTAATGCGCTGCTTCCCGCCGAACGAACCCGCCTGTTGCTGGAACATCTGACCATGGAGTTCCCCGACCGCACCTTCCCACAGGTGCTCTATCAGCCCAGCCTGGTGGCTCTGATCGGCCCAGACGGCTACGGAGTCGTGGTACAAGAAGAAGCCGAAGCCGGGGAAGAGTTGCTATGACGCGCATTCTGGTCATGACGGACAGCACCTGCGACCTGCCGCGCCCCTGGCTGGAGCGCTACGACATCCGCGTCGTGCCCACCTACGTGCACTTCGGTCTGGAAAGTCTGGCAGACGACGGCGTGCAACTGACCCGCACGACCTTCTATGAGCGGCTGACCGCCCACAAAGAGGCTGTCACCACTTCTGCGCCGCCGGTAGGGCAGGTGCTGGACGTGATGAGCAAAGCGCTAGCCGAAGCGGATCATGTCATCGCCCTGACCGCCCCAGCCAAACTGAGCGGCATCTTCAACACGTTTCGGCTGGCCGCCGAGCAAACTGCTCCCGACCGGGTCACTCTCATTGACAGCGGCACCATCAGCATGGGGTTGGGATGGCTGGTGCTCATGGCCGCCGAAGGCGCGGCTGCAGGATTGTCACCCGCGGCCATCGCTGACGATATCCGCCAGGCGCTGCCCCGCGTAGAGGTTTGGGCTGCATTGGATACATTCGAATATCTGAAGCGCAGCGGGCGCGTCGGCTGGGCCAAGGCGGCTGTGGGCGAGCTTTTCCAGATCAAGCCGATCATCCGTCTATACGACGGGGTGGTTTCGTCGGTCACGCGTGCCCGCACTTCTCAGCGTGCTTTCACCACATTGGTTGACTTGGTGCGGGCCGCAACACCGCTCGATCGGCTGGCCGTCATGCATTCCAACTTCCCCAAAGGGGGCGAGCGCCTGGCACAGGCCCTGGCAGACCTGTCCCCCAACAGAGAGATTCCGATCGTTAACGTCACACCGGTGATTGGCGTGCACGTCGGGCCACACGGCCTGGGCGCAGCCGTCATCCGCAGTGCAGGATAGGATAACCCTCATGCCCTCGGCGTTGGAAACACTGGTCAAGATTCTCAAACTCGAACAAGAGACCGGCTATCGCAACACAGCCGTGATTGGCGGTCTGAGAGCCTTCGCCGCCAACTGGCAACGCGACGCCCATCAGCAGGCCAGGCGTCCCGAACATCATCAGCTTATCGAAGAACTTGTGCAATTGCTGCACGCTTACGACGGTGAAACCGCTCCCGCCGCGCGAGCCGAAGCCATTCAGTATATGTTGGGGCGCATCACAGGGCGCATCCCCGCCCCCCAGACGACTGATTTGGTTCGCGCAGAGAGTTCAGACGAGGCTGGGGAAGAACAGACCTCCATGGGTCAGGACGAACCAGATCTCTTTCCCGACCAAGAGGAAATTGTCGCCGAAACGCCCACGCCCTCTGCGCTGGAGTCTGCGCCCGCACAGTCTGTTACTCTGCCGCCGTCCGCTCCCCCAGCAGGTCGCAGGCGTCGCCGCGAGCCTCTCTCACCCGAACAGGCCGCGGAACGTCTGGCCGCGCTGCAAACTCCTGTGGTCAAATTGCCCAGAGTGGGCGACAAAATGGCCGAAAAGCTGGGGCGGCTGGGGATCGCCACAGTGGGCGATCTGCTGTTCACCTTCCCCCGCCGCTACAACGACTACTCGCGGATGCGTCCCCTCAATCGTCTGCTTCCCGGCCAGACTGTCAGCATCGTGGCCGAAATTGAGTCCATCGCCCGTAAGCAGGGGCGCGGCGGACGCCCCTACCTGCACGTGATCCTGGAAGACGGCACAGGCATTCTTCACGCGTTCTTCTTCGGCCAACTCTGGTTGCAACGACAGTTCAAGCGTGGAAGCATGGTCGTGCTCAGCGGCAAGGTCGAGCGTTTCCGGGGCGCGCCGTCCATGACCAACCCCGAGTGGGAATTGCTTGAACGCGAACACCTGCACACCAACCGTATCGTGCCGGTCTATCCGCTGACCAAAGGGCTGTCAGCCCGCACCATGCGCCGCCTGGTGCGTCAGGCGCTCGACGACTACGGCGCAGGCGTCCCCGACTACCTGCCGGAAGCGGTGCTGGAACGCACAGGCTTTCCGGAACTGAGTTGGGCGCTCGAACAGGTGCACTTCCCAGATACCGCGGAACATCTCGAACAGGCTCGCCTGCGGCTGAGCTTTGACGAGCTGTTCGTCTTCCAGATGGC
>DAOTZZ010000053.1:0-49299 GCA_034433965.1 Anaerolineae bacterium
GATGAAAATGTTCCAGAATCCAGTTCGCACTTGCTTGCTGATCGAGTAGGGGGGTAATTGGGAACTCTATCATGCATTAGAGTTTATCCGATCTCGTTCACTCTTTCTACAGATGAGCCAACCGGTTTGTTCAAGGTGTTGAAACTGACCTCGTCAAATTGCAACAAAGCCTGTCCTGCGGGACTTTCCAGCAGCTCCGCCAGCTCCCCATCCATCACTTGCGGGATGATGTCGGCCAGCACCAGGGACACCGTCTGATAGCAGCGCTGACGCATGAAGTTGAAGACCGGCGCGTGCAGTTCTTCGGGTTGATACGGCTCGCGCACCAGGTCGGTGGGAAGGATGTCCAGGCAATAGATCGCCGGATTGCCATCGGCCAGGAAGAGCTTGCGCACGAACAGGGCGTCCGAGTCGGGGGGGCGTTCGAGCCGCGCGGCGATGTCGGCGGGCAACGGTTGGCGCTCGACGCTCAGCGGGCGAATTTCGGCATGATAGCCGGCCTGGCGGATCAGGTCGGTGAATTCGTAGGCACTCTCGATGCTGGCCTGAATGTTGAGGGCGTACTGGTTGACGTAGGTGCCAGACCCCTGGCGGCGGAAGATTGCCCCTTCGCGTTCCAGGATGGCCAGGGCGTCGCGGATGGTGCCCCGGCTAACTCCGTATTCCTGCGCGATCTCCAGTTCGGAAGGCAGACGCCCGCCGCTCTGGTACTCGCGCCGGAGACGTTGGCGCAGGGCGCGGGCCACATTCTTGGACAGTAAGGAGTGTCTCCGTAAGGTCATCTCTTCCCCCCTGTCAATAACTCTAAACCCCTGCAATCTCCGTGAAAGGTTTGACAACTTTATCTTAGTGACAAATTGGTTGCAAGATAAGTGAGGATCATCACACCTGGGCCGGAAAAAAGCAGCCGACGGTGACAGTCGGCAGCCCAGATGGGTGCGTTCGGGTTTGGGGGCAGAATACTCCACAGAGCGCGCAGAGATCGGAAAGACACAGAGTTTCTGGGCTTGTCTTCCCCTCTGGCGCGCTCAGCGGTTCGAAAAATCACCACCCCGAAACGCGAATGTGCTCGCCCAGGATAAGCGCAGAGGAGCGGTGGGGAGCGCCCGTCAGGCAGGAGGCGCGCTGACCTCCGGATCGTCGTAGGTATAGTAGTGCCCGCCCTCGCCGGAGCCGCGCCCATAGTAGCCCCATTGTGGGAAGTTGAAGTCCGCTGTGACCGAGCGCGGCAGGAGCAGCACCGCCTGTAAGAACGTCTCCAGGTCGATCACGCCGTACAGGTTGACTTCGAACCCCCAGCGTTGCAGCAGGTCATAGAAGGCGGGGCGGTACTCGCTCAGGAAGTTGAGCGAGAAGCGGTTCATGCCCCAGGAGCGCAGCGTATCGAGAATGGCTTTGAGGTGATCGGGCAGGTTGAGGGCCAGCGCGCCCAGGAAATCTACTGGCGCTTGCAGGATCGCCCCTGGATACGCTTCTGCCAGCCGCCGGAACCCGCTCGCAGACAGGCGATGCAGATAGGCATTGAACCAGAGCTGATCGTCCCCAAAGCCATAGTGGGACACCAGGGCCAGCGTGCGCTCGATCAATTCGTCTCCGCCTTTGAGATCGAGCTTGGCGGCTTTGCCATGTTCGCGCATACGCGCCAGCAGACTGTCGAGGGTCAGCAGTGCTTCGGTTTCGGTAGTGGTGATTGCGTCGTGATGCAGCACCAGCCGGTCGCGGTGCGGGTCCCAGTGAATGTCGCACTCGCCCCAGGTGATGTCCGAGGCCAGGAAGCGCTGCACATTCAGTTCGTCGTTCAGGCCGTGCCAGACCAACTGCACCTGCGGCGGCAGATCGCGGCGGGTCATCGTGTCGGACAGGCGCGGGGATGGGGTAACGGCGAAATCCGTCATGGGTCTTGTTCTCCGGTGCGGTAGATCGGCAGCGTGTCGGCTGTCTGCGAGCGATGCTATCCCGGCTGGCGATTTGCCCGCCAGCCGCACCCTCCAAGCATAGCGCAAGGCGCTGACCTGACAACCTGCCCTCACCGCGCCGGGCGCGCGGCTCGCAGCCAGCCACGTTGTACGGCGCGCGCCTCCTCCACGGTGACGAAGGCATTGGGGTTTTCCTGGCGGACAAAGTGCAGCAGGTCGCTCACGTCCTGTCGCTTGACCACACTGCGCAGCATGGTGACTACGCCGCTGGCCCCTTCGCCGATTGTCTCGGTGACGCCGAAACCGCGTTCGCGCAGGTGCTCGGCGATCTCGCGGGCGCGGCCCGGCACGATCACGTTGACGGTCATGAAAGCGGTCACGAAGCGGGCTTCGATGACCTGGCCCAGGTAGCCGCCGATGGCATAACCGCCACAGTAGGCGGCCAGGTTCAGCAGATTGCTCAGGTCGGCCAGCACCGGGCCGAGCGACACGGCGAAGATCAGCGATTCCAGCACAGCCAGCACGGTCGCCAGGACGCGCTGATCGCGGTTGAGCACTACCAGGCGCACCGTGCTGACTGCATTGTTGATCAAGCGCAAGACGAAAATGCCCAGAGCCAGGGCAAGAGTTTCCAGGGGCATGAGTACCTCCACCCATAACAAACCGGCGTCCCACGAGCGGACGCCGGCGCGAATAAGGCGAACCGACACCAGAGTTCAGGTGAGAGCCACCAGCGCCTGCAACAGGCCGTCAGCGGGTTCGCTCTTGCTGACGAAGGCATCGGCACCGGTGTTGAGCGCCTGCTGGCGCATTTCCGGTTGTACGCTCAGCGCCACAATGCTTACGTGTGGCAGCAGCGCGCGAATGGCAGCGATGGTCGTCTGATGCGCGGCGGCCAGGTCCCAGTCTACCAGTACCAGATCGGGTTGTAAACGGGCAATCGCGTCGGGCAGGCTGTCGAGCGAGTCCAGCAGCCCCACCACTTCAAGCGGTGCCTGATGTTGCCGTTGCAACAGGACGCGCAGAGCCTGACGCACATCCGGATGAGGTTCGATGACCAGAATGCGAGACATGGATGTGATCCCGGCAGCGCAGGGAATACCCACGCTGCATGGCACACCCTCTCCCCGCTGCCCGAAGGGTCGGGGAGAGGGCGCGCACTTACGTCAGCGGACCGAACGCGCCGTCACGCCCTCGATGAGTCCATGACGTACGGCGGCCAGTTCGGCGATGGTGTTGATCAGGCGCTCGTAGCTCCACCCCGCCGCGCGCGCCTGCAGCCACAGGTCGCTCAGGTCGGGGTTGAGGCCGGGCAGGGGGTTGATTTCCAGGATATAGGGCTGATTGCCGTCCTCCACGTCCACGCGGAAGTCCACGCGCGACACGTCTTTGCAGTCCAGGGCGCGGAAGACGTTGCCCGCCAGCACCTTCAGGCGATGTTCCAGTTCCGGCTCGATGGGAGCCGGGCACAGGTAAATGTCCATCGTCTCGGCCCACTCGGTCTTGATGCGGTTGGTGTACAGCCGATCTTCCGAATGGGCGAAGTGATCGAGATCGATCTCCATCGGCGGCAGGAAAGTCAGACCGCTGGGCAGTTCGTCGGAGGCCATGCCTTCGCCCACCTGGTAATCGCGCTGCGGGTCGAGGTTGCCCACCATGCCGACGGTGATCTCGCGGCCCTGGATGTAGCGCTCGACCAGGATCGGCTGGCGATAGAGCGCGATCTGCCGGGCGACCTGCGTCCGCAGTTCGTCTACTGTGCGCACGATCGAGTCGGCGCTGATGCCCATGCTGGTTCCCTCGCGGCTGGGCTTGACGAACATGGGGAAACGCAGCTCACCGCGTTCGTCCAGCAGATCGGGGGCCAGGGGAGCATCGGCCCGTTCCATCACCTGGAAGGCGGGCGTGGGCAGGCCGTAGTATTTGAGCAGGCGCTTGGTCATGGGCTTGTCTAGCGCCAGCGCCAGCGTCAACAACTTGCTGCCGGTATAGGGGATGCGCAGCATTTCCAGCAGCGCCGGTACCTGCGACTCGCGGCTATCGCCGAAATGGCTTTCGGCAATGTTGAAGCACAGGTCGGGCTGGAAACGCTGCAACGCCTCGATCAGGTTATAGGGCGGGTGAATGCTCGCTTCGATGAACTCCGCCTCGTGCCCGCCGCTGCGCAAAGCCGCAACGATAGCTTCGACGGTGCGCGGGCTATCGAGATCGTCCCACTGATCGGCGGGCATCCCTTCCCAGCGGGGCGCGTTTTTCTTCAGATTGGCCAGAACAGCGATCCGCATCGGACTAGGCTTCTCCCTGAGGGTGTGTATGACCGTTGCGACGGCGGATGGTGCGGCGCTTGCCATTGCCATTGCCGTTGCCGTTGCTCTGCGACTCCGTGCCCAGAGCATCGCCCATGTGGAAGCGCCGCCATTTCTGCTCGTCCGCGTTCAGGCGGTGCTGAATGCCATCGCGCCGGTGAATCTCGTCGAAGCCTTCGGGCTTGATGGCGCTGATGCGCCCATCGAGCAGACCGGCCACGCCCGCCTGTCCCGGTTCCGGATGGTGCGCCGCCTGACGATCCAGGTGATCAATGGCGTGCGGGTCGTAGTCGAGCGGCTCGTCGTAGACGGTGATGTAGCCCTCGTAGTTGCGCAGCACGACCTTGCCCGGAGCCTGGCTGATCAGGTAGTTAGGCATGACGGGGATTTTGCCGCCGCCGCCGGGCGCGTCAATCACATAGGTGGGCACGGCGTAGCCGCTGGTGTGCCCGCGCAGCCCTTCGATGATCTCGATACCCTTGGCGACCGTGGTGCGGAAGTGTCCCGCGCCCTTGACCAGGTCGCACTGATAGAGGTAGTAGGGGCGCACGCGGTTGCGCACCAGCTTGTGCACCAGCTCGCGCTGAATATTGACGCTGTCGTTGATGCCCGCCAGCAAGACGCTCTGGTTGCCCAGGGGGATGCCCGCGCGGGACAGTTTGTCCAGCGCCCGGCTGAGTTCGGGCGTGATCTCCTTGGGATGGTTGACGTGAATGTTCATCCACAAGGGGTGATAGCGCCCCAGCATCTCGGCGAAGTCGTCGGTGATGCGCTGCGGCAGGAAGACAGGCACGCGGCTGCCAATGCGGATCACCTCGATATGATCAATGGCGCGCAGGCTGGAGAGGATGTATTCCAGCACCTTGGGCGACAGGGTGAGCGGATCGCCGCCGCTGATCAGCACGTCGCGCACCTGCGGCGTGCGGCGCAGATAGTCGAGTTGCAGTTCGAACTCGGCGCGGCTGAAGTTCGCGCCGGGGTTGCCGACGATGCGGCTGCGCGTGCAGTAACGGCAGTAGCTGGCGCACTGCGTGGTGACCAGCATCAGCACGCGGTCGGGGTAACGGTGTACCAGGCCGGGCACCGGGCTGTGCCGGTCTTCGGCCAGGCTGTCTTCCATCATCCCCTCGAAAGCGGCCAGTTCACGCCCCAGCGGGATCACCTGGCGACGGATCGGGCAGTGCGGATCGTCGGGATCGATCAGGCTGGCGAAGTAGGGCGTGATATCTACCCGAAAGCGATTTTCGGCGGTCAGCCCTTCGATTTCTTCGGGGGTGAGGTGAATCAGTTGGGCCAGGTCTTCGACGCTGTTCAGGCGGTGCGCCAGTTGCCAGCGCCAGTCGCTCCACTGTTCGTCGGGGACATCGGCCCACAGCGCCGGTCGCGGGGTGACGGCCAGGACCGGCGCGTTAGCGGGGGGTTCTTCAGCAACGCGCTCCGTATCCGGGCCAGGAGGCTCCTCAAGCTCAGCGGTTTGGGCATTGTCCAGAGGTTTGATTTCCATGGCGCGTTTGTCTTATCCTCCCGTATGCCAGGTTCACGTTACGTACAGAGGCTTCGGGAGTCGCAGCGATCCCCCGAAGCCTGACCAGTGTGATCATAGGGGAACAACGAGCCGGGCGGTATTGTCCACTCGCCCGATTTGTCCCTGGCCAGATGGCCGATATAGGAAAAAACACCGCAGAGCGCAGAGTCTTCTTTTCCTCTGCATTCTCTGCACCTCGGCGGTTCAACTCAGTCTCAGGGCGAGACGAGCTTGTGTTCGACAGCCAGCGCCACCGCCTCGGTGCGGCTGCTGACGCCGAGCTTGGCCAGGATGTTGCTCACGTGCACCTTCACCGTCGAGCGGCTGATGACCAGCCGGTCGGCGATCTCCACGTTGTTCAGCCCCTTGACCATCAGCGCCAGCACTTCGCGTTCGCGCTCGGTCAGATCGTGACCCAGGCGCGTCGGCTGAGCGTGCGTGCGGATCAGCGCCTGCAGGGCTTCCGGGGCCATCGTCGGCTGACCGGCGGCAGCGGCGCGGATGGCGCGGATCAATTCGTCGGATGACACGTTCTTGTACAGGAAGCCCAGCGCGCCCGCCTGAATCGCTTCCTGTACCAGTTCCTGTTCCTTGAAGCTGGTCAGCGCGATGATCTGCGCCTGCGGGCACAGGCTGCGGATGGCGCGGATGGCCGCTGGCCCATTCATGCCCGGCATGACCATATCCATCAGCACCACATCCGGGCAGGTTTGCTCGCACAGGCGCACCGCTTCCTCACCGCTGTCCGCTTCTCCCACATTCTCCAGGTCTTTGTGCACCAGCAGAAAGGCGGCCAGGCCGGTGCGCACCATCTCGTGATCGTCCACGATCAGCACGCGAATCTTGCGCGCTTCGCTCATATCTCCTCCTGAGTGGGGCTGTGCCACTGCACCGCCACTGACGTGCCCTCGCCGATGCGCGTGTTGAGCGTCAGCGCTGCGCCGATGCTCGCCGCCCGCTCGCGCATGATGCGCAGCCCAAAGTGATCGGCAGGCACGTTCTGCGGGTCGAAGCCCTGCCCGTCGTCTTCGATGGTCAGGGACACCTGCGCGGGCGTAGTCACCAGCGCCACGCGCAGGGTGTGAGCACGAGCGTGTTTGACCACATTGCGCAGCGCTTCTTGCGCGATGCGATAGAGCGCCAACTGTATCTCGGCGGGGTAGACATGCTGTCCCCCGTTGGCGGTGAATTCCACATCCAGCCGCGTGCGCCCGGTGATGGCCTCGACCAGTTGACGCACCAGGTCGCGCAGGGGGGTCTCGACCAGGGCGGCGGGGCGCAGTTCGAGTAGCAACGTGCGCATCTCGGCCAGCGCACCGCGCGTCAGGCGGCGCAGGTCGGCTACACGCTGCATGAACTCGTCCGGGTCTTCTTGCCAGAGTTGCGGCAGCACCTCGGCGATCAGGTTGGCGGAGAACAGAGTCTGCGTGACCGCGTCGTGCAATTCGCGGGCCAGGCGTTGGCGTTCAGCCATTGTCGCGGCCTGCTCGGCCTGCATACGCAGGCGAGCGTTGGCGATGGCCAGCGCCACCTGATCGCCGAAGGCCACGGCCAGTTCGATATCTTCCGGCGTCAGGTCGCGCGGCTCGGCGTAGTAGAGCACCAGACTGCCGTAGACCTCATCGCGCATCCACAGCGGCACGGCCAGCACCGCGCGGTAATGTTCCATGAGCTGCATCAGCAACATTTCGCGGCGCGGATCGCCCAGGCGCTGATAGTCCGGCAGCGCGGCGCGCATATCGGGCATGTAGACGGGGCGATGTTCGGACACCGCCCTGCCGATGGCGCCCACGCCCGGCGGCATCTTCATACCGGATACATAGTCGGGGGGTAGCTCGCGCGCCGCTTCCAGTTCGAGTATTTGCTGATCGTCCTCGTCGCGCAGCCGGAAGATAGCCACGGCACCTGCTTTGAGCAGGCGCTGTGCCTCGACCATGATGTATTCCAGGATTTCGCCCGCCGGACGCTCGGAGTTGAGTACATCCAGGATGCCGCGCAGCCCCTCGGCGATCAGGCGCTTCTCGTGCTCGTTGCGAATCAGCCGCTCGTATCTCTGTACCTGCTCGGTGACATCGCGCAGGGTGATTAGCAGATGCGTCTTCCCCGCGTGCACAAACGTCGAGCGGCGCATTTCCACCGAAAGCGTCCCGCCATCCTGTCGCCGGAGCGATAGTTCCAGCGCGGGCGCTTCCTGAAGGGCCTGCACCAGGTTCCCGTCCCCGTCAGGCAGCGACAGCAGCGCGTCCAGAGGCTGCCCGACTATCTCGGCGGGCGACGAGCCGACCAGCCGACCGAGGGCCGGGTTGGCGATCAGCACGCGCCCTTCCTCATTGGCCACCAGGACGCCGTCGGGTAGCTCGTCGAAGAGATAGTGGTACAGTTCCGCAGTCGCAACCGTCATGGGGAAGGCACCTGCGCAGGGTGCGCGGTGATGCAGGCGATACGCCTCTGATCATAGCACATTCGCCGGGCAGGGGGATGGGCGCTCATCGCGACGGGTGCGTGCAAATGTGTCAGGCGGTTTGCCGTGATCGGCTGCCCCTCACCCCTCAGTCCTCTCTCCCTCGCGATCTGCGTCGCGGAGCGAGGGGAAGCGCCTTCCTCGCCCGGACACGCCCCTTTGCCCGCGCGAAAGAAGGGGGCGGGGGATGAGGGCCATCGGGCGAGGCAAGTCGCTGACAACCTTTGCACGCACTCCATCGCGCACGCGCAGGAGCTCCCATCCCCGGAGCACTGACGCAGCCGGAGATGGGGACGAGGGCAGCGGGTCACTTGTCGCGCGTGAGGGTGAAGCCGCTCATGAACTGCTATTGCAGCAGGATGAAGATGCTCACCGGCGGCAGGCTGACGATCACCGTGCCCAGCATCAGCGGCCCAAAGCGCAACGCGCCGCCACCCAGGCGCAGCGCCCCAATGCCCGTCTGCACGGTCTGCATGTCCGGGTCGGACATGACCAGGTTCGGCCACAGGTACATGTTCCAGGCATAGATGGTCTGCACCACGGCCAGCGCCCCGATGGTGTTCCAGCTCATGGGCACCAGCACGCGGAACAGGAATTGCAGCGGGTTGGCCCCGTCGAGTTGAGCCGCTTCGGAGAGTTCCGCCGGTATGCTGGAAAAATGTTGGCGGAACAGGAAGGTGCCTGTCGCGCTGGCTGTGAAGGGCACGATCAGCGCCCAATAGGTGTTCTGCCAGTGCAGCTTGTTGATGAAGCGGAACAGGGCGATGATCAGCACTTCGGTGGGCATCATCAGCGTGATGAGCACGAAGCCGAAGACCAGCCATTTGCCCGGAAACCGGAAATAGACGAACGCCAGGCCGGAGAGTAGCGAGAAGATCGTCTTGCCCAGGGTGATGCCCAGGGTCATGATCACGCTGTTGATCATGTAGGTGTGCAGATGGCGTTCGTAGAAGACTACGTGCCAGTTCTCGTGCAGCCCGCTGCCTGGCGTGAACTGATAGCGGAAGACTTCTGCGTTGGTCTGCGTGCTGACGATGAGCGCATAGAACAGGGGAATGCCCGACATGAAGCAGGCCGCTATCAGAATGAGGTGCGCGTACCAGCGCTTGGGCCACCACCTGCGCACCCTCTGCCAGGCTGCGGCTAGCGGTGATACGCGGGTGCTTTCTCGTGAAACAACCGTCATGGCCTCATACTCCGTAGGTGACCTGCCGCCCGCCCGTCCGGAACAGCACCACGGTGATGCCGATCACCGTCAGGAATAGCACGATCGATTCCGCGGCGGCTTTGCCCATGTCGTTGTTCTGCACGCCAAGCTGAATGACCCGGTACATCATGGTTGTCGTCGAGCGCAGCGGGCCGCCGCCGGGCGTCAAGTAGTCTATGGTGGCATACGTCTCGAAGAAAGCATAAGTCAGGTTGGTGACGACCAGGAAGAAGGTGATGGGCGATAGCATCGGCCAGACGATGTGCCAGAACCGCCGCAAGACCCCCGCGCCGTCAATCGCGCCCGCTTCGATCAGGTCTTTGGGCACATTCTGCAGACCGGCGATGTAGAACAGGATGTTGAAGCCCATAGACTTCCACACGCTGGCCAGGATGATCGTCCAGGGGGCAACCTGGGGATCGTTGAGCCAGCCCAGCTTGATGCCCAACCATTTGCCCAGCAGGTAGTTGATCAGACCTCCCGACGGGTTGAACATCAGCAGGAAGATGATCCCTGCCACGGCGGGAGACATGGCATAGGGCCAGACCAGCAGGATGCGGTAGATGGAAGCGCCGCGCAACGGCAGATAGGCCATGGTGGCGATCAGCAGCGACAACCCCATGCTCAGCACGACGATGAAGAAGGACATATACATCGTGCGCACAACCGTGTCGAAGTAGGTCTGGTCTTTCACCAGGCGGGTGAAGTTGTCCACGCAGACGAAAACTTCGCGCCGCGCGCCCAGTCGCGAGAGCATGGTCGAAAGGCGCAGCGTCTCCAATGAGGGGTAGTACAGGAACAGCAACAGGATGGTCAGGGTTGGCGCGAGCAGGGGCAGGGCAATCCACCAGTGCCGGAAGGCCCCCTGGCTTTGCTGCCCTTCTATCAGACTCTCGCGGCGCAGCAACTTGCCGCTGAGCCAGCCGATGGGAGCCACGACGATAGCCGTGCCCGCCGCGGCCAGGATCAGCCCGAAGGCCTGATCCAGCGATTCGCGACCTGCCTCAAAGGTACAGTAGTCTAGCGGGGCCAGGAACAGGGCCGAGCCAAATGCCCCGGCGATGGCCCCCAGCCCCAGGCCGAGCAGCCAGAGTCCGCCGGCGCGTTTGAAGATATAGGCCACGACAGCGGCCCCGATCGCTGCGCCCGCCAGCATCAGAACCACAGGAGAAACGACCATGATGACTTTTTCTCTCTAGGCTTCCTGTTCAGGACTCTTGAGAAAACCCGATTGGGGGGCGACCCCTGCGTCGCCCCCCAGGTGAACAGACCAGTTGCGCCCCAGGTTTACGGCGCGTTCAGCAGGTTGTACTCTTCGATGATGCGATTGGCTTCGGCCACCGCTTCGTCGAGCACCGCCTTGGGGTCGTCGTCGCTCAGCAATACACGGTCAATGGCCGCCGTGACCACGTTGCGGATGGCCGGGAAGCCGCCCACCAGCGCGCCGCTGGTCGCCGGCGTGACCTTGCTCTGGGCGAGCTGTTGCACCGCAACCGTCTGGTTGGGCCACTGCTCGAACCAGCCCTCGGCCTCCAGCAGGTCGTAGGCGCTGTAGCGGATCGGGATGTAGCCGGTGATCTTGTGCCAGTCCGCCGCGTTCTCGGTGTTGGTCAGGTAGACCAGGAAGGCCAACGCGCCTTCCTCAACCGCCGGGTCGAGGCCGTCGGCCAGCCACAGGGTCGCGCCGCCGATCAGGTTGCCCGTCCAGCCCGTGTCGTCGTTGTAGGGCAGGAACGAAGCGACAGTCTCGAAGCCGCCCTCGATGCCCATCTGCGTGTAGAGGGTCGTATCGGAGCTGCTGTAGGCGGCCATGGCAACCTGCTGCGTCGAGTACGCCTGATCCACCGTTGACCAGGAATCGCCGCCCTGCGCGCCGCTGTAGTACAGATACCCCTTGTTGTAGAGGTCATCCAGCCACTGCAGGATGGCCACGCCCGCTTCGCTGTTGAAGACAGCTTCCGTCGCGCGGGCCGAACGGCCATTGTCGTTGTTGACATACAGCGCGTTCTGCTGCGCCAGCCACTGCTCGAAGAACCAGCCATGATTCGGCCAGGTGAAGCAGTATTCTGGCGCGTTCTCCAGGGCCATGATCGCTTCGCAGGCCTTCTCGACCTCGTCCCAGGTCGCCGGCGGCTTTTCCCAACCGGCAGCCCGCAGGTAATTCATGTTGGAGAACATGATTGCCGAGGAAGTGTTCCAGGGCATGGAAGTCCACTTGCCATCCAGGGTGTAGTAGGCGCGCACCGGCTCGACGAAGTCGTCGAAGTCAACCGGCAGGCCGAGGATTTCGGTGCGGCCGCCCAGCGCATCGGCGATCGGCTTGAACAGGCCGCTGTCGCGGGCATCCTGCGTGCCAGCCTCAAAGAACTGCACGACGGCGGGCAGTTGGCCCTGCTCTGCGGCGACGGCCACCTGCGCGAAGACGGTCTCGTAGCTGTAGCCGCCGGTGACGACGACCTCATACTGCGGGAACATCTCGTTGAAGCGGGCGGCGACCTCCTTGGTCCAGTCCCAGCGATAGTCCTGGAAGGCGATCCACACGTCAATCTTGGTCTTTTCCTGCGCGACGCTCGTCGCCCCTGGCGCGGCCAGCGCCAGCATCATGACCAGCACAACGGATAGAAATACGAGTTTTTTCATCTCCTCACCTCAATAGACTAAGCGTTGCGGATGGACAGCAGTGCTCGGAGCACAAAGCGGAACTTTAGACTCTCCACACCAAATCCACCCTAACACAGCGTTAAAAGAACCTGATGTACCTGAAAACCGCTTGAAACTTCTTTAATCTGCTCCTGCTACGTCTCCTTTCCTGGGGATTTCGTCAGTAGGGGGACGTTCTGCACGTGAAGGGCCAGACTGCGGCGAACTGATTATCCCCGACCTACCGCCATTGTATGCCAAAAAAGTCTCCGTGCCAACACAAGCCAACACCCCAGTTGTTGGATTGCGCACATAGAACGCACGCCCCCCTAACATCGCCTGCCTAGAAGTAATTGACCGTGATGCCGCCGTCCACCACCAGGCTGGCCCCGTTGACCCACGATGCCTCATCCGACGCCAGGTAGAGCGCGGCATAGGCCACGTCCGGCGGCTGACCAAAACGCCCCATCGGGATACGGCGCAGGCGCAGCATCTTGGCCTCTTCGGTGGCGAAGAGCGTTTCCATCAGCGGTGTGATGATCGGGCCGGGGCAGATGGCGTTGGAGCGCACTTTCTTGGGGCCGAACTGCACCGCCAGCGAGTGCGTGAGGGCGATTACCGCGCCTTTGCTGGCGGTGTAGGCGTCCTGCGGCACAGAGCAGCCCACCAATGCCACGAACGACGCGATATTGACCACTGCGCCGCCGCCCGCCTTGATGATCTCCGGAATGCCGTATTTGCAGCACAGGGCCACGCCCTGCACGTTGACATCCAGCACGCGCCGCCAGACGTCCGGCTCCATGGTCAGCACGGAAATATCTTCGTCGGGCATAATGCCAGCGTTGTTGACGAGCGTATCCACCTTGCCGAACTTCGCCACGCCCGCCTTGATGGCCTTCTCGACATCAGCCTCCACCGCCACGTTGCCGGCGACGGCAATCGCCTGGCCGCCCGCCTGAGCGATCATCTGCGCCGTCTGCTCAACCGTCTGCGCGTTGATGTCGTTGAGCACCAGCCGCGCGCCCTCTTTGGCGAAGAGCAGGGCCGTCTCGCGGCCCAGGCCGCTGCCCGCGCCAGTGATGAAAGCAACCTTGTTCTCTAGTCGCATGGTGTATCTGGCTCCTTCTGTATAAATCTGCGAAAACTGCCCAAAGGTGTTGCTCTTCAAATCTGCTCGAAGAAACGCGCGCGCTCCCAGCAGGTGACCGCTTCGTCGAACTTGCGCTGCTCGGTGCGCGCGAAGTGCAGGTAGTGCTCGACCACCTCCTCACCAAAAGCCGCGCGAGCCAGCTCGCTGCCCTCGAAGGCGGCAATCGCTTCGGGCAAGGTGCGGGGTACGCGCGGCAACTCCGCCGCCAGGTAGGCGTTGCCGGCGAACATGGGCGACGGCTCCGTCTGTCGCTCGATGCCATCTAGCGCCGCCGCCAGCAACGCAGCGAAGGCCAGGTAGGGGTTGGCGTCAGCGCCAGGGATACGGCATTCGACGCGCAGCGAGTCACCGCGCCCCACCACGCGGAAACCGGTGGTGCGGTTGTCGTAGGCCCAGGCGATGGCCGTCGGCGCGAACGATTCGGCCTGATAGCGCTTGTAGGAATTGACCGTCGGGGCGAAGAACAGCGCCAACTCGCGGGCGTGCGCCAGCATCCCGCCCACAGCCCAGCGAAACGTGGCGCTGGCCGTGACGGGCAGCCCCTCGGCCAGGGGGCGGTCTCCGGCAAAGAGATTGCGCGTGCCTCTTTTGTCCCACAGGCTGAAGTGCAGGTGCATGCTGCTGCCGGCGTGATGCTCGTCCCACTTGGCCATGAAGGTGATCGCCAGCCCCTGTTGCCAGGCGATCTCGCGGGCCAGTTGCTTGAAGATGACGGTGCGATCGCCCATGGTCAGCAGGTCGCTGTAGCGGATGTTGATCTCTTCCTGGCCCGCGCCCCATTCGCCTTTGCTGAACTCGACCGGCACGCCGGAGAGATGCAGATGCTGACGCATAGCGCCGAGCAGCCCTTCGACCTTGCTGCCCTGAAACAGGTGATAGTCCTCGATATAGGCCCCGAAGGTTTGTAGATCGTGGTAGTGTTTGGCGCGGGCGGAGTCGTAGGTCTCCTGGAAGACGAAGAATTCCAGCTCGCTCGCGCCCATCGGCAGCAAGTCCAGCGCCCGCGCCCGCTCGATCTGTCGGCGCAACACCGAGCGCGGCGCGATGCTCACCAGATCGCCGGTCATCTCGTTGCGCACGTCGCACAAGACCAGCGCCGACCGGTCGAGCCACGACGCGCGACGCAGCGTACTCCAGTCCACCGTCGCCCAGGCATCGCGGTAGCCCTGCTCCCAACTGGCGAAGCGATAGCCGGGCACCGGGTCCATGGCCAGGTCGCAGGCCAGCAGGTAGTCGCAGAAGTGCAGGCCGTGCTCCGCTGACTCCAGGAAGTAGCGGGCATCGTAGCGCTTGCCCAGCAGCCGCCCGTACAGGTCGGGGAAGGCTACCAGGACGGTTTCGATTTCCCCGCGCTGTACGGCTTCGGCCAGCGCCGCGCGACTCAGCAGACCGACCTGCTGCGACTCAGTCATCGCCTGCCCCTTGCGGCGCGGTGCGCACGGCTTCCAGTTCGTCGGCCACCCAGCCGATGCCCAGTTCTTCCAGTTTGGCGCGGGTGGGCGTGCCGGTCGTCACATCCCAGCCGGCCATGGCGTAGTAGATGTCCTTGGCGCGCTCGAACTCTTCGACCGTCACATACAGGCCATCGCTCTTGCCGCCGCGCAACGGTTTGGTGAGCTTCTTGGGCAGCGTGTCCTGGTCGCGCCCGAAACCTTCACGGGCGTTGAAGGCGCGCAGCATGTTCAGGCGACGTTCGCCCAGCTTCTGCAACTCGAACACCGTCACCGACCAGCCTGTCACCGCGCGCACGAAGTCGGCGAGCTGTCGCAGGCTGAAGAGTTGCCAGTCTGGTCCCCACACGAATTGACACAGGCTGAGCGTATCGAGCGCGCTATAGGTGCACTGCGTGTAGAAGGCATAGCGCACCTTTTCGGCGTTGAGCACAGTGAGCGGCTGCGGGTTGAGCAGCCCCAGTTCGGCGATGCGCGGGTTGAACTCGGTGTAGCTGCCGTCGTGCTCGCTGGACATGTGATCCGCACCGAAAGGATTGACGCCGTAGATCAGCGCCAGGCTGCGCTTGACCTGCGGCATATGCGCGGGCATCTCCGATCCCTTGACGGTGATCAGCAAGTCCTCTGCCGCCGGGCCGAAGCGCCGCGCAGCGATGGCCGAACCGTCGGCCAGCACATCGCCGAACCCCTCGCGGCGGGCGATCATCTCGGTCAGGCGCACCATGGCCTCGGCGTTGCCAAAGCGCAGCTCCAGGCCGCCGGTGTCGGCCTGCGTGATGATGCCCTGCTCGTAGCAATCCATGGCCCAGGCGATCGTCGCTCCGCAGGTGATGGTGTCCATGCCGTACATGTTGCATAGCTGATTGGCATAGGCCACGGCCTTCAGGTCGGAAACACCGCAATAGGTGCCGAACGTGCTGAGCGTCTCGTATTCCGGGCCGCCGTAGATCGGGTTGAGGGGATAGGGGCCATCGTGACTTTCGACCACGCGCTTACAACGCACCGTACAGGCGTAGCACGTATCCGTCTCTTTGAGGATCGTCGCGCGCATGGTCTCGCCGCTGAGGGAGTCGTAGCCCTCGAAGACGCCGCTGGCGTAGTTGTACGCGGGCAGCCCGCCGCGACTCTGCTGCTTGCGGATAAGGGCCGTTGTGCCCAGCAAAGTCATGCTGCCCATGATGTCTTCGGTGTTGTCCGCGCCCCATTTGGCCAGCGCCTTGAACGCTTCGCCGTCGAAGACGGATGGGCGCTGCCTGCCGCGCACGACGACCGCTTTGAGATTCTTGCTGCCCATCACCGCGCCCATGCCGGTGCGCCCGTTGGCGCGGTTGGACATGTTGATCATGGCGGCGAAGCGCACGCCGCGTTCGCCCGCCGGGCCACACTGCAACACCTGCACGCGGCGGTCGCCCAACTCGTCCTCGATGGCGCGCTGCACGTCGTGGGTCACGCGCCCCCACAGGTGCGAGGCGTCGCGCAATTCGGCCTCACCGTCGTGAATCCACAGGTAGACGGGCCTTTCGGCGCGGCCCCAGATGACGATGCCATCGAAGCCAGCGAATTTCAGTTCGGCAGGCCAGAAGCCGCCGCACTGCGAATCGCCGACCATGCCGGTGAGCGGCGAGCGCGCGGTTGCGCACATGCGACTCTGGCCGGAGATAGGCATACCGGTCACCACGCTGTCCATCAGCGCCAGCGTGTTCTCCGGCGCGAGCGGGTCGGTGCCTGGGGGCGTGTTCTTGAGCAGGTAGTACAGCCCCATGGCGCTGCCCCCCATGTAAGTGCGGTAAAAAATCTCGTCCGGCTCCTCAACGGTCAGGCTGCCGGTGGTCAGGTTGACGTGCAGAATTTTGCCGTGATACCCGTAAGGCATAGCAATCCTTCCTTAAATGAAAAAGGCGAGCGGTGCGGTGAGAGCGCGTGTCTTGAGCTTTCCGTCGTCTCGCAGAGCGCGGAAGTCTGGCTGGCAAGAGCGGTGAGTAGTATTTTTTGCCCACATGATGTATTTTCGAATCCACACAAATCTTGTTTGATGCTGTTTGAAAGGAAACAGACCTCATGTATAGAGACCTGCCCCTCGCCATCGCCATCCTGAATGGCTATCCCAGAGCCAGCCGCGAACGCTTCGACGCCGCCGACGTAGGTCACCCGCACGAGATGTACGCCCGCTTCGTGCGCTCCTACGTCCCCCAGGCTACCCTGGACGTGATCTTCATTGCCGACCTGGATAGCGCCCTGCCCAGCGGGGCCAACCTGCGCTCCTACGACGCCTACATCTGGACCGGCTCCGATCTGACCATCTATCACACCGACGACCCGCGCGTCACCCGGCAGGTGGAGCTGGCCCGCGCCATCTACGAGGCAGGCGTGCCCTGCTATGGCAGTTGTTGGGGCATTCAGATGGCCGCCTATGCCGCCGGTGGCGAGGTGCGCAAAAACCCCAGAGGCCGCGAGTGGGCCATTGCCCGCCGCATCACGCGCACCGAAGCCGGACGGGCGCACCCCTTGCTGCGCGGCAAGCCGGATGTCTACGACGGCTTCATCATGCATCTGGACGAAGTCGTCACCCTGCCGCCCGGCGCGACGCTGCTGGCCACCAACGAGCACACCCCCGTGCAGGCGTTGGAAGTCAAACACAAGAACGGCGTCTTCTGGGCCACGCAATACCATCCGGAGTACAATTTCTTCGAGATGGCCCGCCTGATCCGCGCCCGCGCTGAACCGCTTGTTAAAGAAGGCTTCTTCGCCACCATCGAGGACGTGCAGGCCTACGCCGAGGCCATGTTCGCTCTGCACGAGCGCCCCGACGATCCGGCGCTGCGCGAGCGTTTTGCCGTCGGGCCGGACATCCTCGACCCGCTCTACCGCGAGGCCGAGCTGCGCAACTGGTTCGACTATCTGGTCATCCCATCGCGGCGACGCTAGCGTCAGTCGCGGCGCAGGGTGAGAATGATGGCGCTTTGTGTCTATTTCAACACAATTCAACACAAAATGCAACTTATTCGTGTTGGCAAAATGACATAAAACGCCGTGCCGAAAGGCAGTTGGCATGAACGCAATCGAACGTCAGAAGATCATCTTGCAGATCATCGCCGAGCAGGGCGCGGTGACGGTCGCCGAGCTATGTGAGCGCTTCGGCGTCTCGGATATGACCATCCGGCGCGACCTCTCCACCCTGGAGCGCGCCAGCCTGCTGCGGCGGATTCACGGCGGGGCGGTCAGCGCGCGGGGGCGCAGTTACGAGCCGCCCGTGTTGACGCGCGTGCACGAAGCCCCCGAAGCCAAGCGCGCCATCGGCAAACTGGCCGCTACGCTGGTGCACGAAGGCGACAGTATCGCCCTGGACATCGGCACGACGACGCTGGAACTGGCCCGCAACCTCACCCGCCTGCAAGACATCACCGTGCTGACCAACAGCCTGCCCATCGCCAACCTGCTCACCGATCAGCCCGGCATTCGTCTGATGCTGTGCGGCGGGATCGTGCGCCCTGGCGAGCGCTCGCTGATCGGGCCAGTGGCGGAGTACACTTTCAGTCAGTTCTATGTGGACAAGGCGTTCATTGGCATCGGCGGGGTAGACCTGGAAGCGGGCCTGACCGAGTACAATACCGACGACGCCGAAGTCAAACGGCACATGATCCACAATGCGCAGCGCTGCATCTTGCTGACCGACAGCCGCAAGTTCGGGCTGAAGACGTTCGCCAGCGTCGCGCCGCTGTCGGTGGTGGACGATATTGTCACCGACGATGGTCTGAAACCGGAGTTTCGCGAAGCCCTGGAGCGAGAGGGGATCGTCGTGCATATCGCCTCTGTCGCCCGCAATGCGCCCTAGCCCATACTCACCGGAGAAACCTCCACACGCCTATGATCAGCAAAACCCTTTTAGTCATCTTCGACGGTTGCCGGCCCGATGCCCTGGCGCTGGCCCACACACCACATGTTGACCGGCTCTGGCAGCAGGGAGCTTATACCTGGGATGCGCAATCAGTCGTGCCCAGCTACACCCTGCCCGCCCACATGTCCATGTTCCGCGGTGTGACGCCCGAACGGCACGGCGTGACCGACAACAACTTTCAGCCTTCGGCAGTGGACTTCCCCAGCTTCGTTGACATCGCGCATCAGCACCGACGGCAGACGGCCATGTTTTACAGTTGGGAGCAACTGCGCGACCTGTCGGCGCACGGCAGCCTGACCGTCAGCTATTGCCGCGACGGGGCTGTGACGCCGGACGCCGATCAGATCGTCGCCGCCCAGGCCGCCGATCTGCTGATCCGCGAGCGCCCCGATCTGGTGGTGGTGTACCTGGCCGAGTCCGACCTGGTGGGGCACGCCGCTGGTTGGATGTCGGCGGCTTATCTGCAGGCCATCGAGCGCATGGATCAGGCGTTGGGGCTGCTGCTGGCGACGCTCGACGAGGCCAATTTGCGCGACGAGTACACGGTGATCTTTCTCTCCGATCACGGCGGACACGAACATACACATGGCACCGCTTCGCCCGAAGACCTGACCATCCCCTGGATCATCAGCGGCCCGGCGATCAAAGCGGGGCACGCTCTGACGACGCCAGTGCGCATCTACGACACCGCCGCCACCATCGCCCACCTGCTGGGCGTCCCCCGCCCCGACGTGTGGGAAGGGCAACCCATCTGGGAGGCATTCGACCGTGACTAGGCTCCTGGCGTGGCGGCAACGGCTGCCCGCCGAACAAGCCCTGCTGATCATCGGCCTGGGTGTGGCGGTGTCGCTGCTGGGCGATCTGACGCTCTATGTGGTGTTGCCCACCCATACTGAAGACGCGGGGATTGCCCTGGCGAACGTCGGCCTGATGCTCTCCGCCAACCGCTTGATTCGCATCGTCCTCAACGGGCCGCTGGGCGTGCTGATCGAGCGTATTCCCCGGCGGCGCATCGCTGTCCCGGCGCTGTTCTGCGGCGCGCTCTCGTCGCTGCTCTACACTGTGCCGGGCTTCTGGCCGCTGTTGATCGGGCGGCTGTTATGGGGCATTTCGTGGGCGGGCATCTGGCTCAGCGCCAGCACCATGGCGCTCGATCTCTCCACCTTCGCCAATCGGGGACGTTTCGTCGGGCGTCTGCAGATGTGGTTCTTTATCGGCTCAGGGGGCGCGTCGCTGGCCGGAGGAGTGCTCACCGACTGGTTGGGCTACAGCGCGGCGCTGCGCGTCTGCTCGCTGATCGCGCTGGCAGCGGCGGTCGGCTGGTGGTTAGCGCTGCCGGAGACCCAACCGGCGCGTACCCCCGCCAGGGCTAGCGGCTCCCAGACCCTGCCGGGCACACCTGTGCCTCCGCCCAACAGGCTGTTGCCGCTGGCGATGGCCATCGCCTTGCTGGGCGTCAACTGGCTGATCTTCATCGGCATTCTCGGCGCGGTGTTGCCCTTGCTGCTCGAAGAGCGCATCGGCGAGACTGTGCAGATAGCCGGGACGATCATCTACCTGTCCACCTTCACCGGCGCGATGGCCGCCGCCAGCCAGGTGCTCAGTCTGGTGGCGTCGCCCCTGGCGGGGTGGCTTTCTGACCTCAGTGGCGATCGCTGGCGATTGGTGATCGGCGCGCTGATCCTGGGCGTGGCTGCCATGGCGCTCACGGCAGGCGGGACGGGCGCAGTGGTCGTGACAGCGATCATGCTCGGCGCGATCGCCACCAGTGTGCTGCAAACACAGGTGATGACGCTGGTCGGCGACTATGGCGGGGATAACAATCGGGGGCGCATCCTGGGCATCATCAATACGGTGGGCGACGTAGGCAGCGCCGCCGGCCCGTTGATCGCCTATGCGCTGCTGCCGCTGGTACATATCGGCGGGTTGTTCTGGCTGGCAACCGCTATCCTGGGCGCAGCCCTGCCCGGCGCCTGGTGGGTTGCCCGGCAGGAAGCGCAGCGCCTGCGCCCGGCCCATACGCCGCCGGTGTAGGGGTTTCATCGCAGAGGCGCGGAGACTTCAGAGCGCGTTATGCTTTTCTCTCGCCTTCAATCCCCTGTCCCCTGTGAGACCGTTAGGTTGTAGGGGCGGGCTTCGAAACCCGTCCCTACCGGTTTGCTTTTCACGCCAGGGGATCGTAGTAACGATCTCCGGCGCAGGCGCGGCACAGCACCGTGCCCTCGTGTACGACCTCGCGCTCGTTGATGATCTCCTCGCCGCAGGTCTCGCAGGTCACGCGCCGCCCCGGTTTGCTCAGCAGCGCTTCCAGCGACACGCGCAATGTCACCGGCTGAGCGATCAGCAACTCCTCGTCGGGCATGATCTGGTAGGCGAGCAACTGAGCCTGCCAGCGACTGCGCGCATCTGGCGCGTAGGCAGAGGCCAGCGCTCGACTGTGCGGGCTGGGGACGATGCGGAAGGCGCGTTCTGTCTGCGAGTCCACCAGCGTCACGGCTACCTTGCCGTAGTCTATCACGCGCAGTGTGCGGTGCCCGACGGTGCAGCCAGTCGCCACGGCGACGCCATCGGCAGCGCAACCGTCCGTCTCTACGAAGGCCAGCAGCCGCTTGCCAGTCTGCGGCACGTCCAGCCCCAGCAAGCGCCCGCCCAGCAGTCCCATGCGCACACCGAGCACCTGGCGCGGGCAGAGATGGGCGTGTAGCGCCGCGCACTGTTCCAGCAGGGCAGGCAGACGCCTGTCGGCCAGGCGCGACGTGGGGGCGAACAGAGTATCGGTCACCAAGATATGCTCCTTCAGGCGATCAGCCGGTCGTCGGGGTGTGTCTCGCGGTCGCGGTGAATGACCAGCGCGCCCGTCGCGTCCAGTTCCACCACCAGGTAGCGCAGGCCGCGCGGCGCTGGCCCGCTGAGCCGTTCACCCTGGGCGTCGTAGCGGCTGTTGTGACAGGGACACTCGAAACCAAGCAGTGGCGCGCTTTGCCCGTCGCCGACGGCGCGCACCAGGCAGCCCAGGTGTGAACAGACCGCGTCCAGGGCATAGAAACCGAGTTCGTCGCGCACCAGATAGGCGCGCGCCTCGCGCACGAAGGTCACGCCGGGCGCGGCGTAGTCTTCCGGACGCCCGGCGGTTGCGGCTTCGGGTGGCTGCGGCTGCGACGAGTGCGCCACCATCTGAGCAGCTTCGCCCGCGGCCAGCGCTCCTGTCGCGGCCAGCAACGCTTTGCGCAGTCCCCCGAACAGTTCGCGGCGGCTCATCGGTTCCACGTCCGTATCTCCTGGCAACTCAGTCTCGTTCATAGGCATGGCACTCATGGCAATAGCGGCTCTCCTGCTGATCGGGGCGCTGCTGGCACGCCGATCCCAGCACCAGGGGCACGTCATAGCGCTGCCCAGTGGCTTTCATGGTCAGTTCCAGCCGGTCACCGCGCCAGACGACGTGTGGCAACGGCTCGCCCAGGCTGGTCATCAAGATAGTATCGCCGACCTGCAGGTCGAGGTAGGGGTTGAGGAAAGCCAGCCGCAGCGCCAGATCGTCCGGGTCGGTGATGGTATAGGCGAGCGGGGGGGCGTCGAGCGTCCCGTGACAGGTGCGGCACTCGGTGTAGCGGGCGTCGCGCTGATTGCTGTAGAGATAGCCGTCGCCCATCGTTTCGCGCCGCGTGTGGCAGTCCACGCAATCCAGTTCCCACTCGCACAGGGTGAATTGCCCGATCGGTTGGTAGTATTCGTGTACGCGCCGCTCGATGGCGTTCAGGTAGTCTGGCGCGGGGATGTCCGTCCGCGGCACGAAGGTCATGGTCGGCAACTCGTAATTGCCGCGGTTGTGGCAATGGTTACACTGCGTATAGGGGATGGCCGTGGTCAGTTCGTGACGGCGCATATGCCCCGGTTCGTCGCGCGGCAGGGTGGGATCGCCGCCCTTGTACAGCCCGTCGTTGTCATAGAGCACATGGCACGCCGAGCAACCCGTCGCGCGGTAGAAATAGGGGGCCTGGATCGCCTCGGCGCTCAGGTGACAGGTCAGGCAATTCGCGGCGAACTGCTGTACCAGCGGCGGCGCATCCGGCGCGGGAGCGAAAGCGGCCAGCGCCTCCACCACCGGGCGACCGCCATTGTCTGGCGGACCCTCGTAGCTCTGCACGGCATGTATCCCAAAGCGGGCTACGTCGTCGGGCTGCACACCAAAAGCGCGCAGCACATAGGCGATCGCGCCGGCATAGGTCGCCTGGATGCTGCGCTCGACGCGCGGCAGATGATCGCGGTGATCGGCGGGCGCGCCGCTGTGACAGGCGCTGCCGCCGCAGGTCTGCGCGGCCACAGCGAGATCGCCGGGGTTGCGGATCAGGCCAGTATGCGCCAGGTCAGCGTCCAGGGCGACCCCCACCCCGCCGTGACAGGCGACGCAGCCCACCACCTCGACCGGATGCGAAGGGCTGATCTCCTCGATACCCCAGTGACAGGTCAGGCATAACTCGCGCTGACCGGTCAGGCTAGGCACGACGGCACGCACCTGCGGCGCATCCTGGTAACGCCGCCAGGGGGCGGAGCGTTCGCGCAGCCAGGCTCCCACGACAACCAGCAGCAGCCCCGCCGCCGCCAGCAGCGGCCAGAGTTCCGTGCGCGTCGGTCGCCTCATCGCAGCGCTCCTCGCACCGTGAGCGCGACCACGGCCAGCAGCACGGCGACGAAGACGATCTGCGCCCGCCGTCCTGCTGTGTTGAACCAGTGCCCTTCGCCTTCTGTCGCCCGATCCAGGGCGTAGGGCAGGGCAGCCAGCACAGCGAGCACAAGCAGCGGCGCGATCACGCCGGCCAGCAGGGGACTGGCGAAGCGCAGCGCTTCCTGTACGCCCAGGAAGAACCAGGGAGCGGCGCTTTCGTGCGTGGGGGGCGAGGTGAGATCGGCGGGCGGGGCCAGCGGAGCATCCCACAGCAGGCTGCTGAGGCCCAGCGCGGCCAGGACGATCAGCGTCGCCAGCCCTTCGACGCGCACCAGCGCCCGCCGCGGCAGACGTGGCGCGTGCGCGGCATGGCTGATCCCGCCGTCGCGCCGGACGCGCCAGATGTGCCACACGCCCAGAAAAAGCAGGGCGATCGTCAGCCCGGCGATGTGCCAGCCGTAGAAGCGGACAGGGGTGGCCGCGCCAACCGCCTCGCCGCCCACGACTAGCCGGTAGAGTGTCTCGCCTGCCAGCGGCACTTCGCGCAGCAGGTTGGTGCCCACCAGCAATGCCCAGCTCACGTCGGCGTCCCAGCGCAGCACCAGACCGGTGAAGTCCAGCAGAATTACCAGGACGAGCAGCCCCAGGCCGATCAACCAGTTGGCACGGCGACGCTTGTAGCCGCCGGTGAAGACGACGCGGGCCATGTGCAGTGTGGCGGTGATCACCAGCCATTGCCCGGCCCAGTAGTGCAGATTGCGCACGAACCAGCCGAAGGGCGCTTCGAAGGTGATTTCGGCGACGGAGCTATAGGCGCGCGCCAGCGACGGCTCGTAGAGGAACATCAGCAGCGCGCCCGTCACCAGCAACACCAGCACCAGCAACACGCTGATCCCGCCCAGCCCGAAGGTATAGGTGAACGAAGCCGAGCGGGCGGGAATCGTCGCCGGGTGCAGGTGTTCGAAGAAGTTGGCGCGGGAGTCACCCATTGGCTCTTGCGACGCTCAGCGATTGGCGATCGGTGTGTGCAATCTTGCCCTGTTTTCCGTGCAGATAGGCTTGTGCCAGCCCGCCGCTATATGGAGCGGCAAGGCTGAGATGGCGCACAGACGAAAGCAGGCACGAAAGATTGTAGCAGAGTTGGGGGCAACCGGTGATCCCTGGCTGTGCTTGGCGAGATTCACCGCCGAGACGGCTGCTCTGCCTTGCTTTGCTTCACCCCCAGCCCTGTTTCCTCTCCATGTTGCAGACTAACAAGTTAGCGCGGATACCAGCGGCGGGTTGGCCCCCTCGTTGAGCGTTCAGGGGCGTATTGCAATATCCCCTACCTCGACCTTCGCCGCGACAATGTGCCGTGCCCGGCAATACACAAAGAGAGCGCCACCCACGGCGCTCCGCAATCCCAGGCTACCATATCCCCTCGTGCTGCTACAGGGCGCCATCAGCGCGTATAGACCACCTCGATTGTCCGGTCGGAGGTCAGCGTCAGGCGGAACTCCAGTACCGGCTGATCCAGGCTATAGCTGGCGGCGGGCTGCGGGTCGGTGTAGACCGTGCGCGCGCCCGCGGGCAGGGTGATCTGCACGTTGAGCGGCTCGGCCAGCGTGCCCGCCTGTTTCTGTGCCAGCAACTTGTAGCGATAGTAAGGGCCTTCCTGGATCACCAGGGGAGGCGTGCGGTAGAGAAACTGATAGCGCTCGCTGTGATTGTAGTCCACGGCGGCCCGCGCCACGAACGCGGTATGCGCCTCCCATGGCACGACGACCGGTTGCTGAGGCAGGTTGCTGGTCTCGTTGAGCGTGCTCTGGGCGGGCACGAAGACCTGTACCAGGCTGCGATAGTCCAGGTCGCCGTGCGCTGGAGCGACGGCGGGGTCGTTTTCGGCCACCCGTTCCGAGTAATCGTAGGCGATGGCCAGACGACTGCTCAGCGAGCCGTCGTCCTGGATCGTCACGTCGTAAGTGAACTGCCGCAGCACCGAACGGTTGGCCTTGTTGCCCAGGTTGGCTTCGGCTACCAGCAGATAGTCGTGATCCTGAGCGGGTTTCTGGTCGCCCAGCCAGCCCAGCACGCGCATCGCCTCGTTGAGACCCTCGTCGGTGAAGTAGAGCATGATGTGCTTTTCCAGCAGCGCTTTGAGCAACGCGCCGCGCAGTTGCACACTTTTTTCCTGATCCACCCGCTGCCAGTTGTCGAAAATCTGGCGGTAGACGGCGGCCACGAATTCCTTGTGTTCGCCTTCGCTGGCTGCGCGAATGGTGTAGACCGTCTCGCGGAAGTTGGCGCTGTTGACGGTGATGCCGTAGTCGGGCACGTAGACGCTGCCCAATTCGGCCAGGATGTACTCAAACGCCACCAGGTCAATGCCGATCACGCCGTCTACCGGGCTGTGCGGATTGCCGCCGTTGTCATAGAACCAGGCGGCCATGCGCGCCGTAGTGGGGAAGTCTGGCGACCAGCTCGAATCCCAGGCGGCGTAGATGGGCTGCTGATAGGGAATCCACCACTCTGGAATCTGTACCTGATCAGCCATGGTCAGCGGCGGCGGGTTGGGGCTGTTGGGCGTGGTGGCGCGATAGTCATAGTCCATCACGCGCCCGTTGCGCACGGTCATCCAGCCGTAGGTGCTCAGATAGCCGCCCGCAGGGCGCAGCTCGTCGTTGTTCTGGGCCAGGATCAGGTAGGTTTGTGTCTCCTCCAGGCCCAGGGCGGCGGTCAGCAACTCCGGCGAACGGAGCAACACGCGGTCCATGTCGGTGAGCAGTTGATAGGTGCTTTCCAGGCCATCTACCGTAGCCAGCAGGCCGGGCGAGACCTTGGTGGGGTCAAGGCGCTCGATGATGGCTTTGGCCGCGTCCAGATGTTGTCCGGCGCGGGTGAAGCGTCCCCGACCCAGGCTCAGTAACTCCACCACGCGCTCGCCGGACGAGAATTGTGTGGCGACGCGCTCCTCTTCTTCGCCCTGCGTCAGGAAGAACAACGCCGGTTGCAGGCCGGTGAGCAGGTTATCGGCGGCCAGGGTGAGTTCCTGGGCCGCGTCGAGCATGTTGAAGGTCGTTTGCAGATCGCCGTTCAGGCGGGTAAAGGGGCGCAGGAAGAGCGTTTGACGGCGGGCGCTGCTCAGGCTGGCGTTCAGATCGCGCACGCCTGCCTGCAAGTGCTCGAAGTCGGAGAGCGTCAGGTCAGCGCCAGACTTGCGGCCTACGGTCGTCCAGATGCGATCCAGGCTCTCCCACGAGTTTTCGACCTGCGTGCGGGCGTTCATGGCGAGAATGAGCGCTCCCATGACGATCGCCGCCGGAATGGTGATCGCCATCAGCAGCAGCACACGCCAGTTGTAACGCCCCAGCCGCCGCGTCAACTTGCGATACCAGCGTCGCTTGGTGCGCCGACGTCGGCGCCGCTTTTCGCGAAAGAGTTCTTCGGGCGCATCCAGCGGCTTGGGCAGCGTGGGAGTTTCCAGATCGGGCATCGAGCCAGTCCCTCGATTCACAACAACACACCCCAGATAACCATTGCTGTCAGCGACGCAGCTACAATAACCAGAATCGGCGCAAAAGCAAAATGGGGCGGGCCAAGCGGGGGGAAAACCGCCCGGCTCATTTGTGAAGGTTTTGTGAAAGGCGTATAAGAGCACCAGTATGTTGGACAAAAGGTAGTTGCCTGCAGACGACAAACCTTGTACTATAAGAGCATAATGTGTGCATCATAGCACATTGACGATTTCTGCGAGCACGGATGACGCACTCTGTGGCAGGGGAGGTGTGTCTTGCCGTCTCGCGGCTTAGAATGCCTGGTGGGGTCAGGGGGATAACCATATAGACGGTCTCCTTTAAAGCGGCCCAGAGGTGTTCTCTTTGAGCGCCTTCTTGTGCGATTGCCCCCTTGTAGCCTGGTCGCATCCCACAGGGCGTCTTCTGAACACTATGCGGGTGGTCTCTCTCTGCGTAGGGGAGGGGTGTTTTGACAGATCGAAGTCTGTCGTGACGCTCGACACTCCAGAGTGTTGAGATAACGGGGTGTTTCATGTATGAGGGGGAAGAGAGCGCTCCATCGCACAGTCCGCTGACAAGGTTCCAACATTCACCACGTTCGCGCCGCGTGGGCAAAGGCCACTGTCATCAGCCGGGGCGTGACAGGCTGGCAAGGAGTTATCTTATGAAACGCATATCTCTTCTTGTAGCGATCGTTATTGTGCTGGTTATGGTCGTTCCTGCGCCACAAGCAAGCCGGGCGCAGGTGGGCTACGAACAACTCGTGCGTCGGGCGCTGTCCGAACTGGACACCAACTGCGCCAACCTGGAAGCGAACAGCGCCTGCTACGGCTTCGCCGAGGTGAGCGCCACGTTTTCGCAGGCGGTGCCTGGCGCAGCCCTGGACGAACCCGGTGACCGCGCTCCTCTGACAGGTTTGCTCAGCCTGCGCACCTCGCCGATCAACCTGACTACTGGCACCTGGGGCGTGGCCGTGATGAACGTACAGGCCAACGTCCCCGCGGGCCTCACGGGCGAGTCGGCGGTCTTCCTGTTGCTGGGCGACGTGGAAGTGACCAATGCCGTAACCCCAGAGCAGGCGCTGGTGCCGCTGACGGTAGTCCCTGTGACGCTTACCAGAGTGACCAACGTCCTGCGTACGCCGGGCGCGAGCGGCCAGGTGTTGGGTAGCCTGTCCGCGGGCACGGTCCTGCAGGCCGACGGCATCAGCCCAGATGGAGTCTGGCTGCGCGTCATGTTCGACCGGCAGGTGGCCTGGGTGCCGCGTGCGAGCGTCAACAGCGACGCGCCGGTGGGCGGGTTGCCGGTGATCACGCGCGATAGCCTGACGCCTATGCAGGCATTCACCTTCCGCACGGGCGGGGGTATGCCGCCTTCCTTGGTGGTGCCGCCGGATGTGCTGGTGGTGCAGAGTCCGCGCGGCGTGCCGGTGGACATCGTCGCCAACGAGGTGCCTATCCGCGTAGATGGTGTGGTCTTTCTGCGCACCCTGCCCGATGGGCGCTTCCAGCTTCTGGCCAGCGACGGCGAAGCCTGGGCCTATCCGGACGCGCCCAATCGGGTGCGCGTGCAGGCGGGCACCGCGGTGATCCTGGGCGGCGGCACCTGGACGGGGTGGCGCACGCTCGAACAGCCAGAATGGGACGCCTTTGGCTCGCTGGAGCTGATCACCAATGTGGTGGTGTATCAGTTGGTGCTCCCCAATGTGATCAAGCCCTCCGGCATCGGCGTGCCGCCGGTGATCATCGAAATCCCTGGCGGGACGATCATCCCCATCCCGCCGCGTCCGCCGGTCTTCCCGGTGGTGCCGGTGACCTTCGGCGAGCCGGGCACCGAACTGGAGCGCCTGGCCTGGGAACCGATCGAGATTGGGTGTGGCGTGTGCCGCCCGCAGGACGCCTTCTATCATAGCGACAGCGACGGCGACTGGGACATCTATCGCCTGGCCGAGGACGGCCTTAACACCCTGGTCAACAATGTCACGCGGGGCAACGGCAGCCAGGACGTGCAGCCGTCCTACTCCGCCGATGGCGAGTGGGTGGCCTTCACCACCAATCGCGACATCCTGGGCGGCTGGGAAATCTACCTGGCCCGCGTGGATGGCTCGCAGCAGGTCCGCCTGACCTACAACACCGCCAACGACGTGAACCCTGTCTGGGGGCCGGCGAACCTGATCGCCTGGGAGAGCAACCGCGACGGCAACTGGGAACTGTACATGGCTGACGTGTCCGGCGATGGCCTGCCCGTCCGCCTGACCGACGACGCGGCCAACGACATCAACCCGTTCTGGTTCCCGGATGGCGGCTGTGGTCAGCCGGAGGGCGCGCGCCTGGTCTTCCAGAGCGACCGCGACGGCGACTGGGAAATCTTCCTGCTGGATGTGATCTCCGGCGAACTGACCCAACTGACCGACAACGACACCGAAGACATCGTGCCGGTGCTCACGCGCGATGGCAGCACGCTGGCCTGGCTGCAACGCAATGACTTCGGCGTCTACGATCTGTGGGTGATGGATATGGGGACGCTGCAGGCGCGCCGTCTGGTAGACCTGGGCGTAGATGTGGCCGGGCACACTTTCGCGCCGGATGGGGCCTCGCTGGCCTTCTTCGCCAACGTGGACGGCGACGCGGATGTCTTCCTGGCCGACGTGGCGACTGGTCAGGTGAGACCTCTGACCACCAACACCTTCGAGGATCGCGCGCCGGGCTTCACCTGCGACGGGACGGCGGTGGTCTTCCACAGCGACGCTGCGGCCAGCGAAGAAAACCCCGGTCAGCGCGACCTGTTCTCGGTGCGGCTGGGCACGGTGCCCGGACCGGCTGTCCGCCTGACGCAGGATGTCCAGGCCGACGACCTGTACCCGATCGCCGACCCGCACGAGGAGATCAACAGCAAGGAAGGGCGGATGCCACCGCATCCCTAGGTGAGCAGCTCTGAGAACGGCACAGGGGCTTCCGAAATGGAGGCCCCTGTTTTGATTCTGAGGTTCGTTGTCGGTTGTGGAGAGAGTGGGCCCGGCAGGATTCGAACCTGCGACCGACCGGTTATGCTTCCCAGCTACAGCTTTCGCTGCCCCTTTCGGGTTTGTGGGCTGGACTGTCTCTTCACCCCTCGTCTGAGGGGGCCTGCCGTACAGTCTCTACACCTTCCCCAGGTCATGGGGCTTGGCTCGGGATTACCATGTCTGCCGACGAAGGCTTCCCCGAATTTGACAGGTTTTCCCCTGGAAATTACTCTCCAGAGCGCCCATCCTGCAACAAATCCTATCGAGAGAACCTGTTGCTTTGAGCCGGCTGCTCTAACCGCTGAGCTACGGGCCCTGAACAGAGCGCCCAGCCGATCGCCGGGCGCTGCTGTGAGAGCGGGCAACGGGACTCGAACCCGTGACGACAGCTTGGAAGGCTGTAGTGTTACCGCTACACCATGCCCGCATAGTGCTCGCTGACCATTATCTTACCGGAAGGGCGGCGGTAGTGCAAGAGTCTGCTGTCTGCTCGACGCAAGGGTGCGTTCGGATTTGGGGGCAATGCTGAGGTCCGGACGTAAATGGTTGACCGGGACTGTGAAAGCCTCACCGATAGCCCCTCACCCTAAGTCCCTCTCCCTCAAGGTGAGAGGGATTTGTTCCCCTCTCCCCGCGACGCAGTTGCGTCGCAGTGGGAGAGGGGGCAGGGGGTGAGGGGCAGCCTTAGATTTACGTCCGGGTCTCAGGGGCAATGCTCTTGCACCGCAGAAACGCCGAGAGCGCAGAGGAGAGGGACGAGAGAGCTCTGAGCTTTCTGCGAACTCCGTGGTAAGCCTGCCACCAAGTCCGAAATGTACCCGCCTGGCCATAGACACGCCCCTGTCTGAAGCAAGTTCACCGCGGAGATGCCGGGGCCGCAGGGGGAAACGACACGGGGTCTCCGCGCTCTTCGCCTCTCCGCGGTTCGGTCTTTGCCTGTCAGATGCGCCCCGCGCCGTCCGCTGCCCTCACGAGAGCGCCAGGATGGTGATCACCAGGACGGCGAAGGGAAAGGACGAGGCGAACACCGCCGCGTACCAGCGGCTATCGTAGCGCAGGTGCATGAAGTAGAGCGCCACAAGCAATACTTTGCTGGTCGAGAGCGCCACCAGCGGCCCGGTGACCGGGAAAGGCAGGTCGAATACGGTCAGCAGCACCTCAATGACTGTGATTACGGCCAGCGCGATCGCCACGCTCACATAGGTCAGGCGGTGCGAGTGCCCGTGCGCGCGCGCCCGCGGCCAGAAGTTGGCTCGCAGCGCAACCAGCAGCCCTGGCGTCGCGCGTTTGGCGCGGGCGGCGACCTGTAGTTCGTCCAGGGTGACGGCGTCAGCGCGCCACCGCGGGTGCACCAGCGGACGATCGGGCAGCAGGCGCAGCACCAGCCACAAGGGGATCAGCGCGATCAGGCTGCCGATGCTCCCCAGGACAAGGCCCGCCAGCGTCGCCAGCCACTCGTTGATGCGTTTGCGCTCGGCGATCAGCGGCGTCAGCACGCCGCCCACGAACGACCCGGCGGCTGCCCACAGCGTCACCCACAACAGCGTGTCGGAATTCATAATTGCTCCGTCCCCCCGCTCACTCGATCAGATAGATGATCGTGAACAGCACGATCCACACCACGTCCACGAAGTGCCAGTACAGCCCGAACAGCTCGACCCCCATGTTGTCGTTGGCCGAGTAGTGTCCGCGCCGGGCGCGCAGCAACAGAATGACCAGCCAGCCGACGCCGATCAACACGTGCAGCCCGTGAAAGCCGGTGGTGGCGAAGAAGGCCGTGCCGAAGATATTGCTGGCCTTGATGCCCTCGTGCATCAGTTCGTACCATTCGAACGCCTGAATGCCCAGGAACATCGCCCCGAAGAAGATCGTCAGCCCCATCCAGTTGAAGAACACCCGCCGGTCGTCCGACTGAATGGCTTCCAGGCCCATCACCACGGCGAAGCTGCTGACGATGAGCACCGAGGTGCCCAGCGTCGCCAGGGGCAGGCTGAGCACTTCGTGCGCCGCGCGGAACACTTCCGGATGGTCTACCTTGAAGCGGAGGAAGGTGCCGATCAGCGACCCGAAGAACAGCACTTCCGACGCCAGGAAGGCCCACATCGCCAGCTTGCGGTGATCCAGCTCGGCGAAGAAACGCCCGTGCAGATCGATCTCCGGAAAGCTGGCCATGCGCAGCAGCCCGAAGAGGGTGACAGGTACTCCCAGCACCAGCAGCGGCGGCGCGATCAGCCCGATGACCGCCAGCGTGGCTCCAACGCCCACGATGAAGGGGGCCAGGCTGGGCGGCGGCAGGTGCACCTCTTCGGGTTCGGCGGGGCCCGCCGGAGCGACTTCCGGGCAGGGCACCGCCTCGATCATTTCTTCGGCATCGCGCGGAGCGAGCAGTTGCGCGTCAGACATGCGTTATTCCCCCTCTGGAGTCAGGCCCAGGCGCAGATCGCGGGCCGGACGACGGCTGTACACCACCGGTATCCGCGCGAAGTTGTACTCTGGCGGCGGTGAGGTCGTCGTCCATTCCAGCGTGTCGCCTTCCCAGGGATCGTTCCCCGCCGGTTGATGATGGCGGGCGCTGCGAATCATATTGTAGACCAGGATCAGCACCGAGATGCCCATGATGATCCCGCCCACCGTCGAAAGCTGATTGAGCGTCGTCCAGCCGCGATCTTCCGGGTAGTCGTAGACGCGGCGCGGCATGCCCATCAACCCCAGGATGTGCATGGGGAAGTAGGTGATGTGGAAGCCAATATACAGCGTCCAGAACTGCAGCTTGCCCAGCCGCTCGTTCAGCCGATAGCCGAACATCTTCGGCCACCAGTAATACAGTCCGGCGAAGATGCCAAAGCCGCCTCCGCCGAACACGGCATAGTGCAGGTGCGCCACCAGCCACATCGAGTCCGCGACCACTTCGTCAATGGGCAGCACCGACTGCATGACGCCGGTGATGCCGCCAATGAGGAACGTCGTCAGGAAGCCGATGGCGTAGAGCATGGGCGTATCGAAGCGCAGCGAGCCGCCGATCATGGTGAAGACCCAGTTGAACATCTTCACACCGGTGGGGACGGCAATGAGCATGGTAGTGAGCACGAAGAAGATTTCCAGCGCAGGCGGCAGTCCAATGGTGTACATGTGGTGCGCCCATGTCCAGAAACCCTGGAAGCCGATCAGGATCGTCGAGATGACCATGACCTTATAGCCGAAGATCGGCTTGCGCGAGAAGACCGGGATCACCTCGGAAATGATGCCCATGGCCGGCAGAACGATGATGTAGACCGCCGGATGCGAGTAGAACCAGAACAGATGCTGCCATAGCACGGCATCCCCGCCCGCCGCCGGGTTGAAAAATTGCGTGCCCAGGTTGCGGTCGAGCAGCAGCAGCAAACCGTTGACCGTCAGCACGGGCGTGGCCGCGACGATCATGAAGGCCATGACCAGCACGGTCCAGGGGAAGAGCGGCATCTTCATCAGCGTCATGCCTGGCGCGCGCAGCTTGAGAATGGTCACGATGAAGTTGAACGCGCCGATCAGTGATGACGTGCCCACCAACGCTACCGCGATCAGCCACAGGTCGGTGCCGAAGCCCGGTGAATAGTCTTTGCCCGCCAGCGGCACGTACGATGTCCAGCCGTTGGCCGCCGCGCCCCCCTCCACCAGGAAGCCCCCATACATGGTCAGGCCGCCGAAGAGCAGCAACCAATAGCTGAGGGCGTTCAGGCGCGGGAAGGCCATGTCGCGCGCGCCGATCATCAGTGGCACGGCGTAGTTGGCCAGCCCGGCCAGCATGGGGATGACGAACAGGAAGATCATCGTCGAGCCGTGGATGGAGAAAATCTGGTTGTATTCCTGCGCCGAGACGACCTGCCCGCCGGGCAGCGCCAGCTCTGCACGCAGAATCTGCGCCAGAAAGACGCCGATCACAAAGAAGGTGAAGGTCGTCAGCACGTACATGATGCCGATCTTCTTGTGATCGACAGTGGTCAGCCAAGCCAGCAGACCGCGCGGCTGGTGCGCTACGGGATAGGGGGATGCAATCGTGGCCATTGTCAATTTCTCTCCCACTCAAACGGACTCGCGCGCTTAATGCGACAGCAGGTAGGCGATGATGTCGGCCAGGCCCTGCGCGTTCAGTTTCTCGCCGTAGTCGGCGGGCATGATCTGACAGTTGAAGCCTTCGGCCTGCACGGCGCACGGCACCAGGATCGATTCGCGCAGGTAGCTTTCGGGTGTGTAGCCGTCCGCGGCGCGGGCATCGCGGGCCATGGCAGCCAGCGACGGGCCAACGCCAGGCTGTTCGCCATGACAACTGACGCAGCCCAGTTCGGCGAAGTGCTGCTCACCGCGCGCCACATCGCCCGCGGGTAGCGGCGAAGTCAGGTCGGTCCCAATGGGCACAAAACGCCCCAAAGACGCCATTTGTTCGGCCAACCAGGCATCGAATGCCGCTGGTTCCAGCACCTCTACGTCTATGAGCATGTCGTAGTGCAGCGTACCGCAGTATTCGGCGCAGTTGCCGGTATAAAGACCCGTCTTGGGCACGTTGAGCCACATGGTGTTGGTGTAGCCGGGAATGGCGTCCACTTTGCCCGCCAGATCGGGCACCCAAAAACTGTGCTGTACATCGGTGGAGGTGATTTCCAGCAGCACGTTGCGGTTGGCAGGGATGGTCAGCTTGCGTGTGGTGATCACCCCCGTCTCTTCACCCGCGCCCAGGAAATATTCGTAGTCCCAGTTGAACATGTAACCGGTCACGTGCACGGTCAGGTCGGGGGTGGTATCCCCGTTGTCGGCCTGAACCTGATAGCGAGTGGTCATAAAGCGAGCAGTCAGGATGAAGATGACGGCGATGATCAGCAGCGACAACACCGTCCAGGTGATCTCCAGGGGACGGTGTCCCTCGATCTGCTCTGGCATCTCATCGTGTCGCCGACGACGGTAACGAATGATGGCATAGAGGATCAATCCCTCTACCAACAGGAAGATGGGCACAGAAATCCAGAACAAGACGTTGAACAGGTCGTTGATGTCGGTGCGGGACGCGCCGCCGGAGACCGGGCCGTGCGCCCAGACCCTGGCAGGGAGCGCCAGCAACATCAGCGCCAGGGCTGCCAGCCCCGGAACATAAGTGAAGACGGATCGTTTCATGCGTGTTCTTCCCGCTTTTGCCTGCTATCTCTTGTGGGTGAGGGTGAACGCCCGCCGCAGGGCTGCTCTGCTGCTCGTCACCGGGGTGGCACGTACAGGGGGATGGGTGACGTTCTTCACACGCTTTGGCCACAGAGGACCCTCGCCCACAGATTATAACCGATTAGTGTCATAAAAAACAGCCTTTATTGAAAAATTTATCACGAAATCGGCGGAATGCCATTCTGGGGTCGGGGGTATTCTGGTCCTGGGGCAATGGTTTTGAACCGCAGAGCGCAAAGAAAGGCTCAGCGCATTTTCTGCCCTCATCCTTTGCTCTACCTGCGCAGCGCCTGATGAAGCGTCTCTTCCACAAAATTGAACAATACCTTGATAAAATGAAACTTCTTGCGCGTTTCTGCGTAAAATGTTAATGTGCGAATTGATTTTTCTGATCAAGGACGAAGAGTTATGGCTCACCGCCACTCTCTGCGCACCTTTTACCTGCTTATCGTCACCCAGACCTTTTCCCTGATCGGCAGTGAAATGACCTCGCTGGCGGTCAGCATCTGGGTCTACAAAGAGTCCGGCGATGTCACGCCACTGACGCTGGCCGCTTTCTTCGCCGCTGTGCCCCGTCTGATCACGCCCAGCTTCGCCGGCGTGCTGGCCGACCGTTGGGATCGCCGCCATGTGATGATCCTGGCGGACGCCGGGCAGGCGGTGGGCACGTTCCTGCTCATGCTCAGTTTCCTGTCCGGCGCGTTCCAGTTGTGGCATCTGTATCTGGTCTCGGCGCTGCAGGCTGCCTTCTCCATGTTCCAGGGGCCGGCGTTCTCGGCCTCGGTGACCATGCTCGTGCCGGACAATCACCGCGACCGTGCCAACGCCGTGCAGCAGATGCGCGGGGCGGCGGCGGGCCTGGTCGCCCCCACGCTGGCCGGAGCGCTTTTCGCCCTGGTGGATGCGCCGGGCGTGATGGCGATTGACCTGTTCACGTTTGCGGTGGCGATTGTCGTGGTGGGGCTGGTGCGTATTCCCCGCCCGCCGCAGTCGGCAGAAGGGCGCGCCACGCAGGGCAGCCTGTGGCGCGAGGCGTCGGTCGGCTTCCGCTATCTGTGGCGGCGTCGCCCCTTGTTCTTGCTGGTGTTCACGGCGACCGCGGTCAACTTCTTCTTCGCCGTGATCGGCGTGTTGATGACGCCCTACATCCTCAGCCGGACGGGCAGCGAAGCCACGCTGGGCGTGCTGCTCAGCCTGTTCAGCGCGGGCGCGCTGGTGGGTGGCCTGATCATGAGCACCTGGGGTGGCACACGCCCGCGTACCCGCACCATCTTCCCCGGTGTTCTCTTCGCCGGGCTGATGTTCGCCGGGCTGGGCGTGGCCCGCTCGCCGGTCGCGCTGGGGGTGATCGCCTTCGCCATGATGATCCCCCTGCCCATCGTCAACGCTGCTTTCGACGCCATCCTGCAGATCAAAGTCCCACCCGACCTGCAGGGCCGCGTCTTCGCCGCGGTGATGCAACTGTCCATGCTGCTCATGCCCGTGGCGTATCTGCTGTCTGGTGTGCTGGCCGACGGCGTCTTCGAGCCAGCGGTGCGCAGTGAAGGCTGGACGCTGGTTGCGCCGCTGGTGGGGGAACAGGCTGGATCGGGCATCGGACTGATGACGGTAATGGCCGGGCTGCTGGTGATGTTCATCACCATCGTCGCGTACCTCAGACCAGACGTGCGCCGTATAGAAGCGATCTTGCCGGATTACGTGGCGGTGCCTGACGAACTATCCGCAGTCTCACCAGTCGGCGAGCACTCACCCGTGCCAGAGGGATCGGCCTGAGTGGTGCCCGTTGGCGTTCACGCCTGCGCCGGAGCCGGGCGGCAGTAGCGCAGCAGCACCAGCAATGCGCCGCCCAGGGCGGCCAGAGCCGCCGCAAAAGCAGCTTCGTAGCCGAAGCTCTGCACCAGACTCCCACCCAGCAGCGGCGCGATCAGCAGGCCAGCCGCCGAGAGCGTGTTGAACAGTCCGGCGTAGACGGGGCGCTGTTCCGGCGAGGCGTAGACGATGACCCAGTTGAGGAAGCTGATACCCAGGCTACCGGCGGCGACCCCACCGCTCAGAAAAGCCAGATAGAGCGGCCCTGGCCCCAGGGCGCTGGCAAGCAGGGCCAGCAGGGGTTGCGCGCAGGCAAAGACCAGTGCGATGCGGGTGAAGCGCATAGTACGGTCGTGCCCGTAGCGCGAGAAGACCAGCGCTCCGGCCACGCTGCCCAGCGTCTGCATCAGCAGCAGGCGGCTGACAGCCACATCGCTCGACAGCCCCAACTTCTCCGTGGCCAGACCAATGTAGAACGGCGCGGCCATGGTCGCCAGGGTGGTCAGCAGGCGGGCGCTCACCACGGCGCGGAAGGGCAGGTCGCGGCGCAGCACCGTCATCAGCCCTGGCAGAAACTCGCGCAGGGGCGGGATCGTCTCCAGCGGTTTGGCAGAGGGCAGCTCGCGGATGGGCAGGATGGGCGGCAGCGTCAGCAGAAACAGCACGCCGGAGACCGCGAACAGCAGGGCGTAGTTGTTGGGGAAATCCGGCCCTCCCTCGCCGAGAATGTAACCGGCCAGTGGAGCCAGACCCAGGATGGTGATGCCCACGGCGGCGTTGCCCAGCCCGAACAGCCGCGCGCGTCGCCGGTCGTCCAGGCTGCTGCCGACCAGGTCCATCCAGGGCACGCCCACCAGCCCGTCGCCCAGCGCGGCCAGCCCGTAGAAGATCAGAAAGGCGACCAGGATCGCGCCGGGGCGTTCTGGGCCGAGCAGCACGATCACCCAGCTGAAGATCAGAATCAGGGTGCGCACAGGGATATTCGGCCCCACAAACCACCACTTTTTGTGAGCGACGCGCACCAGTCGCCGCGCCACCAGCAACTGCGGCAGCAGCCAGCCGATCTCGAACATCTGGCTGGAGATGGCGATGAGAATCTCCGAGTCGGTGAGCTTGCGCACGAAGTCGGGGATGACCGTCGTCGGGCCGATCAGGTTGAGCGCGATGGAGAAGATGGTGTAATCGGCCAGGAAGAAGATGAAATTGCGGCGGTAGATACGCTCGCGTTCCTCCGCCGTCAGGGGTGGGGCTGCCGGGTTGACCATAGCTGGCTCGTCCTGGAGATGGGTGGCAACACTCCGCTATTCTATGCGAAGGGCGCGGCGCTGTCCAGCGTGCGTGCTGCGGCGGGTGTATTCGAGAGTTTTGGGGCAGTAGTCTTGAGCCGCCGAGGGCAAAGAGGGAGGAGATAGAGGGCCTCTAATGTGCTTCTCTGCGGTCTCGGCGTCTCCGCCCCAGAGACCAGATCAACCGCCGGGCGGGGCGAGCCTCGAAAGAAAAGCCCCCTCATGGGGGGCGAGGGGGCTTGTAGCTATGCGGTTGTCAACGGCAGGCGTTATTCGGCGCTTTCGCCGTAGCCGGTCTTGATCGTGCCGTCGAGCAGGCCCTTGGTGATCTCCTCCAGTTCGGCCTTGACTTCGTCGGGTACGTAGTCGGCCAGATCATGGAAGTCGGCCAGGGCGGCTTCGCCGAAGAAGTTGCCCGGCTCCAGCGTGCCGTCCACGTAGGCCATGATGATATCCGCCACGCCCTTGTCCAGCAGCTTCATCGCGCTCGACACCAGGCAGGGATGCGCTTCGGGGACGGTGTTCCACTGATCGGTGTCCACGCCGATGCAGAACGGCGGCGGGCCATCGGGGCCAACGGCGTTGGCGACCTCGATCAGGCCACCGTTGCCTGTCTTGCCGCCCGCGGCAAAGATCACGTCGGCGTTCTGGTCGAGCGCCTGACGGGCCGTGGTCGCGCCCCATTCGGGGTCGGTGAAGGCCTGGTCAATTGCGCCGGGGTGATAGGTGGAGATGATCTTGATATCCGGGTTGACGTAGCGCGCGCCCGCCTCATAGCCTTCCTTGAAGGCCACCACGGGCGGCACCTGGTCGGTGCCCAGCACGGCGGCGATGGTGCCGGTCTTGGTCAGCCGCGCCGCCAGCACGCCCGCCAGGAAGCCGGACTGATCTTCGTGGAATACCAGACCGACCACGTTGTCCACCGGCTCAACCTGGAACTGATCCACGCCGATGAACAGCACATCCGGATAGAGCTTGGCAGCTTCCAGGGTGGCCGGACCCAGCGCAAAGCCGACGGTGACGATGATGTCGTAGTCGGCTTCGGCGAACTCGGCAATGTTGTCAGCATAGTCTGCGGCGTTCTGAGTCTCAATGTAGTTCACCGTCGCGCCGCAGGCTTCGGCTGCCAGCACGCCTTCCCACGAGCTTTGGTTGAAGCTCTTGTCGTCAATTTCTCCCACGTCTGTCACCAGGCCGATGCGCAGGTCGCTGAGATCGTACTCGTCGCAGGGGATGAGTTCCTTCACCGTGAACTCCTCGCCCTCCTGCGCGACGGCAACCTGAGCCGCCATCAGCACGAGCACCACCACCAGCAGTGACGTCAGCAGTCGCTTCATAGCAGGTAATCTCCTTGTAACTCTCTAGGCGAAATACACGGTCCGCAGACCGTTTTTAAGTATAGCGGATTTCGTGCAGTTTGCGAAAAGCGCAGTATGTGCAGATAGGCCAAATCTTTATACACCCTGTCCCCTGCCGACGGATGTGACGACCGCCCGACAGGCCCAGGCGACCGGCAGACCACCAGGGGGCTTGTCGTTCAAGCCCCCTGGCAGCGGGCGCGGCGCAGCGCTACTCGTCTGCGTGTGGGTTATGGGGTACGGAGGGGCTGTCGCTGCCCTTCCAGCCCGCGGGCGGTTTGACCGTGCGGTTGTTCTCGCCGCGGATGAACGCCTCCACGCTGTTGCGGGCGATGTCGTCGGGCATCTGCACCGGCGGAGACTTCATGAAGTAGGCCGCGGGCGCTTCCAGTGTGCCGCTCAGACCACGATCCAGCCCAATCTTGGCGCAGCGCACCGCGTCAATGATCACGCCGGCGCTGTTGGGGCTATCCCACACCTCCAGCTTGCACTCGATGGAGAGCGGCACGTCGCCGAAGGCCGAACCCTCCAGGCGAATGTACGCCCATTTGCGATCCCTGAGCCAGGGGACGTAGTCGCTGGGGCCGATGTAGACGTTCTCCGGATCGATTTCGTAGGGCAGTTGGCTGGTGACGGCGTTGGTCTTGGAGATCTTCTTGCTCTCCAGACGCTCGCGCTCCAGCATGTTGAAGAAGTCCATGTTGCCGCCCACATTGAGCTGACTGGTGCGTTCCAGGCGCAGCCCGCGATCGTTGAACAGATTGGTCAGCACGCGGTGCAGGATCGTCGCGCCGACCTGGGACTTGATGTCGTCGCCGATGAGTGGCAGGCCGCGCTCGGCAAAACGCTGCTGCCAGTAGGGTTCGCGGGCGATGAAGACCGGAATGGCGTTGACGAAGGCGCAACCTGCGTTGAGCACCTGCTCCACATACCATTTGGTGGCCTGCTCGCTGCCCACCGGCAGGTAGTTGACCACCACGTCGGTGCCGGTGTCTTTGAGAATCTGCACGATGTCGGCGGTGGGGCCGGGGGCCTTGGTGATCTTCTGCTTGAGATATTTGCCCAGGCCATCGTGCGTCATGCCGCGATGCACAGGGACGCCCAGGCGCGGCACATCGGCGAACTTGATGGTGTTGTTCTGCCCGCTCCAGATGGCCTCGCTGAGGTCTTTGCCCACCTTTTCCACGTCAATATCGAAGGCGGCGCTGAACTCGATGTCGCGCACGTGATAGCCGCCCAGCACCACGTGCATCAGACCAGGGACGTGCTGATCCGGATGCGCGTCGCGGTAGTAGTGCACGCCCTGGACCAGCGAGTTGGCGCAGTTGCCCACGCCGATAATGGCGACACGAACCTTATCGGACACAGAAACCTCCTATGTTCCTGAATGGATTGATCACGGCCCGCCCAGGGAGGGCAGGCGCAGGCTGGCACATATGGACGTTGCGCTGTCCCTCGCCGGCACGCGAGGTGACGAGCCGTCCACTCAAGCGCCAAAGTGTACCCTTAGCGGCGTCAAATGCCCAATTTCGAGCACAGATCAAGACTTACGAAGTCGTGCAGACCTCGGGGGTCTTGTTCCGGTCGGGCTGAGGACAGAGGAAAAGAAGACCTGAGCCGCCCAAGGGCGCGTTATGCACTCTTTCGCCCTCCTGTGCTGCGGGTGAAGGAGAGCGCCTGTACGAGAGACAGCAAATCCCCTCGCCCTGCGACGCAATCGCGAGGGAGAGGGGATTTAGGGGTGAGGGAAAGACACTCCCCGAAAGTTCATGACAGCCTCTATGGCACGCCCGTCATACGCCAGGTGCCGCCCAGGCAATCGCCGCGAATATCCTGCTCGAAGAACGAGATGCTCTCGTTGTAGAGCGTGGTCAGGCGGTGTTCGCCGGGGCCAGGGAAGTACTGATTGTCCTGCACGTAGCCTCCGGCGATATAGGTGTAGTTGCTGGTCAGCTCGAACTCCGGCGTGATGGCCCACCCCAGCGCGCTCTTCAGTTCGGGACGATTGCGCCACAGCTTGCCGAAGCCGCGCCGCGGCTGATACGTCCCTTCCGGCGGCACCAGCGACGGGTCAATCTCCGGCTCGCCTTCCACGAAGGTGTCGTTGTAGCAGAACCAGTCACCGCCCGGCGCGTCCGGCGGCACGTTGACCATCACCCAGATTTGCCGCGTATGGCGAATCCAGAACATGCGCCCGTGCTCGAAAACCTGCTCGGCGATCTGCACCTGCGCCACGGTATTGGTAGGGAAGATCTCCGGGCGCGGGGTAGCGGAGGCGGGCAGCGGCGTAGGCGTGATGGTGGGCGTGGGGGTGGGGGTGGGCAGCGCCGGGGCCAGCGTCACGGCCTTGCTGAGAGGTACTTCTACCAGCAGGGCCGCGTTGAGCGGCGGCACCCAGCGGAACGCGCCGACGACCGGCGTGCCTGCCACGTCGTTGTATGTGCCGGTGCCGTTCTCTCCGGCCAGCGCCCGTGCGATGCCAGCACTATCCAGGCGTGGTAGGGCGCTCAGTTCCGCCGGAGCCAGCGCTGTGTGCGTGGCCCCGGAGACCAGGTAATCGGTCGCTTCCAGGGTAACGCCCAGCAGAGACGCCAGGCGGCCCTCGAATTCCGTGGGGGCGGCGAACAGCGCGGCCAGGGTATTCAGGTCAACCAGGCCCGCCAGCACACCGACGGTCTGACCGCTGTCGGCGAAGATGGGGCGGGTGACGATCATCACCAATTCGCCGCTGCTCGCGCCGAGCGCAGGCGGTTGTGTGAGCGGTCCCTGCAGGCTGGCGCGAAAATAAGGCTGATCGGCGACGCTGGCGAGCGCCGGAGCACCCTCGGTAGAGGCCAGCACGCGCCCCTCTATGTCGTAGACGAACAGCGCGCGGAAGCGATCCTGTCCCGCCAGCAGCGAGGGCAACAGGCTGGTCAGCGCTGCGCTATCTGCCGTCGCCAGCTCGTTGGCGGTGAGCATCACTTCGAGCGTCACCTGGTTTTCGCCCAGCCAGCGGGTGATGGCCTGCGCCCGCTCGTCGGCGACGGCGTTCAGGGCGGCCAGCACACCGGGCATGGTCTGGCCCAGGGCTTCGGCAGTGGCTGTTGCCAGGGGAGCAGCGGTGGCGGTGAGCGCCTGATTGAAGGCGGCGTCTACCGTGGCGACGAAGGCGGCGGTCAGAGTGGGAGCCAAGAGCGTCGCCGCTTCGGCGGTCTGCGTCATGCCCAGTTGCTGCTGGACGGCGGCGGTCTGCGTGAAGCGCTCGGCAATGATGGCATCTATAGTCTGTTGTTGCTGCGTGGGATCGATCTGCGCCCCAGGCCCGTTTTCCCAGGCGAAGGGGACAGCGCCCAGCGCCAACACGCTCGCCAGAATCAACAGGGCCGGTAGGCCGATCGTGCGTCGTCTGCTCATAGGCTGCCTTCCTGTCGCTCGGTTTCTCACCAGGTTATACGGGAATCGCCCATCAGGACACCACTGTCCGCGCCAGTTGCTGAATGCTGCGGGCGAAGGCGCTGTCCGGTTTGGTGCTCACCAGGGGCACGCCACGCCGCACAGCGATCGGTTGCCCTGGCTCATAAGGCACGTCCACCGAAATGGGGCGTTTGAGCGCTTTCTGGATCGCGTCGGCGGGCACATCGAAGGTAGGCCGCACATGGTTGAGCACCACGCGGATACGCCCCATCTCTACCCCCATGCCGGCCAGCACGCCCAGCAACTGACTGGTGGACTGCACAGCGGCGGGATCATCGGTCATCACCACCACCACCGAACTGGAGACCTGCAGCGCGCCTTTCGTCGCTGGATCGAGTTGGCGGCTGTCCACCACCACGGGGGCATAGGTCGCCGTGAGAGCGCGCAGCACGCTGTGAGTGGCGGGGGTGGAGAGCGTCTCATCCAGTGGGCGCGACGGCGCGGCCAGCACTGCCAGGCCGGAGGCAGTATGCGGTGTGAGCAGGCCGGGCAACTCCGCGACGGCGGGCGTGTCGCCCTGGGCCAGCAGGTCTTGCCACGAATGCTGAGGCTTGAGGTGCAGGTAGAGCGCCACATGCCCGCCCGCAACGCTGAAATCGGCCAGGCACACGCGCCGGGCATCACCTGCCAGCGCGGCGGCCAGGTTGATGGCGATGGTGGTACACCCCGTGCCCCCACGCAGACTGATCACCGTGGTGACGGGCAGGCGCGGCGGCGGTTTGGGGGACGTGCGGGTGGTTTCAGCGGTGCTCGTCGGTTGCGCGGCAGCACCGGACGCAGGCGGAGTCGGTGTCTGGCGCGGCGGGGTCAGCGGGCCTGTGGCCGGGCGACCTGCCGGGCGGCCCAGCCGCGAGGGGATGGGTTCGGTGAGCAGGCCAGTGTGCACGCGGTAATTGACGCCCGCTCGAATCACCGCTTCCACGCGCTCGGTCAATTCGTGCGCCGTGACCGGCTTGGACATGAAGGCGTTGGCTCCCGCCTCCAGCGCCATTTCTTTGTCCATGGGCTGACTGCGCGCGGTCAGAATGAGGATGGGGATGCGCGCGGTGCGTGGGTCCTGGCGCATCTTGCGCACCACATCATACCCGCTGAGGCCAGGCATCATCACATCAATGATGGCCAGGTCGGGTTGGTGCTCGGCGGCCATCTGAATACCCTGCATCCCCTCCTTGGCCGTTTCGACCTGATGCCCGACGCGCTCCAGCATCAGCTTGACCATCTGCAGCAGGTTGACATCGTCATCAATGACCAGTATGCGAGACATGGATGAGTCCTTGAGTCCTTCATGAACGAACGCACTGCTAAAAAACGCCTAGAGCGTGTTATGCATTTTTTCGCCCTCACCCCCCGGCCCCTTCGCCCGCCACGGGCGAAAGGGAGCACTCGTGCGAGAGACAGCAAGTCCTCTTGCCTCGCGACACCGTCGCGAGGGGGGATTTAGGGGTGAGGGAAAGACTCTCCGCGAAAGTTCATAACAACCTCTAATCTTTGAGCATGGCAAAGACTTCGATGTGGCTCCGGTTGACCAGGATCGCACCGCCTTTGAAGACAATGCTACGGCGGGCGGTGAGTGTCGCCTTGGCGTCGAAGATGGGAATGAACTGTTCGGGCGTGGTGCGTACGAAGTTGGGCACGTTCACCGATTTGTGCAGGCGGATCGCCCCCTCGACCTCGAAGCCAGACACCACCACGAACACTTCCCGGTCTACGTGATCCGGCCCCACGTAGCGCCCCTCGCGCAGTGGCAGACCGTCGCGCCACTGACTGAGCACCACCAGCCCCAGCGTGTCTTTGCGCACCTCGCCCTGCTCGAAGTTGCCGGTCAGCACGGCGGGGTCGAGCAGCGGCGAGATGAACATGCGCTCCAGGTGCAGAAAGAGCGCGTTGAGGTCGTTGAGCTGATCCAGGATGGGGGTGCCCTTCGCCTCCACCTCTCCGCTGATGCGGTAGGTGCGCGTCATGAATTCGCCCGCCACATAGCCCTGTCGGATGCTCGCCTGTCCTTGCATCGTCCAGCCACCCCTTTCTTACCTGAAACACTCCCAAACCCTGCAGCCGACGCTCATCCCGCCGCCAACCGCGCGACGGCCTGCTGCACGGCCACGTCCAGCGTCGAGAGATCGGGCGTAGTGGGAATATCTGCGTCCCAGTCGTTGGCGCGGGTGATAGTCGCCTGGGCGCGCAGATCGTCCACCCACAGCTCGAAGTACCCCTGCTGCGCCTCCTGATATTGTTCTTCGGTGAGCGCCTGTACACGCCGGTCGAGCACCTCGATCAGATGCAGACCGTATTCAGTCTCCACCGGCCCGACGATGGTATTGAGATCGGCGGTGCGGGCAGCGTTGGCATAGGCTTCGGTCAGGTAGCTGAGCAGCACCCAGCCCAGGTCGCCTCCTCTGGCTGCGCTGTTGCGGTCGTCGGAGAGCGCGGCGGCCACGTCGGCGAACGGTTCGCCCGTCGCCAGGCGCGCCTGCGCGGAGCGAATACATTGCCGGGCCGCTTCGCGTTCGTCTTCGGTAGGAGGAGCGGTGTTGTCTGGCTGACCGGGGTGAAAGCTGCACAGGATATGGCGTGAGCGCACCGCCGGTTCTTCGGCGGGCACGCTGGCAGCCACAAAGTCATACAGACGGGCGCGCAACGCTTCGGTGGCGAAGAGGGTCAGGATGTCGTCGCGCCCCAGCCCCGACGCGGCCTGTGCTCCGGCATACCAGTCGCTGATGAACGCCTGCGCTTCGGCGTTGCCGGGCAGCTCGCTGACGGGCACGTTCGTCCACAGGCTGAAGAAAGCTGCCTCGCGCGCGGCGGCGTCCTCGGCAGTAGGCGTCAGTCCCTGTGCCTCGCCTGCCTGCCACAACAGGCGCTCGGTCTCCATCTCGGAGAGCACGGCGTCGGCCAGCGCCCGCGGATCGCTGAGACTGGCGGCGAGCCGACCGGCGTGTGTGGCTACCAGCGCCAGATTGCCGCCGGTCAGTTCGTAGAGCGTGCTCAGTTCCTTGAGGTACTGCCAGCGCACCAGTTGTACGCGGGCGTGGAACTCGGCGCGGGAAATGGGATCGCCGTTGACGGTGCTGACGATCTCCCCCTCCTGGGCCAGGACAGGCACCGTCAGCGTCAGGGCCAGCGCGGCCATCAGCAGCGCCCATAGCGCGCGTCGGGGGAACTGAGACACTCGTCGCATGGCGTACCTTTCGCCTTCGTCGCAGACACCGCGCCCCTATGATAGCGGATTCCGGCCTTCGGCGACAATCGCCCGTTGGGGCTAGCGCTTGAACCGCTGAGGGGCGGAGGGTGCGGAGGAGAACGCAGAAGGGCGTTGGTCTTGCTCCGTGTGCCCTCGGCGTCTTCGCGGTGAAGCCTGCCGCGACGGTGTTGTCTTCAGACGTGAAAGCGCGCGACCGGACGGCTGAGCTATCCGGTCGCGCTACACCATGAGGGGGATCACAGTGCGAAGCTGTCTGAAGCGAGACGGGCCTATTCCAGATAGTCGGCCAGGCCGTACTCCTGCTGCATCTGCCGCAGTTTGCTGAGCGCCGCGTGCTGCAGTTGACGGATCCGCTCACGGCTATAGCCCATCAGTTGCCCGATCTGCGACATGCTGTGCGCATCGCCGTTTTCCAGACCGAAGCGCAGGCGGATGATGCGCGCCTCGCGCGGGGGCAGCGCACCCAGCAGGAAGCTGATCGACTCTACCAGCAGTTGCCGGGCAGTTGCTTCCTCCGGCAACTCGCTCTCCTGGTCGGCGACCAGATCGGCGCGGGGGCGATTTTCTTCGTCGCCCACCAGCTCGTCGAGCTGCACCGGTTCGCGGGCGGCCAGCAAGGTGGTCTCCACCTGTTCGGGGGTCAGGCTGGCTTCTTCGGCCAGTTCTTCGGTGGTCGGTTCACGGCCCAGTTCCTGGGCCAGGCGTTCGCTCATGCGACGCAGCCGTCCCCAGCGCTGCCCCTGGTTGATGGGCAGGCGGATGGTGCGTCCGCGGTCGCCCGCTGCCCGCGCGATGGATTGCCGAATCCACCACGTGGCGTAGGTGCTCAGGCGCACCCCCCGCGACGGATCGAAGCGATCCACGGCCTTCATCAGGCCCAGGTTACCCTCCTGGATCAGGTCGGGCAGGGGCAGGCCGCGCCCCTGATACTTCTTGGCAATGGAGATCACCAAACGAGTATTGGCCAGGATCAACTCCTGGCGGGCCGCCTCGGCCAGAGCGATCACGTCGCAATACTCGTCGTCAACCTCGTCGCAGTCCAGGTCCTGACGGGCCAGTTGTTCCTGGGCGCGCAGTCCGGCCTGCACCAGGCGGGCCAGGGCCTGCTCGCGTTCGGGATCAATAGGTTCGGAGATGGGGCGGATGTCGCGAAAGTAGAATTGCAGCAAGTCGGCGTCGGTCTGCGGCATATAGGCTATATCAGGCGACGAGGCCGGTTCCTCAGCCGCCGTCTCGCCCTCCAAAGCAAACTCCACATCGCTGTCGAATGGCTCGAATTCCGAGGCCCATTCCAGCGTCGAGTCTGCGACAAAGTTGTGCTGGGGTTTGGTTATGGCGACCACTTGAGCCTACCTTCTTTGTGATACCAGCGGGAAGTGTCCCGCCCAGCCAGCGGTCCGAGAGATGCGGTACCGAAGTATTTCGCCCTTCATGATACGATTTTTTCAGATAAAAATCAATTTATTTTGATTAGAATTAGATAAATGTTGACAACGAGGGCACAAGGTGGCTGAAACAAGAAGGCTATGCTCATCCTTTAGATGCACGGACGGGGCGTCGGACTCACATAAAAGGGACAAATTCGCGGCGAACAACTTTTACGATATAACACGTCGCTGAGAAGATGCTGGGTATTTGCTGAAAGGATGATGAGTGTGCACCTGACCATACCCTATCTCATGGCTCCCGGTCAAACACCCATCACGCCGCGCTTGCACCCCCGCGTGCTGGTGGGGTTTGGCGCGGCAGGCGGCGTGCTGATGGTGATCGGGGGCATCGTCTGGGCGCTGCTGGCCGGACAAGACCTGCCCGCGGCCTGGTTCCCGCGCAATAGCTGGCTGCACGACGTGTTGCTGGGCGTGCTCGTGGGCGAGGTCTTCGCCTTCCTGGCCTGGCGTGTCTTTCAGAAAGTGCCATCGCTGCGCCGCGTCGAGCGTATGTTGACGTCGGTGCTGGATATGCGCGCGCTGCGCTTTCATCACGCGCTGCTCCTTGGCCTGCTGGCGGGCATTCCGGAGGAAATCCTGTTTCGCGGAGCCATGCAACCGTCCTGGGGACTGCTGCTCGCCTCGGTGATCTTCGGGGCGCTGCACGCCATCTCGTTCGCCTACTTCCTCTACGCGACCTGTGCCGGCCTGTTGCTGGGTGCGCTGGCCCTGTGGCGCGACGGCCTGTGGGCGCCCATCGCCGCGCACACGGTCATTGATGTGCTCATGTTCCTGCTGCTGCTGCGCAACTGGCAGGAGCAACAGCAGCGCGCAGCCCGCGCCATCGCCGATGTCCAGGATTCGCAGGATTCATGAGAGGAGATGCGGGCGATGTGGATTGATGCTCACGCTCACCTGGATCATTACGGCGACGCGCTGCCTGCCGCGCTGGACGAGATCACCCGGCAGCGCATTGTGACGTTCAGTGTGAGTGTGGACGTGGACTCCTACCGGCAGGCGCAGGCCATCGCCGGACGCAACCCCTACGTGCTGGCGTCGTTTGGCATTCACCCCTGGGAAGCACCCCGCTTCGCCGATAATCTGCCAACCCTCGACGGGCTGATTGCCGGGAGTCCAATGCTGGGCGAAATCGGCCTGGACACATACTGGGTAGAAGACCCGGCGACGTATCCGGCTCAGCGGCGCGTCTTCGAATACTTCCTGGCCGCGGCCCGCGAGCAGGGCAAGATCGTCAACCTGCACACCAAAGGGGCCGAGCAGGAAGTGCTCGACCTGCTGCGCCGCTACGACATCCGGCGGGCCATCGTGCACTGGTATTCCGGTCCGCTGGACGTGCTGGACGGCTTGATCGCCTGGGGCGCGTATTTCACGGTGGGCGTCGAGGTGCTGCGCTCGGAAACCATCCGCATCATCGCCCGCCGTGTCCCGCCGGAACAACTGCTCACCGAGACGGACAACCCCGGCGGCTGGGCATGGCTGATGGGCGAGCCAGGGATGCCGCGCCTGCTGATAGACGTGGTACGCGCGCTGGCCGAATTGCGCCGCACCGACGAGGAGACGCTCGCCGCCCAGGTGCGCGCGAATCTGGCGCGGCTGGTCGGCGACGATCCCCGTCTGGCCTCCCTGCAAAATCTGCTCACGAGGCCGTGAGCCAGAGACGAACGCGGCCCGCTTAGCGGCGGGCCACGTGCAGGCACCATGCCAGGGCTAGAGGCTGTTATGGACTTGTGCCCGGTGTTTTTCCCTCACCCCTGCGCCCCTCTCCCACGCGACTGCGTCGCGGGGCGAGGGGAACGGCCTGCGCTGTCACCCGCTGGCGCAGCAGAACAGCGCCGCTACGAGCG
>DAOTZZ010000054.1:0-5439 GCA_034433965.1 Anaerolineae bacterium
GGTCAGGCAGACGACCGGTGACCTGGTGCTTTTCCTGGACGGGGATATGGAACTGTGCCCAGGGTGGCTTGGGGTGGCCATGAACATGCTGCGACAACAGCCGGACATTGCGGCAGTGACGGGGTTGGTGATTGATCGTCCCCTGGACACCCCGCGCGACGATGTGTACGTGATGGAGCCGCCGGGCGGCGAGGTCCGTCTGAAAGAGGTACGGCATGGCGGCGGCGCGGCTCTCTACCGCCGCGCGGTGCTCGACGAAGTGGGGTCTTTCAACCCGCACTTCTACTCCGACGAGGAGCCGGAACTCTGCGTGCGCATCCGGCGACGGGGTTACCGCATTGTGGAGACGGATTACCCGGCGGTGTGCCACTACACCGAGCCGTACGAGGCGCTCCCGACATTGTTCGCCCGCTGGAAGCGCAGACTGTACCTCGGCCCAGGTCAAATCTTGCGCTATCACCTGGGCAGCGGCGTCTTCTGGGATTATCTCAGAGAGCGCGGTTTTGGCTGCCTGCCTGCGCTGGGCCTCGCAGTGGGCATCATATGCCTGCTGCTCTCTCTGCTGACGCAGCGATGGGCCTGGTTGGGGCTATGGGTGCTGGCGCTGCTCGCCGTGATCGCTTTGACGGTGTATCGCAAGCGCAGTGTGCACCGCGCCTTGTATACCCTGACACGCCGCGTCCTGATGATGGCGGGGATGCTGCGGGGATTCTTCCTCAGGCCGCTTGCTCCAGATGCCTATCCTGCCCGCTTCGATGAGATCAACAGCCAGGAGTCGTGAAGATGCCCTTGCAAGCCAACTTCGCTGCTCCCCTGCGTCTTCATGAGTATCTGGTTGCCGCTCATTGGCGGGATCAGAAGTTGCTCGGCCCAGACCCAGGGTTGCGCCTGAACTACCGCGTATGGCGGTTTGTGAAGAGCGCCTTGCCCCACTTACCCTGGGCGGACGACGTGTGCTTCATCCAGGCGCAGGGGTACTGGATTCTGGACAACTGGACTCTGTTCGAACTGAGCGGGGAAGAGCGCTTCAGCGAGATTGCGCAGGCGTGCTCTGATGCGGTCATCGGGCTGCAACGCCCCGACGGGGGGTGGGACTATCCGGTACGCGCCTGGAAAGGACGCACGGCTACCGTCGAGGGCATCTGGGGGGCAACTGGCCTGCTGGCGAGTTTCCGGCAGACCGGAGCGGCAAAGTACCTGGAAGCCGCGCTCAAGTGGCACGCCTATCTGGAAGATCAGATCGGGTATCTGGAGGATGGCGAGCGGCTCGCGGTCAACTATTTCGCCCAGGATCGCCGGGCGCGCGTCCCCAATAATTCCGCACTGCTATTGCGCTTTCTGGCCGATCTCGCCGATGTGACGGGCGAGGCCGCTTATCTGCAGCGGTGTCCGGGGCTGATCGCGTTCATGCGCTCGGTGCAGTTGCCCAGCGGCGAGATTCCCTATGCGGTCAGCGGGCTTGAAGCCTGGGAGCGTCTCCATTTTCAGTGCTATCAGTACAATGCTTTTCAGGCGCTGCACCTCATGCACTATTGCGAGCTGACTTCCGACCCGGCGGCCCTGCCGATCATCAACGGCGTGCTCGGCTACCTGAGCACGGGCCTGGGGGAGGATGGGCACGCCTACTACGATTGTTCGCACCCGCGCCGCACCGTGATCTACCACACCTCTGCGCTGGCGGCGACGTTCGACAAGGCAACGCGGATGGGCCTGGGCGACTATGCGGCGCTGGCCGATCGCGCGCTGGCCTATGTGCTGCGTGCTCAGCGTCCCAACGGGAGCCTTCCTCATTCGCGGGGCGACTATGGGGTCTTGCGAGATAACCGGTCTTATCCACGATACCTGGCGATGATCCTGCATCACCTGCTGAGCATCATGGTTCCCCGGTCGGCGGCGGGCAGCCCCGCGTCAGCCGGGCAGGAAGGCGTTCATGCGGTTGCGAACGGTCGCACCGAGGTAAGTCTGTGATGCGCGTGCTGATGGTGACTCACCCCTTGCCCACGGCGGAGAGGCCGAATTCGATGACGCCCCTGGTGCATCAGATTCGGTCGCTGCGCGCCCTGGGCCTTGAGGTAGACGCTTATCAGATCATGGGCAGGCGCAAACTGAAATACATCCTGGCCGCGCCGGGTTTCTGGCGCGCAGCCTCATCCTATGACCTGGTTCACGCGCATTTCGGGCACTGTGGTTGGCTGTCGCGCACGCAGTGGCGCCGGCCCCTGGTGGTGTCCTTCATGGGATCCGATTTGCTGGGCACGCCGAAAGAAGGAGGGCGCATTCCCTTTCTCAGCCGGGTGGTCGTCCAGGCCAACAAGCGGCTGGCACGGCTGGTAGACGCCGTGATCGTGAAGACGGAAGAGATGGCCAGGGTGGTGGCCCCGGTGTACGCCCATGTGATTCCCAACGGCGTTGACCTGGAACTGTTCCGGCCCATGGATCGCGCCAAAGCTAGGGCCGCGCTCGGCCTGGCCCCGCATAAGCGGTACGTGCTGTTTCCCGGCGATCCCCTCAACCCGCGCAAGGCGTTTCCGGTGGCAAAAGCCGCCGTCGAGATGGCGGCGCAACGCAGCGGCGAGGAGATCGAGTTGGTGACGCTTTACCCGACACCGCCGGAAAAAGTCCCCCTGGTCATGAACGCCTGCGATGTCGAGTTGCTCACGTCCTATATCGAAGGCTCACCGAACGTGGTCAAGGAGGCGATGGCCTGTAACCTGCCCGTGGTGGCAGTGAACACGGGCGATGTGGCGCAGTTGCTCGACGGCGTGGAGGGCTGTTTCATCCGCTCGCGCACGCCGGAAGCTCTCGCCGAAGCGTTGATCGCGGTTCTGGCCGGGGACGGGCGTACCAATGGGCGCGAAGTGCTCAAGCGCAAGGGGCTAGACCTGGAGAGTGTGGCAGAACGCATTCGCGGCGTCTATGTGGAAGTGCTGAACAGGCGATAGACAGGACGACTCTATGACAGACTATGCCGATCTCAAAGTGGCCATGATCGTCCATCAGTACTACTACTACGATGGCCGGGTCAGATTCTACGCCGAGGCGCTGGCGGACGCGGGGGCCAGAGTGGACGTGCTGTGCGTGCGGGCCGAAACGCGCCCCGCCGCTCCCCCGCCTGAAGGGTTGCGGGTGTTCACCATTCCGGTCAGCCGGGCCTATCGCGGGCCGGGCAGTTACCTGGTGGAGTATGGGCTGGCGCTCATTTTCTATACGATGCGCCTGCTGGCGCTATACGCCCGCAACCGCTACCAGGTAGTTCACGTGCACAACATGCCGGACTTCCTGATCTTCGCCGCGCTGATCCCGCGCCTGCTGGGGGCAAAGGTGATCCTGGACATTCACGATCCGACGCCGGAATTCACCATGTCCAAGTACTCCAGGCCAGCGACTTCAGGGCTGGTGTGTTTCATGCGCTGGCAGGAACGGCTATCGGCACGGCTGGCGCACGCCATCATTACAGCGAATCCGGTGTTCAAGGAACGGTTGGTCGGTCGGGGCCTGCCCGCCGGCGCGATCACGGTCATTGGCAACGAAGTGAACGCGGACATCTTCGCTCGCGAGCGTTACGCGCAGCAGCGCCAGGCTCGCCCACAAGATGGGCGCTTCGTGCTGGTCTACGCCGGGACGATCGCGCCCCGCTATGGGCTGGAAGTGGCCGTTAACGCGCTGCCCCTGCTTGTGGAACGTATTCCCGGCGTGCGGCTGCAGATTATCGGCAAGCAGACCGAGTATTCGCAGTATCTGGCGGCGCGCGCCGCACAGCTTGGGGTTGCGCAACATCTGGAGTTGATCCCTGCAGTTCCGCTGGAAGCGGTGCCCGGCTACCTGGCGCGGGCGGATGTCGGCGTCTATACCGCTGTGTCGGATCCCCACATGGACGTGGCCGTGCCCACCAAGGTGCTCGAATATGCGTACATGGGGCTACCGGTGGTCGCCTCCCGGTTACCTGTGCTGGAGAGAGGGTTTGCGCCCGAAGCGCTGTTGCTCTTCGAGCCAGGGTGTGCGGAGGAATTCGCACGGCATATCCTCAGCCTCTACGAGCAGCCGGCGCGCCGCACCGCACTCGTCCAGCAGATGGATCGGACGTTTGTCGAGGCGCAGCGACGGCGAGAGGGGCGCCGGGCTTATTTCGCCTTGCTGGACGCTCTACTGAGCGGGCAGCCGCAGAAGCTCCCTGTGGCGCAGGAGGAAGCGGTAGACGAGGGGTACAGGAGGCCAGTTGATGAGTAGGGCGTTGATGGGCTCTCAGATAATCTGGCGGGCACTGCTCCTGATGGGGGTGTTGTCCGCAACCGTCCTGGGCATGGTGGCGACGCACGATCATCGGCCTGGCATTGCCTCTACCGGCTACGAGGCAATCACCGGTCATCCCCGTCTGTTCTTCACTGCCGAAGACATTCCAACGCTGCGGGCGCAGGCGCTCAGCACGCACCAGGACATCTGGGCACCGATTCAGGCGTTTATGGACAAGCAGCTTGGGACGTTGCCCCCTACAGAATCCACCAGCGAGATGGGGCTGAGGTACTTCCGCAACGCTGGCAACGGGCTGATTGCCATGGCCTTCGCCTGCGTGATCGCCGACGACGATCGGTATTGTGATCTGGCCAAGACCTATCTGCTCACCTATGCGGGCTGGAAGGAGTGGAGCGAGCGCAATCAGCGAGACCTGAGCCTGGCCCATATGCTGGTTGGCAATGCGTTGGCCTATGACTGGCTGTTCGACCGTCTGACTCCGGAGGAACAGGACGTTGTGCGCCAGAGCCTGGCCAGGCGGGCGCAGCAGATGTACGAAGCGAGCACGCAGCCCAATGAGTTTGGCTGGCGGAACTGGTGGCACAAGTCGTATATGCAGAACCACTACTGGGTGAACAACAGTGCCCTGGGCATGGCCGGACTCGCCCTGATCAATGATGGATTTCTGCTGAGCACCTGCCTGGTTTATCCCACGGGCGACACAGCCGTCAACATTCGCGCCTGGAGCAGCATATCTTCTGAGGTCGTCGGGACGCTGGCGGTTGGGCAGCACGCGGAGGCAGTCGGGCAGATGAAGGGGGACGACGGCTACCCGTGGTGGCACCTGGCCGACGACGGATGGGTGCGCGCAGATGTCGTCCGCGCGGAAGAAGGTTGTCAGGCTGGCTCGCTGAACCCGCAGGTGTGGATCGATCAGGCCCGCGATCGGCTGACGGTTGGGCGGGCATTCCTGGAGGGCATCGCCGACGGAAGCTGGCACGAAGGGTTCAACTATCAGGGGTATCTGTTGAGCATGTCTTTGCCGTTTTGGACGGCCTTGCGGCAACTCACTGGTGTTGACCTGATACCCCATACCTATCTGCGCAACTATGCGTACTGGTGGTTGTACAACCTGTTGCTCGATGATGAGGGCGTGTTGTTGTCCTTTGGCAACCTCGACGCGGGCTGGGTGAACAACCGTCAGCCTTA
>DAOTZZ010000055.1:0-6217 GCA_034433965.1 Anaerolineae bacterium
GGGATGGTTTGGCGGTCCCATTGTCACGGGGGTGTACAAGGTGGCTTTAAGCGCCACACAGTTGCATTACAAGTTGAGGATTCCTTTCAATACCATCGCCTATCCAGAGATCGTGCGGGCACGACAGGCTGGGCCTAGACAGTTGCAGTCAACGATAGGTGCGCTGGTGCTCGTCAGCGCACTGGTCACGTTGCCCTCTGCACTTGCTCTGGCTGTTTTCGCCGATCCGCTTATCAATCTCATTAGCGGCAAGGCAGAATACGTGTCTGCAGCCAACTATTTCCGGATTATGATCCTGGGCAACGTAGTGAGCGGGCTGCTTTTCTGGGCTGGCTATCTGTTGATGGCTAACGAACGGGTGTGGTTGGTCAATCAGATTCACCTGGCACGCTCCCTGTTAGCCGGGGTTGCGCTGATGCTGGTCATTCCAGCATGGGGAGCGCTTGGGGCAAGCTGGCTCTTTGTGCTCAACCAGAGCCTTGTGAGTATTGCGGAGTTTGTCGCCTGCCTGCGGCTGGATTATCTGTTTCTCAGGCGACGTATTTCTCTGTCACCCATCGAGAAAAGCTGAACATCCTCTCTTGAGCAGACCTGCCAGTGTCGTCTGGCAATCTATGGGATGACCGAACGAAATCCCAAACGCGGGAGCGACCATCGTCTGGCCGCTCCCGCGCTCTGTTGGAAGACTGGCTGCCGCCAGGGTTAGCCTACGCGCACATCCCCGCACAGGTGAACTTGCAGCCCCATGGCGTGGAACATGGCCGCCTTGGCCGCCAGCGCGCGGTCGGCGGCTTCGGCGGAGGGCGCATAGACCACCTGAACGTGATTGGCTTTGTGACGGGCCATCATCTGGTCGCGCGAGACGCCGTGCAACACGGCGTGCATGATCGGCCACTGGGGAGTGGTGAGCTGCCAGCGCCGCTGCGTCTCGGCATCGGGCAGCTTGACTACATGCGCGCGCCCGATGTCCGCGTGTAGCGCGCCGCCCATCACAAAGACGCGGCTCCAGACAATCTCGCCTGGCTTGCTGATGCCCTTGAGCGTGCCACCGCCCAGGCGGAAGTACATGGGTGGCTGCCGTTCGCTGGACGCGCCCGCGTAGCCGCCGATGAAGTGCGAGGCAGGCGCTGCGCCGGAGATCAGGAAAACCCACACGTAATCGTCCACGCCGTCGCCGGTGTAGTGTTCGCCCCAGCGCACATCGTGCAGCGTGGTGGCCGGGTCGAAACCCATCGCCCGCCAGACGCGGTTGGTCACCAGGGCGTCCAGCCCTGCGCCCTCGTCCACTTCGTTGAAGTGCGGCAACGCCTGCCCGGCGTACAGCTCCGCGCCCGTCTCCGCGTGATAGACCGGTGGGCGCTCCACGTTGTTCAGCAGCCCTTCGACCAGGTCGGAGGCGGGAGCCATGTCCTTCAGCCCCTGCTGATACTGGATGCCGATGGCGTCGCAGCCGAAGTCGTGCGCAATGCGCACGGCGGCGATGTACATCTTGCATTGTTCGAGAATCTGCCGGTCGGTGAGATCGGTTTCCTCGTTGGGGCCAGTGACGAACTTCACGCCGCGCGCGTCGAGCCAGTCGCGCACTTTCTGCGCTTCGGCATCGCTGACCAGACGCATCGCCGCCACCAGCGCCGACTGACTGAGCCGCTCTTTGTAGACACCGGCGGGGTTGAGCATCTCGTCGTCAATGATGGCGTTGTACATGCCCATGCAGCCCTCGTCGAAGACGCCCAGGATGGCTTTCTCGCGCCTGAGTTGTGCCGCCAACGCCTCGCCCAGCTTCCGTTCGGGGGCGGGCAGACGCGCCGGATCGAGGTCGCGCACATGGCTGGTGTCGTGATCGATCTTGCCCTCGCGGATCCACTGACGGATGCCGCGCCGGAAGAACTCGTCGGTGAAGTCTTCGCTCCAGATGGTGCTGTATTTGACGCCCGCTTTGGTCAGCGAACCGTTGAGGTTGAGCATCCCCACCAGGCCGGGCCACTGCCCGCTCCAATTGGCGACGGTGAGGATCGGGCCGCGGTGATCGCGTAGCCCGGCCAGCACATGATGGCTGTACTGCCACACCGCTTCGGCGACGATCAGGCGGGCATCCGGATCAATGTTCTTGAAGACCTCCATGCCCATGCGCTGGCTGGAGATGAAACCGTGCTTCTGCACCGGATCGTAAGGGTGCCCGCGCTTGACGGTGATGCCCTCTTCGGCGAAGGCAGCGATGATGGCTTTCTCCATCGCCTCCTGGGCAGGCCAGCAGACCTGATTGGCAGCCAGGCGCAGGTCACCGCTGGCGACCAGGATCGCCTCGTTCGGGCCTGCTTTGGGTGGAGGGGTGAGTTGAGGCAAGCTATACTCGGCCATAAACTATCTCCTTCAAACTGTTTCGGCGGGTAGATCCCGCAAATCGCCAGAATTACACAGAGGCGCACATCACAGCCCGCCCCTATGATACTACACTCTCAGGGGCTAAGCGCATTGTTTGCCACACCGGGGGGGTGCGTGTAGAACGGACTTCGGAAGTCTCAGGCACAGAGCGGCTAGCGGTGTGGATCGTCAGGTATTGCCCTATCCCCTACTCATACACCTGTGGGTTGGCGCAGTGAGGCAGACGCTCGCCGCGCAGACCGGCCAGCAGATTCTCCGCCGCCATCACGGCAATGCGCGTCCGCGTGGCGACGCTGGCGCTGCCGATATGCGGCACGATCAGGCAGTTGTCCAGCGTCAGCAGGGGCGAGTCCGGCGGGATCGGCTCTGGCTCGGTGACATCGAGCGCGGCAGCGGCGATCCGCCCCGTGCTCAGCGCCCGGTAGAGTGCGTCGGGGTCAATCACGCCGCCGCGCGCCGTGTTGATCAGGATGGCCGTGGGCTTCATCAGGCTGAAGGCGCGGTCGTCCACCAGATGATAGGTCTCCGGCGTCAGCGGCGTATGCAGGCTGATGAAGTCCGCCTGCGCCAAGACCTCGTCCAGCGGCAGGTATTCCGCGCCCAGCGCCCGTGCTTCCGGGGACTCGTGACGGCTGTAGTAGATGACGCGCATGGCGAACCCCTGCGCCCGTCGCGCCATCGCCAGGCCGATGCGCCCCATGCCAATGATGCCGAGCGTCGCCCCGTGCACGTCCTGGCCCAGCAACAACATTGGCCCCCAGGTGCGCCATTTGCCCGCGTGCACGAAGCGCTCAGCCTCCGGCAGACGGCGGGCGGCGGCCATCAGCAGGGCGAAGGCCAGGTCGGCGGTAGTCTCGGTCAGCGCGCCGGGCGTGTGCCCTACCGGGATGCCGCGGGCTGTCGCTGCCCCCAGGTCAATATTGTCTACCCCCACCGCCATCTGACTGATCACGCGCAGGGACGGTGCAGCGTTGATCAGCGCCGCGTCTATGGGGTCGGAGAGCAGGGTGAGCAGGCCCTCGGCTTGGGCGGCCTCGGCCCGCAGCATGTCGTAGGCAGGCGGCAGTTCGTCCGGCCAGATCACCAGGTCGCAGGCATCGCGCAGCAGGGCCAGGCCGGGTTCTGGGATGACGCGGGTGACGAAGACGCGCGGTTTGCTCATGGAGACGATCCTTTCGACGTGTTGCGGTGCAATAGGGTCATTTCATCGCAGAGATGGGGAGGACGCAGAGAGACTCAGAAACGCTCTGGGTTTTCCTCTGCGTTCTCTACGTCTTTGCGGTTCGCTGTTCTGGCGCGTGGGCGTGCACGACCAAACTGCTGGGCAGAGCCGCCATTCTGCGGCATGATCGTGCCCGCTCGGTGACACGCACCGGCCTATTGTAGCGGAAATTGCGCTTTTGTGAGGATGTTCCCGTGGACGAACCAACTGTTGCTGCCCTGTTGGCCGAGGAAGCGCGCGCGGCTGCGCCTGACCGCGCCCTGGCGGCGCGCTATGCGCCAGTGCTGCGCTTCGACCGGCACGAACCGTTCTTCCCGTCGCTGGCCGGTTATACCGTCTTCCGCGCCGACGCACCATCACCATCGTTCCCGCGGACGGTGGTGCTGCGCCCTGCCGGTCAACCGCCCGCTGCGCTGGCGATCGAATACGCTATCTGGTGGGACTGGGACATCGAGCACCTCTACGAACTGGAGCACGTGTGGGTCTTCGTCGGTGAGGATGGGCGCGTGGTGCACGTGGACGCCAGCTATCACGGCGAGTATCACCGGATGCCGCTCGGCCAGGGCATCGCGCTCGACGGTGATCATCCAGTGCTCTATTCCGAGCCGGGCAAGCACGCCTTCTTCGCCACCCTGGAGGCGGCGCGCGCCGAACGCGAGCGCACGCTGGAGCGTTGCCGCCAGACCAACATGGCCGGCGTACATGTGACGCCGCTCTTCCAGGGCATCATCGGCGATAAATCGCCGGAGGCAGATGCGTTGGTAAACCGCTACCTGCGTGCCCTGGCCTTTGCGCCTACATTTGACTTTGCGCAGGAGTTTCGTATCACGGAAGCGCACCTGGTAGCGTGGCCGCTGCTGTTCGCCTGGATACCGCGCCGCGTGACCTGGTGGGTGGAGCAATTGCGAGCGAGCGAAAGCAAACCGTAGCGGGAGGGCCCCAGCAGGCGCAGAGCACAGAGGTTCGTCCCTCGGGGTGCATTCGCTTTTTGGGGCAAGCTTCGGAGATCGTTTGAACACCTCACCCCCCGGCCCCCTCGCCATACACGGAGAAGGGGAGTAAGTATCGGGCTAAGTCCCCTCTCCGCGTGTGGAAAGGGGATTTAGGGGTGAGGTAAACTGGCGGAATTCGCAAAGTCTTGCTGAGATCACTTCTGTGCTGAGTTCTTGCCTCCAAATCCGAATGCACCCGTCCCTCGTCGGCTTTTGCGTCCGCCCCTATCCGCGGGTTATAATTGTACAGCTTTACGACTGATCGCCTGTCCCAGAAAGCATGGTCGGATGGACATCACCTGGTACGGTCATAGCTGCTTTCGCATCGTCGAACGGGGATACGCCACCGTGGTCACCGACCCGTTCGGCCCGCACCTGGGCTATGAAGTCCCCCGCCTCAAGGCGGACATCGTCACCGTCAGTCACGACGCGCCAGGTCACAACTACGTCGCTGCAGTGAAAGGCGCGCGGCACGTCATCAACGGTCCCGGCGAATACGAGATCGGCGAGGTCTTCATCATCGGCGTGGCGACCTTCGATCCCAATACGCCTCAGCCGCGCCGCAACGTGGTCTACGTGTTCGATTACAATACACTGACCGTGGCACACCTGGGCGACCTGGATCACGTGCCCAGCCAATCCATGATTGACGCGCTGGGGCCAGTGGACGTGGCGCTGGTGCCTGTTGGAGGCGGGGCGGGGCTGACATCTGGTCAGGCGGCAGAGGTGATCAGCCTGCTGGAGCCGAGCATCGTAGTGCCCATGCACTACCAGACGCCCGACCTGCGCGGGGTCGAGCTGGACCCCGTTGATCGCTTCTTGCGGGAGATGGGGATCAACGCCATCGAAACACAGGGTGTGTTGCGCGTGGTGGCAGGCGCGTTGCCGGAACAAACGCAAGTGGTGTTGCTCGACTATCAACACTGAGGGTCGCGCAACACGCCAGCCAGAGGAATCGAAGTCAATCATGATCAAACTGTTGTTGTCCTGGGATATCAAGCCGGGCCGTGACCAGGAGTATTTCGAATTCATGGTGCGCGAATTCGCCCCCGGCCTGCAGGAACTGGGGCTGACTCCCACCGAAGCCTGGTTCGCCGTCTATGGCGACTGCCCGCAGATCATGATGGAGGGCGTGACGGAAGACATGCCCACTCTGCAAAATATTCTGGCCAGTGCGGAATGGGCCGCGCTGCATCAGCGCCTGCTCGACTACGTGGACAACTACCGCCAGAAGATCGTGCGCGCCAGCGCCGGCTTCCAGATTTGAGCGTCGCCTTCTCCGCCAGCTTTACCCGGATAAAAAACGAGCGACCTCCGCAAGGGGTCGCTTTTGTTCTGGCGCGAAGGCTGGCGGGGTGCGCCGTCAGTCTTTGCTGGCACTGGCAGACGCCGTGGTGCCAGACTTGCTCTCGCTCTTGCTCTCGGTCCCGTTGGAATCTCGCTTGGGCGGTGCAGCCAGGTTGTTGGTGCCCCGGCTGTCTTTGACATACCAACCCGATCCCTTGAACACAATGCCGACCGGCTGCGGCACGCGGTGTACGTGGCCACCGCACTCCGGGCATTCCCGCAACGGGCTATCGGAGAACTTCTGGCGCTGATCGAAGCGCACGCCGCACGCCTC
>DAOTZZ010000056.1:0-8732 GCA_034433965.1 Anaerolineae bacterium
GTGGACACGCTCTACGTCTATCTCGACCCGCGTATCCGCCTTGAGTAGAGACCATGCACAGCACAGAACCTGCCTCACCCGAACTTGATCTCAGAGCAGCCGACGTCGTTGCCATCACCAGGCCGCCCAAGAGCCTGTGGCGCGAGACCATCGAGCGCTTGCTGCGCAAGCCGTCGGCCCTGGTGGGGCTGACCATCCTGGGCATCCTGGTTGTCGTTGCCATCTTCGCCCCCCTCATCGCCACGCATGATCCGCTGGCCGTCTTGCTCGACGTGCCGGAAGAGGGCGTCGCCAAACGCGATGCGCCGTGCATTCACCTCTTCGGCTGCCCCGGCGCGGGTGACGTGCTGGTGAAGGCTGTGCCCGCCGAACCGATTGTCGCCGCCTCGCTCAGCTCCACCAACTCGTTGATGGCAGCGGCGCACGGCAAGACGATCACCATCTGGAACGCCAGCAACGGCAAGCCGATGATGGCGCTGGAGCACGACGCGCCAGTGACCGCGCTGGACTGGAGTCCCAACGACCAGAAAATCCTGGCAGCGAGCGGCGAAGAACTCTACGTGTGGGATGTCAACCGGCGCGCGCTGAGCCGCACCCTGGAACACCAGGGCGGGGCCACGCTGGTACGCTGGAACGCCGACGGCACGCGCTTCCTCAGCGCCGACGCGCACACGGTGCGCCTGTGGGATACCCTGTCCTGGACGCTGGTGGCCGCCATCGAGTCACCGGAACCGCTGCTGACCGTGCAGTGGAACTCCAACGGCACCCTGGTGCTGACCGCCAGCGGCAGCGAGGCCAAATTGTGGAACGCCTTCGTCGGCACAGAAGTGGCCACGCTGGCTCACGATGTGCCCCTGACCAGCGCCAGCTTCAACAAAGCCACCAACCGCGTCCTGACCACCAGCGGCGATAAGCTGTACATCTGGAACGCTTCCACCTTTCAGCGCGAGCTGACCATTGATCACGTGGGTGCGCTGACCAATGGCACCTGGAGCGAGGCCATTTCGCGCGGCATTCAGAACGTCATGGCCAGCGACGGCGACACCGCCTATGTGTGGCGCGTGGCAACAGGCGAGCAGGTGTTGGTGCTGGAACACGGCGAGCCGATTGTACAGATGGGCGGTAGCCCCCTGGCAACGCGCATCTTCACCCGCAGCGAGCACACCGTCAAGGTGTGGGATGCCAAAAGCGGCAAGCACGTGTTGACCATCGAACGCGATGCGCCCATCCTGCAGGTCGCCTGGCAGAACAGCGGCGGCGGCGTGCTGGTTGCCACCACCGACGAAATCAGCGTCGTCAAGACCTCCGACTACCAGTATCTGATGGGCATAGACGGCAACCTGCGCGATCAGTTCAGCCGCGTGATCTATGGGACGCGGCTATCGCTCATCGTGGGCCTGACCACAGTGACACTGGCGGTGATCATCGGCACCATCAGCGGGGCGGTGGCCGGTTACGTCGGGGGCTGGGTGGACAACGTGATCATGCGCATCATGGACGTGCTGTTGGCCTTCCCCCCGCTCATCCTGGCCATCGCCGTGGTGACCGTGCTGGGGCCGGGGCTGATCAACGCCCTGCTCGCCATCTCGGTCGTGTTCATTCCGGCCTACGCGCGGGTGGCGCGGTCGGGGGTGTTGGCGGTCAAGGAAGAAGACTTCGTCATCGCCGACCGGGTGCTGGGCGTCAGCCATGCGCGTATCCTGTTCCGGCGCATCATGCCCAATGCGCTGGCTCCGCTGATCGTGCAGGCGACGCTGGGTATTGGCACGGCCATTCTGGATGCGGCGGCGCTGTCGTTCCTGGGGTTGGGGGCACAACCGCCCACGCCCGAATGGGGGGCCATGCTCGGCGCGGAGCGCAACCAGGTTTTCACCGCGCCGCATCTGGTGTTCTACCCTGGCATTGCCATCATGATCACGGTGCTGGCGTTCAATCTGCTCGGCGACGGGCTGCGCGATGCGCTCGACCCGCGCCTGGATCGTTGACGGGGAGGGCTGCGCTGGCTATGACAGACAAATCTCGCGACAACGGCAAACCTCCTGCAGAAGAGCCTCCTCTTCTGCAGGTCAAGGACCTCAAGACCTATTTCTTCACGCGCCGCGGCATCGTCAAGGCGGTGGACGGCGTCAGCCTGACCGTGCGGCGCGGCGAAATTCGCGGCGTGGTGGGAGAATCCGGCTGTGGCAAAAGCATGACGGCCATGTCCATCCTGCAACTGGTGGACAAGCCGGGTCGTATCGTCTCCGGCGAAGTGTGGTTCAAGGGCGAGAATCTGCTCACCAAGTCGCGGCGGGAGATGTCCGCCATCCGCGGCAAGCAGATCTCGGTGATCTTCCAGGAACCGAAATCGTCGCTCAACCCCGTGTTGAAGGTCAGCACGCAACTGCTGGAAGTGCTCAAGGTGCATCAGGACGCCGGTCGCCCCCCGCGCCAGGAAGAAGCCGTCCGGATGCTCAAAGAGGTAGGCATCCCTGACCCGGAGCGGCGCATTCACAACTACCCGCACGAACTATCGGGCGGCATGGCGCAGCGCGTGATGATCGCCATGGGCATGGCCTGCGCGCCCGACCTGCTCATCGCCGACGAGCCGACGACGGCGCTCGACGTGACCATTCAGGCACAGGTGCTCGACCTGATCCGCACCCTGCGCAAAGAGCGCGGCATGGCGGTGATGCTGATCACGCACGCCATGGGCGTGGTGGCGGAGATGGCCGACGTGGTGACGGTGATGTATGCCGGCACCGCCGTCGAGGAAGCGCCCACACTCAACCTGTTCGACGAGCCGCTGCACCCCTACACGCGCGGCCTGATCGCCTCCATCCCGGTGATGGGGCAGCGCAAGGAGCGGCTGGAAGTGATTCCGGGGCGCGTGCCCAACCTGATTGACATGCCGCCCGGTTGCCGCTTTGCACCGCGCTGCCGGGCGCGGATCGAACACGGGCTGGAGAAATGCACCGTCGAAGAGCCGCCCATGATCGAGGCCAGGCCGGGACATCTGGTGCGCTGCTGGCTCTACGAAGGCGATCAACGATGAGCACGACCGAGAATCTGGTAGAAATTCGCGGGCTGAAGGTCTATTTCCCCGTCCGAGCGGGCATCCTCAAGCACACGGTTGGGTTGGTGAAAGCTGTGGACGGCGTAGACCTGGACATCCGGCGCGGCGAGATTCTGGGCCTGGTGGGCGAGTCCGGCTGCGGCAAGACCACGGTGGGCCGCGCTATCCTGCGCCTGATTCCGGTGACGGCGGGCACGGTGCGCTTCGACGGCAAAGACCTGTTCGCGCTGAAGCCGTCCGAACTCAAGCCACTGCGCCGCGAAATGCAACTGGTGTTCCAGGACCCTTATTCGTCGCTCGACCCGCGCTCCAAGGTGGGCGATATCGTGGGCGAAGGGCTGCGCGTGCATGGCGTCACCGACCGGCAGGAACGGCACGAACGCGTGCGCAAGGCCCTGGAGATGGTCGGCCTGCAGGAAGAGCACATGCGCCGCTTTCCGCATGAGTTTTCCGGCGGGCAGCGGCAGCGCATCGGCATCGCCCGCGCGCTGGTGCTCAATCCCAAGTTCATCGTCTGCGACGAGCCGGTGTCGGCGCTGGATGTGTCCATTCAGTCGCAGGTGCTCAACCTGCTCAAGGACCTGCAACAGGAACTCGACCTGACGCTGCTGTTCATTGCGCACGACATGAGCGTGGTCGAGCACCTGTGCGACCGCGTGGCGGTGATGTACCTGGGCAAGGTTGTCGAGGTCGCCGAGCGCGACGAGTTGTTCCGCAATCCGCAGCACCCGTACACGCGGGCGTTGATGTCGGCCATCCCCGTAGCCGATCCCCGCGCCAAGCGCGAGCGCATCATCTTGCAGGGCGATCCGCCCAGTCCGCTGCGCCCGCCGTCGGGCTGCCGCTTCCACACCCGCTGCCCGGAGGCGGTCGAGGTCTGCGCACAGAGCGAACCAGCGCTGATTGACCTGGGTCGGGCGCATCTGTGCGCCTGTCACCTGCGTCAGCCCGCCGAGCAGGTCGCCCAGGAAGCGGCGCGCGCGGGCCAGTGAGATTTCACGTCCCCGCGACGCTCTCGGCACGCGCGCCCACCAACCCGTTGAGCGTGTCCACCACACGGAACAGGTCGCCGATGCCGTAGAAGTCCACGGCGATGAAGTTGGGCATTTGCCCGCGTTCCTCGGCGCAGGTCAGGGCACGATTGAGCAGAAAATCATAGGTGTTGATGCGGACAGCATCTACGCGGTCGGGGGCGCGCCGCGCGATCCAGTGATTGAGTAAGAAGAGCGGTTTGCCGGTGCCGCCCCGGTTGGGCGCGCAGTCGAATTCCTCCGGACTGCGGTAGCTGAAGCGCGTTTCCTCCGCGTAATCCCAAAAGTGATGGTACCATGCCGGCGGCGGGCTGCCCTGCTCGGCGAAGACGACGACGCGCTCGTTGCGCTCGATCATCTCGCGCAGTGTGGGCCAGTCGGCATCCGGCGGATGGGTGTAGACGTAGCGAATCAGCCCGCTGGCCTCGAAAGCAGCCGCCGTATCTGCCGCCGAGACTTCGTCTTGCAGAATCAGTACAATCACTTCGTGCTGATTGCGATCCAGAAAGGCGCGCAGGTCGGTCAGCGCGTCTTCCAGCGGCGTCGCCCCCAGAGCGCACAGGTTATGACACAGGAACAGGCCGGGGCCTCTGGTCGCAGGATCGGCGGCGTTGATGATGCGCTCCATCAATGCCCGGCTGCTGTTGGGGAAAGTCGAGAGATAGCGCTGAATCTCGTCCGGCGTGTCGCCGTAGTGCGTGTCGAGCAGGAAGGCGCGCACTCCCGCTTTGAGTTGGGCGCTCAGGCTGCCGTCGTGATGTGGCCATATCCAGCCCAGGTTGGAGGCGGCCATGGCGTTGTGCGTGGCCGGGAAGATCACCTCGTCGAAGCGCCGATCGCACAGCTCTTCGTGCCCGTTGCAGCGCAACGGTCTGGCCCGCACAGAGCGTTCAGTCCTCAACAGGTCAATGACAACGGGCACGACGAAGACCAGCAGCAACAAGGCGGTGAAGGAAAGAATGGGGCGGGTGCTCAGCGGGCGCACCAGGCGTGTTACCAGCCGGAAGACGGCGGGCGTGATCCACACGATCAGCAGCAGGCTTCCCAGCGTCAGCGCGACGATCCCGCGCGCCCGGACGGCATCGCCCACGCCGTCGCGCAGGGAATCCAGCACGTCGCGCAGCATGTTCTGCAGCGAGGGGGGTAGCAGCGTGCCGTTGACGGTCAGGTGTGTGAATTCTTCAAAAGGGAAACTGAGCGTGGACTCTACTACCGTCCAGGCGAGCAGCGCCCCCGCCCCACACCCGACCAGCAACCAGCCGAACAGTCCGAAGGCCCGGTGCACCCGCGCTCCCTGCAGCGCAGCCAGGCCCATCACCGACAACACCTGCACGACGATAATCACCGGCAGCAGATCGTCACGGAAGAGCAGCGCCAGCCGCCGCGTGTCGTTCAGTTCGTGCACGACTGTCGTTGTCGTTTCGTTGGCCAGGTCGGCGAAAGCCTCGACGCCGCTCAGCGTGCCGATGGGCAGTTCGGAGCGCAGGTTCTGCACCGCGTCCTGAATGCGCACGGTCAGCAGTTGCCCGGACGCAATGGCGATCGCCCCCACCAGGTCGTTGTCCAGCAAGGCGGTTTCCACCTGCAGGCGCGTCTCCTCGGTGACACGATCCCTGGCCGGAGCCAGCAGAATGCGCGCGATCTCCTGTTTTTGCGCGGGCGACAGCGAGGCAATGGACAGGTTGGTGAGGTCAAAAGGCAGTTCTTCCAGCCGTCCGACGGCCAGAGCGCGCATGTACTTCTCGATCTGCGCGTAGAGCGAGTCCGGTGTGAGCACCGGAGCGCTGAGCGCATTGGTGCCGACCAGACTACCCACCCTGGTGTCGGCGATCAGCCGCGCCTGAATGCTCTGCACTGCCGCGATCATCCGTTGCTGCAGTTCTGGATCGTTGATCGCCTTGCTCAGGTTGATGTTGGAGCGCAGACGCTGCCGCTCACCCGCCAGATACGCCGTCAGTTCCTGGAACAGGAAATCGGTCGCCTGCCGCAGTACATCGGGTGGCAGCACCAGCCGCAGCGCCGAGACAAGCTGACTGTAGGTCTCCTGCGAGTAGCGACGGCTGATGCGCAGGTCGCCCAGCAGCCGCTCGGTGACGGAGCGCAGGGCCGGGTCGGCCAGCAGTTCGGTATAGACCCGCTCGTAGATGTTGTTGCGCTCCAGGGCGCGCGTGTAGAAATGGGCGTTGAGCAAATTGTCGGTGACCACGTAGACCGCGAGATAGGCAAAGAACGAGGCGATAAAGCAGACGCTCAGCAGGATGGTCAGCAGACGTTCCAGACGCGGGTGATCACTCAGCACGACGGATAGCGCCCTGGATAGATTAGGATAGATCGAAATCGCATTGTCCCACTGCAGATCATAGCGTATCTGCGTTTGCCGTGCCGGTGCATGGTGCATCAGCCGCCCATGGCCAGTCCGCCCCGCCCGTTTCCGAAGCGGTGGGCAAGCGCCAGACACCCCGCCCGCCGAAGTGACTCCGCTGTGTTATGATCTACCCTGCGCCGGCGCGACCCTGTGTGGCGAAATTTACGCCTTTTTCATGAGTCGCGCATTTCAAGTGGCATACCCTGGCGCAGGCTGATCTATACGGATATGGGCGGGGCGGGGTCACGATGGCTGCGCCTGCCAATCTGTCCAGGTAGCGGAGTCTTTGGCGATGAGCTTTCACCGCTTTCTTTCTTCCGGCACGCTCTGGCTGACCGCCGCACTGCTGCTCGCCAGCCTGGCCGGATCATGGGTGGCCGCTGCGCCCGCCGAGCTGCCCGCCGGAGCGATCCTGGCGCAGGGCACGCCGGTCAGGCCGGACATCAGCCCGCCGACCAAGCCCCCCCTGCCCGGCGGACGGCCAAGCCCGCTGCGTGTGATGGTGCCCACCGACGACACGGTGCGCGCGCTGCAGGCGGCGGGCATCACCGACATCACGCAGATTTCGCCCAACCTCGACCCGATCGCCTCGTTTTCGCCAGGCCCGCGTATGACCCTTTTCCCTGGGCGTCCGGCGGGCGAACCGGCTCTGCAAGCCATGCCGCCCACACCTTTCCGCACTCTGGCGATCCTGGTGCAATTCAGCGACAAACCCGCGCAGGTGAGCGCGACCTTCTTCGATAACCTGCTGTTCGGCACCGGTGCGGCGACAGTGCGCGGCTATTACCGGGAAGTGAGCTACGGCCTGCTGGATATCGTGACGGTCAATCTGCCCAGTTCAATAGGCTGGCTCACCGCCCCGCAGACCTACAGCTACTACGTCAACGGGCAAAGCTGCCTGGGCAGCTATCCGCGCAACTGTCAGCGCCTGACCGAAGACCTGGTGGCGCTGGTGAATCCGGCAGTGGACTTTTCCAGGTACGACAACAACGGCGACGGTTATGTGGACACCATCTTCGTCATCCATGCCGGCACCGGCGCGGAAGTCCGCGGTGGCAGCCCGAATATCATCTGGTCGCACTCGTGGTGGACGTACAACGAGCCATATGTGGACGGCGTGTATGTCGGTTCGTACACCACTGAACCGGAGTTCTGGTTCAGCCCCGGCGATATGACGCACGGCGTCTATGTGCACGAGCTGGCTCACGCTTTCGGCCTGCCCGATCTCTATGACATAGACGACAGCTCGAAAGGCGTGGGGGACTGGAGCCTGATGGCGGGCGGGTCGTGGAATGGCTATCTGGGCAATTCTCCCGCGCACCCGGACGCCTGGTCGCGCGTCTACCTGGGCTTCAACCCGGTGGTGGACATCAGCGGCTACCACGGCCTGATCAGCGTGCCCAATGTCGAGCAGAATCGCGACAACGCCATCTATCGCTTCAGGTCCGGCAGGGCCAACGAGTACTGGTTGCTGGAAAACCGCCAGAAGATTGGCTCGGACGTGGCCCTGCCGGGCAGTGGACTGCTGATCTGGCACGTAGACGACAATCTGCCCGGCAGCAACAAGTACGAGTGCAAGCAAGTCCATAACTACCTGTGCGCTGCCGCCACGCAACATTTCCGCGTGGCGCTGGAACAGGCCGACGGTGCGCTGCACCTGGAATACGGCATGAATCAGGGCGACACCGGTGACCCGTTCCCCGGCTCGACGGGCAAGACGGCCTTCACGTTCACCTCGAATCCCAACAGCACCTCTTACTACTCGACGACCGACTGGGGCCTGCGCCTCAGCAACATCAGCACGTCGGGCGGCACGGTGACGGTTCAGGTAGGTAACCCGAACATCACCGCGCCATTGCTGGCTTCCCCGGCCAATGGCGGCACGACCAGCGACAACACGCCGACCTTCACCTGGGGGGAGGTATCGGGAGCGACCGCGTACCGCATCCAGGCCAGCAAGAGTGCCGATTTCTCCAGTCTGGCGATCAACTCAACCAAGAGCGGCACCACGCACACACCAGGCACCGCCCTGGCCGATGGGCTGTACTACTGGCGCGTGCAAGCCAGGGGCGCAGACGGTCTCTGGGGGCCGTGGAGCACGGTCTGGACGGTGACAGTTGACACGGTCAAGCCAGCCAAGCCCACCCTGCTCGCGCCGGCCAAGGATGCCCTGGTCACGACCAATCTGCCCGCCTTCGACTGGAGCGACGTGCCCGACGCGGCGCGCTACGACCTGCAGGTGGACAACTCCTCAACCTTCGGCAGTCCGGAGGTAGCGGTG
>DAOTZZ010000057.1:0-10611 GCA_034433965.1 Anaerolineae bacterium
GCTTTTATGCGCCCCTGCTCCAGGACACTGCGCGCTGATCTGGCGACAGAACAATCATCGTCGTGCACCGCGGATGCCACCTCGTCGCCCGCTACCGCCAGACCGCGGGTGCAGCCCGCCCTCAACTGGGCAGCCCCGCGCCGCCGCCCAGGCGCAAGTCGGCGCGCTCCCGGCGCACGAATATCTGCTCGGCCCGTCGGAGCTGGCAGAAAGGGCGCGGTGGGAGTGACACAGTGGATCATTGCTGATTTTCGCCTCAGTTTCCCCGACCACCAGCTCACTACTCAGTGACCTCAGAGGCTTGGAACAATATTTTCCAAACGGCTTTTACACTGAGAAGTAGAGCACCTGTCGTAGTGAATTATTGCGATTGAGGTGTTCATAGTATGATGCAAAAGTCAATCTCTTGATCAAGAGGTGTATCATGCGCATATCAGATACCACTCGCCGTGAACGCCTGGAGCGTGTGCGACTGCTGCTCAAGCATCATCCTGACGGAATGCGCGAGGCAGAGATTGCCGAGAAACTCAATTTCGAGCGGCGCACGGTCAATAACTACCTGCGTGAGTTGGAGATGCAAGGTTACGTGTATCGCGATGAGCAGCTCTGGTTCCTGCTCCCCCGCCAGGATATGGTCTTGCGGCGGCTGGAGCTACAGCCTGAAGAGGCGATGACACTGTATTTGGCCGTGCGCCTGTTCGTCAAACAACAGGACGAGCGCAACGAAGCTGCCGAACATCTGTTGGTGCGCCTGGCAGAAATTCTCACCAGCGACACGGGCCTGAACGAAGATATCCTGGCTGCGGCACGCGAACTGGCGCGACGCCCGACGGTGCCGGGCTATGAAGATGTCTTCCGCAAGGTGATGCAGGCGTACATTTACCGTCGCAAGGTGGAGATTGTCTATCAGCCCTACCGGGGCAAGCCTTTCACCACAGTGCTGTCGCCCTATCTCATCGAGCCGTCGGCCATCGGTTTCACCACTTACGTGATCGGCCATAGCAGTGTTGTCAACGCTCTGCGCACCTTCAGGCTGGAGCGCATCGAGCAAGCGCGTTTGCTGTTGCAGGACGAATACCAGATTCCCTCCGATTTCCCCGGCCTGGAATTGTTGCGCAGCGCCTGGTCAATCTTCTACGGCGAGCAACTGACGCGCGTCGTCTTGCGCTTTCACCCGGACGTGACGCGGCGCGTGCAAGAGACACAATGGCATCCGTCGCAGGAGCTAAGCTGGGACGAGGATAAGCCGGGTTACCTGTTGCTGTCGCTGCAGGTCGCCGACACCACCGATCTCAAGCCCTGGATTCGCACATGGGGGGCCAACTGCGAAGTACTTGAGCCACCAGAGCTGCGCGACGAGATGATCGGTGAAGCCCGGCGGCTGGCTCTCCTCTATGGCTGGCATACATCAACTGACCGTCAGCACGATCACAGCCGTTTCAAGGACATTTTCGGAGAATAAGACATGGGTGATAGTGGGCTTTGGCCACATCAAGAGCGGGTTTTTGATCTGCTGTTGAAGGAACGCCGCAATGTAATCCTGCAGGCCCCAACTGGTTCCGGGAAGACACGGGCGGCGCTATATCCTTTTCTGACCGCCTTGGACCATGAGACAGAATACTACCAGGACTTCCCACACAAGTGTCTCTATTCAGTGCCCATGCGGGTGCTGGCCAGACAATTCTACGAGGAGTATAGCCAGACAGTCCGGAAATATAACCTCAGGTATGCTCTCAACATCACCACTGCGATTCAGACCGGCGAACGGTCCGAAAACCGTGACCTGAGCGCTGACCTGATCTTCGCCACCATTGATCAGACGCTCAGCAGTTTTCTGCTCAGCCCATACAGCCTGCCCCTGCGCCAGGCCAACCTGAACGCAGCGGCGGTACTGACTTCGTATCTGGTCTTCGACGAATTCCACCTCTTCGATCCGGATTCAACCCTGCCTACCACGCTGCACATGCTGCAAATGTTGCGCGGCATCACGCCCTTCGTGCTGATGACTGCCACGTTCAGCAAAGATATGCTCGCCGGCCTAGCCGAAGTGCTGGATGCAGCAGTAGTGCCTGGCACGGACGAAGAGAAAGAGCAACTTCAGCACCTGGAATCGCAACAGAAGACCCGGCGCTATCATGTGGCCAACGAGCCGCTGACAGCTCAGGCTGTGCTCGACAGACACCAGGGCCGTTCGCTGGTGATCTGCAACACAGTCGATCGCGCCCGCGCCCTCTACGAAGCGTTGCAGCGAGCCAAAGACCCGCACACGGAGGTCTGGTTACTCCACAGCCGCTTCCTGCGCAAAGACCGCGATGAGATCGAAGAGCGCTTGCGCACCCATTTTGCCAGAGGCGCAAAGGACGGCAGTCTGATCGTCGTCTCTACGCAGGCGGTCGAAGTGGGCGTGGACATCACCAGCACCGCCTTGCACACCGAACTGGCTCCGGCCAATGCCATCCTGCAGCGGGCGGGGCGTTGCGCGCGTTACAAGAGCGAAGAAGGGGACGTCTATATTTATCCATACGTCCTCGACGCCAATACCGGCGAGCAACTCGATCTGTGCGAACATCCGGAACCCTACGCTGGCAAAGAACAGCGTAAGCTCTTCCGCCCAACGCTGGAGCAGTTCTGGGCCTGCTCTGGCTACGCGCTGGACTTCCGGGCCGAACAAGAGATCATCTCCGCTGTGCACGGCCCGCTCGACCAGCAGATCATCGAGTTGCTGCGGCGCGGAGCCTACGAGCACCGACGGCGCATGTTCGCTGTGATGCGTCACGACGACACCGCCGATGCAAGACACCTGATCCGCGAAATCTTTCAGCAGCAGGTGACCATTCACCCTAATCCCGATGAATTGCGCCTGTCTCCGTTCGACGCGCCATCCTTTGGCGTATATCCGGGCACGTTGCAGAAATATATCAAAGGCTGGCTGGAACGCGCGGCAGAGCTTGAGTTGCCCTGGGCGGTTAAGTATCTGCGCGCTGTGCCCGACGAAGACCAAAGCCAGGCCAACCGTTCCGCCTACGAATGGGAGGAAGTGTATACGCCAGACACAGCCTGGGGCGCGCCACTGATCGTGGTGCATCCGTCCCTGGCAACCTACGACCCTGCCCTGGGTTTCCTGCCCGATCGCGGCGGGGACTGGCAAGCTACATTGCCCATCCTGGAGCAACGCAGCGAACGACCGTTTCCCACTTACCGCCTGGAGACCTACGAAGACCATATTCGCCGCGTATACCAGGCTTTCGAGGAACTGTGGGCAGAAGTGGACTACGCCGCGCGTCGCCTGGAGGCGCGCTACGGCTGGCCGCGGGGCAGCATTCGGCGGGCGGCGGAACTGGCTGTGTTGTTGCACGACGTGGGCAAACTGAGCGTCAAGTGGCAGGGTTGGGTGAAGCGTTACCAGGACGCGATCGGAATGCCCCTGCCCCCAGGGCAGGCTTACGCCCACACGGAAGTGCAGAACGAAGCGCACCGCGACGCCGAACGGAAAGCGGGCAGGCGTCCCTGGCACGCCGTGGAGGGGGCGTTGGCGGTCGAACCGCTGCTGTGGAACGCTCTTGACGAAAATGCAGTGTTAGTCAAGGCAGTTTACAGTGCTATAGCACGCCACCACACTCCTGCCTCTTTCAAGAACAAGGAGTATAAGCTTCGAACAGACAGTGCCACTCATATCATTGAAGTCCTTGCCGCTTTCGGGTACGAACACCTGAGAGTAGAGCTAAAAATGGCCGGACAGGATGATGAAGATTTGCGTGGGGAGTTCGTGATCGATCTGAGCGACGATCCCCATGAAGAAGAACTTGCATGTTTCCTAACATATCTTTTGATTGTTCGCATTCTACGGCGCGCCGATCAAGAAGGCACGAAGAAGGGAATGGAGGAATGATCATGCACACAGATTTCTACGTGGACAAGACCAGTCAAACCTACGCGGATGTACTCACAACATTTGGACTAGCGCGTGTCATACAGGAATTGATGTTCCAACAGAATGCAGCTAGGAGAGAAATACGCATCCAGGACAAGGGAAACTATTACCACATAAGCTGTCAGCCTGGAGTGGACGAAAACAGGCTTGAGTTTCTCAGAACGAACTCGATAGTTCTTGTGAAGGCTATCCCCACCACGTTCTACAACGAGGAAAAACAACCGGAAGGCATTCCTCTTGTGAATTGGAATGAGGTGACAGAGTACCTCAATGCGGTGAAATCAAAAGGCGACAGTCTTCCACCAAGACCGGAACACTTAGATATCCTGCTGACCATCAACCCTGAGGCAATCCAGGGATACAACAGCTTGCTCTTCCGCTGGTGGATTGTACGCGAATGCCAGCCGGAGATATTTCGCCTCTTGTTCGACTTGTATGGTTCAACGCCTAATGATGTCGAAGCGGCGGCTGCGGACTGGAAGAAGCTAGCCAAGATACGAGGCTGGAAGTACGCACCGAAGATCAGCGGGCAGCAGCTTTACAACCCCGATCAAGGTGAAGGGCAAAATCAACCAAAGGCTAACAAATTGGAGACGCGCAAAAAGCCCGACATCAACTTCTGGCTTACCGAATGGTTGAGAACTGTCGGTTTCTACCAAGTGGCTATGCCAAGGTTAGTGGGTGATGAGAAGACACGAAACTCAGATAAGGATCGAAAGATTCTCGTGATCGCCCCACGCGACATTTCTTTCGGTGACAGCAGTATCATCATGGAAAAATTCCAAAGAACAATGTTGCCGGATACTGCGATACGCTTCGACCTATTTGCTGTCATCCGCTATCTGCAGACCCTACTGGCATATTATGCGGAACCGGCCCAGCAACACCGCTTGAGATCGTTGGGAAGTGTAAAGAGAAACCTGGTGGCCGGCTTCTTCTCGGCTTTCTACAAGAAGATGGGCAAGGGACGAACCTTGATGAACATGTCGTTCCTTTCCTTCCCTGGTTGGATAGAAGTGTATTCAGAACAAGATGTACGTATCTATCGCAACCTGCTTGACGAGCTTGGCAGATTGGTTAGGCAATTCGACGAGAGTCGAGGAGAAGAGGTGACACTTCTGCAACATTTACGGGATTTTCTATCTGGTGACAACCTGGAAGCGTTCTTCCGCTTCACCAATGCGTTTCCTGCCTATCTAATGAGCACGCAGCAAAAGGGCAAATGGCCAAAGAGACTGGCCACGGAGTTCATTGAGAGGTTAATCATGAGCACAGACAGAAAGCTGAGCGAAATTCTGCAAAATGAGGGTTTCCGCAACATCGCCTATGCGATCCGCCAAAGTACGGTACTTGCGCAGTACTGGTCCCAGTCCGAGAAAGGACGGTATCCCTATGACGTGCGGTACGGTCTCTGGCAGGAACTCTCTCGTCGTTCTCGTCAGAAGGAGGGGTTTGTTGCTGATCTGACCAGTTTCCTGCAGAAATACTCTGCCGAGACAGCACAGGTCGAAGAGAATATGAGGAAGCGGGGGGTGAAGTTCCCGTTTCCTCACCAACGAAAGAACGTCAGGACCACCGACATTGACGAGATCGTAGCCCTCATTGACGAGTTCGGCTCCGAGACCGTCGCCAACCTGTTGATCGCCTATGGCTACGCGCGCGACCCCCGTGAAGAGGGTGCGCCTGAGCTTGAGGCAGAAACACCAGAAACTACCGATGAGGAGGAATTTGCCCAATGACCACTCAGCTCTACAGTCTCTCGATCAGCGCCCGCGCTATTCTCGACATGCACAGCCTGAACAACGAGGGCGGCGAAGGCAACCAGATTCAAACGCGTATGGTCAACATTGTTGACCAGTATGGTCAACTGCAGAACGTCAACGCCATCAGCGGTGACATGTTCAAGCACATTCAGGCGGAGCACCTGTTCCACATCGCCCGCGAACACCCCGACCTGCCGCTGTGTGCCGGTTGCCGCGAATTCAACGCCAACCGCATCAATGTCGATCCTGAGTTCCAATTGTTTCTGGGAGAGGAAGAGACCTACAGAGACAACAAAGGCAAAAACAAGAGACGCCAGAAGAACTCGGACGCTGACGTAATCGATTATCTTCTGAAAGCCTGCACAATTGATGACATCGAGGGAATTCTCATTACCTCAGCAGGCAAAAGAGGAGAGGAAAACCCCGGTGAGGACAACAATGCGGAAACCAGTGAGGCAGAAGAAGGTCGTGGCAAGAAACGCAGCGTTCCACGAAAGAGTGTGATCGAGTTCGGCTGGGTGGTGGGCGTGCCCGAACATGTCGAAACCGATAGCTATTTTCACGTGAAGTACAACATGGCCGATCGGGCGAAAACCCAAGAGATTCGAGAGGCCGAAGCTGAAGAGGGCTCTAATATCGGCCAAGCCATCTTCCACCGCCCGGCATCGTCGGGCATCTACGCCGCCGTGTGCCACCTGGAACTGGCCCGCATCGGCTTCAACGACATCACTCAACAGTACGCCATCAGCGAAGAACAGCGTGTTCTGCGCGCTCAGGCCCTGTTGCAAAGCGTGCTCTACACCTTCCTGCAGCCCAACGGCGCGATGCGCTCCGCCCAGGCCCCGCACCTGGTGGACTTCTCCGGCGTGCTGACGCTCAGCAGCGGGCCAGTACCAGCGCCCACTGTCAGCCCGCTGAAGGACGACTACCGCGAGCAGATCGTGCGGGTGCGCGACGCGCTGGAACGCATCGCAGCGGGCACAGTGAGCGTGGCCACCTTCGATTCGCTGGGCGACTTCACCGATCTCATCGGCGAACTGCTGCAGAACACCGTGCCCTACGAACTGCGTTATGCGTAACGGAGGCCGCCATGTGGCTCGTAGCTGAATACGAGGCCAGCGCCCTCTTCACCCTCAAACCGGCGACGGCGACGGCCTCCGGCGGCAAGACCTTGCTGGTGCCGACGCCCTTCGCCATCAAGATGGCGCTGCTGGACGCCGCCTGCCGCCTGGAAGGGCAGGCCGCCGCTGAAAAGGCGTGGGAGTGGCTGGGCGGACTGACGGTAGCGCTGCGTCCGGCTCCGGCGGTGGTGGTGAACAACACCTTCACCAAGGTGCTCAAGCCACGCCGCGGCGAAGCCCGACCCGGCAGCAAACATGCCGGCTACTTCCAGCAGACGATCAACTACCGCGAATACGCGCACCTGGCCGGGACGTTCGCCATCGCCCTGGAACTGACTGCTGACGCCGATGCCGACCGTCTGGCACGTTGGTTGCTGCATATCAACTACCTGGGCAAGCGCGGCAGCTTCATCCAGCTTCAGCAAGCGCCCCAGATCGTAGACGAATTGCCAGAGGGCTTCATCACCGTGGATGGGCGGCTGGGCGGCTTCTCGTTGGGCGTGGTGCTCACCCAACTGGACGACGTGGGCGAAGGGCTTACGTTCGAGCGCGCCGACATCTACTCTGGCAAGTCGATCAAGCTTGGCGAGCATCGCGTGCTGCACCATGTGGCTCTGCCCTACCGCCTGGTGGCCAGTAGCCGTGGCTACAGTCACTATGAGCTTGTGAGGGAGACGGGATGAATCTGGTCGTCCACCACCTGCTGTTCACACTCCAGGCGCAAACGCTCGTGCACCTGGGGCCGCAGGCCGGGGCACAGATTCGGGGTGGGCTGTGGGCAGCGCTGCGCGAGTTTGCCTGCGCTGCCCCCACCATCCAGGGCGACCCCGATCACGCCCGGCACTGCCCGATGTGCCGCCTGGTCGCCCTGGAAACGGCGGAGAGTGCGCGGGGGGTCACACCCCCGCGCCCCTTTGCCGTCCGCCCGCCGCTACCAGCTTCCCCTGGCCAGGACTGTATCTATCACAGCGGCGAAAACTTCGTCGTGGGCATCAACCTTTTTGGCGAGGCGGTGGACTCCTTCCCCTACCTCTGCCAGGCGTTCCATCGGCTGGGCCAACTCGGCCTGGGCTATGGGCGGGGACAGTTCACCCTCCAGCGCATTCAGGCGGTGAATCCCCTCACCGGCGCAACCCACGACCTGCTACAGGGGCAGCGCGTCGTGGCACTGCCCGACCTGCCGGTGACCGCTGCCCTGGTACACCGGACGGCGCACCATTTGCCCACCGACTCTCTCCGCCTGCGCTTCCTGACGCCTACCGAGTTGACCTTTCAAGGCACGCTTGCCGACCGCCCCTACTTCGACGTGCTCATCGCCCGACTGCTGGAACGTTGCCAGGCGCTCGAAGAGCACTACACTGCCGACCCCACCCCGCGGTCCGTCTGGCAGGAGCGCTATCTGCAGTTGACGCAGGCGGCCCAGCAAGTGCAGCTGTCCAGGTACCACACGCGCTGGGTGCGCATCAAGAGCGGATCGCGACGCACCAACAGTGTCAATGCCGTCAGCGGGTTCGTCGGAGAGGCCGTCGTAGCCGGTGACCTGACCCCGTTTCTCCCCTGGTTGCTGTGGGGAAGCAGCCTGCACGTGGGCAAGAACGCCGTCAAAGGCAACGGCTGGTATACCCTCGACGCACAGCTCTAGCGGGTGAGGAGGGAATCGCGTATGGCCATCGTTGAACACCTGATCGCCGACACCTTCGGCACACACATCGGCAAATACAGCGAGCGGCTGAAGATCACGCAGGGCGACGAAACCCTGCAACAGGCCCCTTTGCTGCACCTCAAAACTGTGCTGGTGACCAGCCGCGGCGTCAGTATCTCCGCCGACGCTCTCGAAGCCTGCGCCGAGCGTGGCATCCCGGTTTTCTTTCTCGATAGCCTGGGGCACTGCTATGCCAGCCTGTACGCCGCCGGTCTGACCGGCACCGTTCTCACCCGGCGAGCGCAACTGCTGGCCTATGCGGACGGGCGCGGCACGAGTCTGGCGCTGGCCATCGCCGAAGGCAAGATTCGCAACCAGGCCGCGACCCTCAAGTACCTGGCCAAGACGCGCAAAGAGACCAACCCACAGCAGGCCGCGGAACTGGAGCTATGTGCCGGTGAAGTGCTGGATGCTATTGCGCACCTGGATCGTCTGCCACGCGACCGGCCTGTGGATGAACTGCGCGAGCATATCCTGGCCGCCGAAGGCGAAGCGGCGCGGCGCTACTGGTCGGCAGTGGGCGCTATCTTACCCGAACAGTATGGCTGGCCAGGGCGGCAAGGGCGCGGCGCGACCGATCCGCTCAACAGCCTGCTCAACTACGGCTATGGCATTCTCTACAGTCGCATCGAGCAGGCGGTGGTGCTGGCCGGGCTTGATCCCTATGCAGGTTTTCTGCACGCCGACCGCCCCGGCAAGCCCAGCCTGGTGCTTGACCTCATCGAGGAGTTTCGCCAGGTAGCCATAGACCGGCTGGTGTTTGGGCTGGCCAACCGCGACTTCAAGGTAGAGCAGGACGACAAAGGTTTGCTGGCCAGCGAAACACGGCGCGCCCTGGCCGAAAAGGTGCTGGAGCACCTGGAAGCTACCGTCCGCTACGAGGCCAAACGGTACCCCTTGCGCTTCGTCATTCAGTCGCAGGCGCGTCACCTGGCCGCCTTTTTGCGGGGGGAGCGCGAGGCCTATACCGCGTTCAAGGCGAGCTGGTGATGTCGCAAGTGCTCGTGGTCTACGACATCGTCAACGACCGGATACGCAGCAAGGTGGCCGATGCCTGCCTGGACTACGGCCTGGATCGCATTCAGTTCAGCGCTTTTGCGGGCGAGCTGAGCCGCAATCATCAGCAAGAACTGATGGCCAAAGTGCGCCGCCTGCTAGGAAACACCGAAGGTACCATCACCCTGGTGCCGATTTGCGAGAAGGACTGGAAGAACCGCATCGAGGTCAGCCATGCTTGACGAAAACCGCTGGCTGTTCACGGTCACCGATCTCAAACAGTATATGTACTGCCCGCGCATTTTGTTCTATCAGACCTGCCTGCCCGACGTGCGCCCCATTACCTACAAGATGCAGGCAGGTGTCGAGGCCCATGTGGACGAGCGACAACGGGCCAGCAGGCGCTCGACCCGCTGGTATGGCCTGCCAGAGGGCGAGCGCCTCTTTGATGTATGGGTACAATCGCCAACGCTGGGACTGTCCGGTCAGATTGACGAAGTCGTTCAGACTGAGTCGGAGATCGTGCCTGTGGACTACAAGATGGCCCAACGCGTAGGCGAACACTACAAAATCCAGTTAGCCGCCTATGCCATGATGTTGGAGGAGACCCGTCAGACGCAAGTCCGGCGGGGCATCATCTACCTGATCCCCCTGCGCAAAGCCAACGAAGTCCCTATCACCCGCGCCCTACGCCAACGGGTTCTGTCTACGCTGGAGACCATGCGTGCCATCGCTGAGCGCGAGACCATGCCAGAGCCAACCGAATGGAGACAGCGCTGTGCAGACTGTGAGTTCCGGCGCTTTTGCAACGACGTTTGAGGCGCGTCGCAACTCCCCCCTGTTTTTGCGCAGCAGACGACTTGCGAAAGAATGACTTGCCGGAAGCCACTTTCAGGATTATAGTCAAAATGAATGGCTTCGTAGAAAGCCCGCCAGGGTGGCTGTTGATAATAAACGGGTCAAAAATGACCTGCAACAGGGGCGGATTGGCGGGCGGTTTCTCAGCCCATAGGCCCGCAGAGGGTACTGAAAGAGACAGCATACTCCGGTGAGAGCAAGATGGGCCGGTGTTTCTCAGCCCATAGGCCCGCAGAGGGT
>DAOTZZ010000058.1:0-4648 GCA_034433965.1 Anaerolineae bacterium
ATCGGCCCCAAGGCCGGGCTGCCCGTGATGGAGGGCAAGGCGCTGCTCTATAAGTACCTGGGCGGAGTGGACGCCTACCCCATCATGCTGGACACGAAAGACCCGGACAAGATCATTGAGACGGTGTTGATGCTGCAACCGGCCTTGGGCGGCGTCAACCTGGAAGACATCGCTCAGCCAAAGTGCTTCCGCATCCTGGATACGCTGCGTGCGCAGGCCGAAATCCCCATCTGGCACGACGATCAGCAGGGCACGGCCAGCGTAGTGCTGGCGGCCATGATCAATGCTGCCAAGATCGTGGGCAAACGTCTGCAGGATATGCGCATCGCCTTTCTGGGCGCGGGCGCGGCGAATGTGGCCTGCTCGCGGCTGCTGTTCGCCTATGGGGTCGATCCCTCCAACTGCATCATGACCGACATCAATGGCATCCTGGGCAAACACCGCCGCGATATCTATCTGCGACGGGCGGAATACGTCCAGCAGTGGCAGCTATGCCAGATCACCAATGCGGAGGAACTGCAGGGCGATGCCGAAGTAGCCTTGCGCGGTGCCGACGCCATGATCGGCTTTTCTGCGCCGGGCCCGGGGGTTGTCAAACCGGAATGGATCAAACAGATGGCGAAGGATGCCATCGTCATTGCCGGTGCCAACCCCATCCCCGAAATCTGGCCCTGGGAAGCCGCCGAAGCCGGGGCCGCCATTATTGCAACGGGGCGCTCGGACTTCCCCAATCAGGTCAATAACTCGCTGGGCTTTCCGGGCATTTTCCGCGGAGCGCTCGATGTACGCGCCCGCACCATCACCGACGAGATGGCCATCGCCGCTTCCGAGACGCTGGCCCGTATGGCGGAGGAGAAAGGGCTATCGCCCGATTACCTGCTGCCGACCATGGAAGAGTGGGAAGTATTCCCGCGTGAAGCCGCCGCGGTAGCAGTCAAAGCGGTCGAGCAGGGTGTCGCACGACTGCCGACCACGTATGAGCAGGAGATCGAACGCGCCTCGCAGATGATCCGTCAGGCTCGCGAGATGACTCATCTGCTGATGCGCGAGGGTTTCATTCCCGAAGGCCCGCAGGCCGACGGAGAAAGCCAACAGGGGTAAGAAACCATGCACGAGCTGATCATTATTGGAGGCGGCCCGGCAGGCCTGGCTGCTGCAGCGTATGCGGTGCGCAAACGGATGGATGCGCTGTTCATCTCCAGAGGGTTGGGAGGTCGCGTGCGCCGTCGCCTGCTCTTGCCCTGGGTGGAAGACTACCAGGTGACAGTGGCCGATGAGACGATTCAGCGTTTTCGTTCCCAGTTGGACTATCTGGATTTCATGCGCGTCCGTTCTACGGTAACCTCCATTGTGCCAATTGAGGATGGTTTCCGCGTTACGGTAGCCGACGGCAAATCGTATGAGTCCAGAACGGTTATCCTGGCCACTGGCGCGACAGGGGAATTACTCAACGTACCTGGTGAGCGCGAGTTTGAGATGAAGGGCCTGTGCTACAGCATCATGACTTATGCACCACTGATGGTTGACCGCCAAGTCGTCGTCGTGGGCAGCGAGATGCTGGCACTGCGCGGCGTTGCCGAACTGGCGCGCATCGCCACACACGTAACCCTGGTGGCAGAGACCGACGGCGATCTGGATACACCGGTAGGCCGGAATGTGCTCAGCGCGGACAACGTCGAGGTTGTGCGGCATGCCAAGGTGCTGGCCGTCAAGGGCGACGAATATGCCCGCGCCCTGGTCGTCCGCCACGAAGACCAGGTGATCGAGATCCCCGCCGATGCCATCTTCGTCGAAAAACAGTTGATCCCGAATTCTGCGCTGGTTGCCGACTTGGTGGCGCTGGACGAATGTGGCTTTGTGATCGTGGATCACCGCAACCGTACCACCATGCCGGGCCTGTTCGCCGCGGGCGATGTGACCAACGCTCTGGCTTTTCAAGTGCTGATGGGCCTGGGCGACGGCGAAAAGGCCGCGCTGAGCGCCTTTGACTATCTACTGGGCATGGGCGGCGCTGATTTCGTATGCAAATTGCCCAGGTAGACACGGCAGAGATGAGTCGAGGGGGCGTCATGGCCCCCTCATCGTTTCATTGGGCGAGCGGTACAGGTTCTCGCCGGATGACAGCGCCCAGGTTGCGCAGTTTTTCCTCCACCCGCTCGTAACCCCGGTCAATCTGACCGATGTTGCGGATGGTGGTGGTGCCGCGCGCACACAGCGCCGCCAACAGCAGTGCCATGCCCGCCCGAATGTCCGGGCTGCTGATGTTGGGGACGGCGCGCAGGACCGTCGGGCCGTGCACCACTGCCCGATGGGGATCGCACAGGAAGATGCGCGCGCCCATACTCACCAGCTTGTCGGTGAAGAAGAAGCGGCTGTTGTACATCCACTCATGAAACAACACCGTCCCCGCCGACTGCGTCGCTACGGTAAGCGCAATGCTCATCAGGTCAGACGGAAACGCAGGCCAGGGCTGTGCTTTGATCTCCGGAATCTGGTTACCCAGGTCGCGCTGAATCACCAGAGGCTGTCCGCGCGGCACGATAATGTCGTTGCCCTCCACCTGCCAGGTGACGCCCAGCTTGCGGAAGACCAGCGCCACCATGGGCAGGTAGTGCGGATCGGCCTGTCGGATGCGAATCTCGCCGCCAGTGACTACGGCTGCCCCAATATAGCTGACCACTTCCAGATAGTCCGCCTCGACCCGAAACTCGCCGCCACTCAGCCGCTCGACGCCCTGGATGGTCAGGCAGTTGGTGCCGATGCCGCTGATCTGCGCGCCCATGCCGTTGAGCATGTGACAGAGATTCTGCACATGCGGTTCAGAGGCAGCATTGCGGATGATTGTCGTCCCCTTCGCCAGCACCGCCGCCATGATCGTGTTCTCGGTTGCGGTCACGCTGGCCTCGTCAAGCAGAATGTCCGCGCCGTGCAGACCATCGGCCCGCATGTGAAAGCTGCCGTCGAAATCAATCTGTGCCCCCAGGCTCTGCAACGCCAGCAGGTGCGTGTCCAGCCGTCGTCGCCCGATCACGTCCCCGCCCGGCGGGGGAAGTTCCAGCCGTCCCGCGCGGGCGAGCATCGGCCCGGCAAACACGATCGAAGCACGCGTGCGCTGACACAATTCGCGGTCGAGCGCGTGACTGCTGAGGGTTTGGGCGTGCACGCGCACCCGATGATCGCCCTGCGGCTCCACCTCCACTCCCACACTGCGCAACAGGTTGAATGTCACGCGCACATCGGCGATGTCCGGCACGTTGTTCAAAACAACCGGCTCGTCGGTGAGCAAACAGGCAGGGAGCATCTTCAGCGCCGCGTTCTTGTTGCCGCTGACAGTCACCTCCCCGGTCAGCGGATGATTACCCTCGATAACGAACTGCTCTTGCATGGTGCATCGCCTTCTTGGGGAACAGTCAGGCAAAGCGCAGCATCACCGGATCGCCGATCGTCGCCTGCATGGCCTGCGCTGCGTTGCCCTGGTTGACGCCGATCTCCAATTGCCCGGCACTACCGATCAGCGCCGTGACCTCTCCCGCCGGAACAGCGCCATACGTGCGGCGGATGGGACCAACCGGCTGGTTGCCGATCTGCACACGGCAGGCGGCAGCGACCAATGCACCGGGGAAACTGATCTGCGCCCCAAAGCGAGGACTGAATTGCAGGCGCTCGTCGTCTTCCCAGCTCAGCCGTCCGATGCTGCTGATCAGATTGCCGAAGCGATCGATATGCAACACTTCGCCGACGATCTCCGCAGCACTGACTGACAGACGCGGCGGCGGCAGAGTGACCAGGTTCTCGCGTGGCGGGCCGAAGGCTGTCAGCGGCGTACCCCGCGCCAGGTGAGCCACCACCGGGCTGAAGATATCCCGCCCGTGAAAAGTCTGGCTGACTTCGGGCAAATGAAACTTCCGCTCGAGCAGGGTGACGACCTGACGGGGAGGTGTCTCCTGCAACACATAGCTGAGCACGCCGTTGTCCGGCGCGACGAAACGGCCATGTGCCGTCTCCACCGCTATAGGGGCGCGCGCTGTCCCCACACCCGGATCAACGACGACCAGGAACACCGTTTCCGGCGGAAAATAGCGATAGGCGGTCAGCAACACATAAGCGGCCTGGCGCACGCTCTGCGGCTGAACGTCGTGGGTGAGATCAACCAGGCGTGCCGTCGGGCATATGCTCAGCACGACACCCTTCATGATGCCCACATAGGCATCGGCCAGGCCAAAGTCGGTCAACAAAGCGATGATTGGTGGCATGGCCCCGATTGTACCAGCGAACCTTCTGGCGACAAGACAGATTGCCGGATCAGCACTAATCGTGTCCCCTGTGATTTCCAAAGGCAGTGGAGACTTTGAGACTGTGCTGACCAGGGTTGCCAGCCGATAGCGCTCTGCCGAGCCTGCTTCCGGCAGAAGTTCTCCTTACGGACTTTCCTGCAAGTTGCCCAGAAGAAGCCTGGACAAAGCCACATGGCTCTGGTAGAATGCCTGCGGAAAACGACCTCTGATCGCGGGAAAGATTGGAGATTTGGCGTTGGCTCACCACAAGTCTGCCCTCAAGCGTATTCGCAGCAACGAGCGGAAGCGGCTGCGCAACCGTATTTTCCGGTCGCGCGCGCGCACCGAGATCAAGAAAGCTCGTGCGTTCATGG
>DAOTZZ010000059.1:0-4678 GCA_034433965.1 Anaerolineae bacterium
ACCCGTCGTTGGCTTCAACGCTCACCGGCTATGGTCGCTGGCCTAGCCAATCATATCTGGTCGATTGAAGAACTCTTATCCTATATCCCTGTTCCTAACAACACTTGAGCGGGAGACTACCCAAAAATACGCCGCTTATCAAATTGCATCATAGAACAATTGTTTTGTCAAGCAATTGGCAAAGTGCAAAGCGCTGGCGCGATACCGAGTTTACTTCCACCCTCATTCCCCCGATACGCACTCATTTGTTCTCATCAGGAGCGCGGCCCCATACCCCGACCGCGCTCCTGGCCCCCGCCCCCTCACCACCACATTGGCGTGAACTCGCGGCGCAGGATCGCCTGCACCCGCAGGCCGTAGAGCCGATGGGTGCCGGGGCGAAATTGCCGCCCAGCAGCAACCCAATATCTGGTAGATCGCAGAACTCCAGGCTGCGATCCACATCCAACAGCCACTCAAAGGGGTGACACTCCTGCCTGACCAGACTGCACAAATTTCCCTTGTGCGAAGTGCCCAGGGCAGCGCGCCTGAGGTGAATTTCGGCGGCTGCGCCTTCTCATACAGGCTCACCTGCTTGGGCACTATGACCTGATTTGGTCTCATGTTTCGGGCATATTGTTCATATACCGGTTGAAAGGTAATTTGTGAAAATCTGAACCAATAGCATTTTGTGCGTTTTGCTGTTCGCCCTGTCCGCCGATCTCCTTACCATTGAAGACGAGCCAACAAACTTGCGTAAAATACTTACGTTCCCTTGTCCGCTATTTGATCGGATCAATCCAAGCAATCGGTGGTCTTCCGGCGCAACGCAAGAGTAGCGTTCGCCGGATGGCCGTGTTATCGGTGGGCCGCGCGCCAGTATGCGGGCCGTTCATGCTGAAAGGGGAGCGACTATGTCAGCTCAGACTCTGCGCACTGATACGTCACCTGACCAACCCTTTGGAGCAGAACACGATGCCTGCGCCCTGATTATGAGCGTGCGCAAGCGTGGCGAGAGCACCTATGGCACGCTCAAGCGTGCGTTGGGCGCACTGGCCCACATGGGGCACCGCACCGGCTTTGTCGAAGGCGAGGGCGACGGCGCGGGCGTGCAGACGGACATCCCCCGCCGTCTGTGGGCGCGGGTACTCAGCCAGGTAGGGCTACGCGCCTCGCTGGCCACCGATCCCGCTTTTTGGGTGGGGCACCTGTTCATTCCCCGGCAGATCGACCTGGACATGGCCCGCGAGGTGATCAACAGTCATTTCAACCAGGCCGGTTTGAATCTGCTCATCGAGCGTCCTGGCCGCGTGCGTCCCGAAGCGTTGGGCCGTCACGCCCGCGACAACGCGCCGGTCTTCTGGCAGATCGCCGGTCACGCCGACGTGCCCGACCTGGAAGCACGTCTGTTGGCGGTGCGCACCGCCCTGGAAGACGCCCTGCAGATTCATTTCGCCTCGCTCAGCGCTTCGACGGTGGTCTATAAGGCGCGTGGGTCGGTCGAAATGCTCACGCAGTTCTACCCCGATCTGCAAGACACCGAGTATCACACGGCCATGGTGCTGTGTCATGCCCGCTATTCGACCAACACCGTCTCGTCCTTCGAGCGCGTGCAGCCGTTCTCTCTGCTGGGGCACAACGGCGAGATCAACACCATCGCCCGCTTCCGTCAGGAAGCCGAGCAGATCGGCGTGCGGCTGGCGCTGGGCAACTCGGACTCACAGGACGTGGATCGCGTGTTGCACGCGCTGTGCGTAGACTACGGGCTTGATCTCACCGAAGCGATCGAGATGATCTTCCCGCCCGTCCCGCACGAAGTGGAAGCCATGCCGCCCGCCCTGCGCGCCGTCTACCGGCGCATCCGCCATGCCTTCGGCCCCTATGCGCAGGGTCCGGCGGCGGTCGTGGCCCGCTTTGGCGATACCGTGGTCGCCAGTGTGGACGCGCTGGGGTTGCGTCCGCTGTGGTTCTTCGAGACCGAGAAGGAATATTACCTGTCGTCCGAGCGCGGTGTCGTGCCGCTGGAAACGATGGTGCGCGACGCGCGTCCGCTGGCCCCTGGCGAAAAGCTGGCGCTGCGCGTGGATCGCGGGCGCTCGGTGACCGTGCTCGATCACGCGCAGATTCGCGCGGCGGTGATGGACGAAGCCTTCCGCCGCGAAGCACCGCAGTTCGCCGAGCGCTACTGGCGCGGCTGGGATCGCTCGTACCCCGCCGGGCCGCGCGCCGGTGGGGGTGGGTCAACCGGCCCTGGCCCCGTGTCCATGCCCTTCGAAGCGCCCGCGCCGCTGGTGGAGACTGAGGTCATCGAGCGGACTGCTCCGGCACCGCTGGCAGTGAACATGCCCTGGCGACGCCCGGAGCCGTTGCGGGCCGTGGATACGCTGGTGCTGGCCGCTACAGGCTGGAACCGCGAGCACGTCAGCGAGGTGGAAAGCCTGGCCGCTGAGGGCAAAGAGCTGGTCGGGTCGCTGGGGCACGATGGCCCGCTGGCCGCGCTCAGTCAGGAGCGCGTCAACCTGGCCGACTACTTCAAAGAGACGGTGGCGGTGGTCACCAATCCCGCCATTGACCGCGAACGCGAAGCCGAACTGTTTTCGACCCGCGCGGTGGTGGGAGCGCGTCCGGCCATCGGGCAGGCTCCGCACCCCGGTGACACCCTGATCGAGCTGGAAACGCCGTTGCTGCCTGGCGGACACCCCGTCCTGGGTGGACCGGAAGTGGCGAGCGAGATCGCTTCCGCGCTGGGCACGCTGGCGCTCGATGACCTGATCGGGCAGTTCGGCGAACGCTGCACCTGGCTGACGATGGGCGTTTTCGACGACGAGGATGTGAGCGCGGCGCTCAACCGGCTGGCCAGCAGCGCCGTGGCCGCCGTGCGCGACGGCGCGCAGTGCCTGGTGTTGGACGACACCGAAACAGTAGAAGCTGGCCTGGGTTGGCTCGACCCGCACCTGGCGACGCGCGTGGTAGATAACGCCCTGCGCGGCGCGGGCGGCGCAGACGACGACAATCTGCGGCGGCGGGCGGGAATCGTGGTGCGCAGCGCCAGCGTGCGCACCCTGCACGACCTGGCCCTACTGGTGGGCTTTGGTGCGGATGCGGTCAACCCCTATGCCCTGCTGGCGGTGGCTGTCACCGGCGGCAAGGCGACAGCGACGCTCGATGAGCATGAACTGGTTGAACGGCAGCGCCGGGTGCTGGGGGCGCTGACCAGCGGCCTGGAGAAAGTCATCTCGACCATCGGCTGCCATGAACTGCGTGGCTACGGCACGGTATGCAGCGCCATCGGCCTGGCACCCAGCCTGGCGGACACCCTGGGCGTGCCCAATTACTTCGGCAGCGAGCGCGCCGGCCTGACCTGGGAGCGGCTGGACGCCGAAGCAGCGGCGCGCGCCGCAGAGTTGCGTGGCGAAGCGCGCGCCCAACTGGCCCGCGTGGATCGTTTCTATCCCAAGTTCTGGAAGAAGGCCGAGGCGCTCGCCAACGGCGAGATCACGCTCGATGAGTACAACGCGGCGTACCAGGAATTGACCGAGAAGCTGCCGGTGGCCCTGCGGCATGTGCTGGGCATCAAGACTGTGGACAGCGCCATCGACCCGGCGCAGGTGGACATCAGCATTGGCGGTCACGACCTGCCGGTGTTGATCAGCGCCATGTCGTTCGGCTCGCAGGGCGAACTGGCCTACCGCTCCTACGCTGAAGCAGCGGTGCGCCTCAATATCCTGTGCATCAACGGCGAAGGCGGCGAACTGCCCGACCTGATGAGCGACTATTACAAGCGCAACCGAGGGCAGCAGGTGGCGTCGGGGCGCTTTGGCGTCAACGCGCACTTCCTCAATTCGTGTAGCGTGATCGAGATCAAGATCGGGCAAGGGGCCAAGCCGGGCGAAGGGGGCATGTTGCCCGCGCACAAGGTCACGCCCCAGGTGGCGCAGGCGCGCCGCACCAATCCCTACGTCACCCTGATCTCCCCCTCCAACAACCACGATCTCTATTCCATTGAAGACCTGGCCCAACTGATCGAAGAACTCAAGACGGTGAACCCCTATGCGCGGGTATCGGTCAAGATTCCCGTGGTGCCCGGCGTGGGGGTGATCGCCGTCGGCGTGGCCAAGGCGGGCGCGGACATCATCAACCTGACCGGCTACGACGGCGGCACGGGCGCAGCACGCAAGCACTCGCTGCAATATGCGGGCCTGCCCGCCGAAGTCGGCGTGGCGCAGGTGCATCGCGCCCTCATTGACGCCGGCCTGCGGCATCGCGTGGAGCTGTGGTGCGACGGCGGCATGAAGACTGGTTCCGACGCCTTCAAGATGATCCTGATGGGCGCCAACCGCGTCGGCTTTGCGACGATGGCCATGGTGGCGATGGGCTGCACCATCTGTCGCAAGTGCAACGAAGGCACCTGTCACGTGGGCATCACCACACACATCAAGACGGTTGAGGAAGCGGAATCGCTGGGCATCAAGCACTTCGAGCCGCGCGACGCCTGCCGCGCCGTGGAGAACATCGTGCGTGTCTTCACCGCCATCGGTGAAGACCTGCGCCGCCTGACAGCAGCCGTCGGCGCGACCCGCCTGCAAGACCTGGTGGGCCGGGCCGATCTGCTCGAACAGGTTGCCGCGCACGACCGCGTTGATCTCTCGGCGCTGTTCGCCTTCACGCCGGTCAAGCCGCGTCCGGCGGCGGAGGCGGG
>DAOTZZ010000060.1:0-9317 GCA_034433965.1 Anaerolineae bacterium
TGCTGTGTCGCACCCCAACAGGGCCGGACTGTGCTAGACTTGCGTCCGGCCCTGTCTGCTTCTGCTCAGTAAAGGCACTGCCCATGATCACTGCCGCCGACAAGCGCCTCAGTTTGCCCGAAGCCGCCGCGCTAATTCAGTCCGGTCAGACGTTGGCCCTGGGAGGCAACATGCTCTACCGCCGACCGGTGGCCTTCGTCTATGAATTGCTGCGCCGCTCTCAACCCCCCACCGATCTGACTTTGCTCTGCTTCACCGCCGGTTATGAATCCGACCTGCTGGTAGGCGCGGGTTGCGTCAGCCGGACGCGCACCTGCTACTTCGGCCTGGAGGCATTCGGGCTGGCCCCCATGTTCACCGCCGCTGCCAGTGCGGGGACAGTGCGGGTGATCGAAGAGACCGAAGCCAGCATCGCCTTTGGGCTGCGCGCGCGCCTGGCTGGTGTAGGGTTCATGCCGTCCACTGCCTGGCTGGGTACCGACCTGCTGACCTTGCGCCCCGACGTGAAGACCATCACCGATCCGTATAGCGATGAGACACTGGTGGCCTTCCCCGCGCTGAGCTGCGACGTGGCCGTGATTCACGCCCTGGTCGCCGACCGGCGTGGCAATGCCCGCCTGAACAAGAACCTGGGCGTTGATCCAGAACTGTCGGGGGTGGCAGACACAGTAATCGTCACCGCCGAAGAGATCGTCGAACGCCTGTCCAGCGACGTAGACCTGCCGGGTACGCTGGTCACGGCGGTTGTTCATGCGCCGCATGGAGCATGGCCCACCTCGGCCTATCCGCTGTACCCGGTCGCCGGGGGTGAGTTGCTGCGCTATGTGGAAGCCTGCGCAGAAGGCAACTTCGCCGCGTACCTCAACGACGTATTGCAGCGCCGCTTGTCACCCTCATAGCCCTCAGGAGCCTGCTGTGCCATCAATCGGCCTTCGTGCCTATAATCATCGGTAAATACTGCTCACACCTGGAGAATCACTGATGCCTGGCGCTTCCGCGCTCCGTGCGCGGCCTCTACCTGTACTGCTGATCCTGCTGCTGAGCGCGGCATTGACCCTGTCGTCCATCATTCCGGTTCTGGCACAGGAGCCACCACCGCCTGTCACGCAGGAACTCTTCGCCCCCTTCTGGGAAGCGTGGGACCTGCTGCACGCCAACTACGTGGATCCCCTGGACGACGCGGCCCTGATCGCCGGAGCGACCGAAGGATTGATTCGCGCCGCCGCGCTGCCGCCGGACACGATCGCCGTCGCGCCCATCCCGCCGGATGCCACGGACGATCAGGCTCGCCTGACCCCGCTCTGGCAGGCCTGGCAGGACATTCACCGTATCAAGCCCCTGGTGGACGACGACGTACTGCTCGACGGGGTGCTCTATGGACTGATGGCCGCCGTGGGCGACCCGCACACCGACTACATGAATCCGGAAACCTATGCCCGCGTCAGCGAAGGCATGAGCGGCGAGTACGAAGGTATCGGCGCGACCGTCCGCACCAGCGAGGAATACGGTGGACTGGAGTTGGTGACGATCATGGAAGGTTCACCGGCGCAGGCCGCCGGTTTGCAGGCGGGCGATGTCATCGTCGAGGTGGACGGCGAAGACGTGACCAGCCTGTCGCAGAACGAGATCATCAGCCGGGTGCGCGGCCCGGCGAACAGCACTGTGCATCTGGGCATTCGCCGCCCAGGAGTGGCCGAAATACTGTATTTCGAGGTGGTGCGCCAGCGTATTCACGTGCCCAGTGTCGTCAGCCGCTTGCTGGGTGATGAGCAAATCGGCTATCTGCGTCTGAACAGCTTCGAGGACGACACCGCTGCGGAGATGGTCGCCGCGCTCAAAGCCATGAACGCCAACGCCCTGCGCGGCCTGATCCTGGATATGCGCGGCAACCCTGGCGGCTACCTGACCACTGCCATCCAGGTAGCGAGCGCCTTCCTGCGCGAAGGCAACATCCTGATCGAGCGCAGCCCCGACCGCACCACCGAATACCCGCGCGTGGGCGAAGCGGTTGCCCCCGATGTGTCCCTGGTGGTGCTGGTGGACCAGGGCAGCGCCAGCGCGTCGGAACTGGTCGCAGGCGCACTGCAGGATCATCACCGCGCTATTGTGGTGGGCATGCCTACCTTTGGCAAGGGTTCGGTGCAGCGCTGGTATCGGCTTTCCAATGGCGGCGGGATTCGCATCACAGTGTCGCGCTGGTATACGCCCAACGGTCGCTCGGTGAGCGAAGGGGGCATTCAGCCCGACGTGCAGGTGGCCTACGAACCGAACCCTGCCGACAACACGGCAGACAATCAGCTTGAGGTCGCCCTGGAGGTGCTCCAGGGCACCTATGCGGCCACGGAGCAGGCATGGAACCCCACTCCTCCCTTCAGTGCGCCATAGACTCTTGTGCCATTCTAAGGTTGCTCTAATGCGCTTCTGATCGCGAGAGCGCTATACTTGAAAGTGACTCGACACGCCTCCGAGCAGGGTTGATCCTGCCGCGTGTCATAAGAGCCATACCCTGCACACTGCAGGGCATGACGGAGGGATGAGGTATGTTCTTCGACCCGATGTATGTATTCGTCGTCTTGCTCCCCACCCTGATCATCAGCGGTCTGGCGCAAGCGTGGGTGCGCGGCGCTTACCAGAAATGGAGCAACATCCCCAACAGCCAGCGCGTCAACGGTCAGCAGACGGCGCAAATCCTGATGCGCAAGGGTGGCATCAAGCCAGTGGGGTTGGAACTGGGCCGGGGCGAACTCTCCGATCATTACGACCCGCGCGCGGGCGTGGTACGGCTCTCGCCGGGCGTGGCGCAGACTCCTTCGGTGGCGGCGATGGCCATCGCCGCGCATGAATTCGGGCATGTGCAGCAGGATCAGCACAACAGCCCACTGATGGCGCTGCGCGCTATGCTCATCCCCAGCGCCACCCTGGGGCCGCAACTCGGCATCGGGCTGATCATCCTGGGGCTGGTGCTCAACTTCACCGGTCTGGCAGTAGTGGGGTTGATCCTGTTCGCCGGCGCGGCATTGTTCACCATCGTCACCTTGCCGGTCGAACTCGACGCAAGCCGTCGCGCCCTGAAATTGCTGCGCGAAACAGGGTTGATCGCCTCGCCGCAGGATGCCGAGGGCGCTCAGGCAGTGCTGCGCGCTGCGGCTTTCACCTATGTGGCCGCCGTGGCAACCTCGCTACTGACGCTACTCTACTATGCCATGCTGGTCTTCGGGCGCAACCGCGACTGAAACACCGCCCAGGTAACGTATTCATGGCCAGGCCAGACGATCCCGCCCTCGACTACACTGTTGACGAACTGATGGCGGTGTGCATCGCGCGGCAGGTACAGGATGGGGACGTGCTCGTCCAGGGCCTGGCCACGCCGCTGGTCGCTGCCGGGTACATCCTGGCGCAGCGCACACATGCCCCCAACGCCTTTTTCGCCTCGGCCATCGGCCAGGGCATGGTGCAGGACTGGGCACCGCTGGGCCTGGCCCGCGCCGAAGAGTTGTGGTCGGGCAAGGCGCTGGCGCACGCCAGCTTCGTCACGCTGGTCGCCGACGCGCTGCACACGCTCGCGCCCAAGGAATTTTTCCGCCCGGCCCAGGTTGACGCGGCGGGCAATTTCAACAACATCGCCATCGGCCAGGACTACGCGCGTCCCCGGCTGCGCCTACCCGGCGCGGCGGGCATCCCCGATGTCACCGTCTATTCGCCGCACGTGTACATCTACGTGCCGCGTCACTCAAGGGCAGTCTTCGTCCCGAAGATAGACTGGTGCAGCGGGCTGGGTCATAGCCCTCAACGGCGCAGAGGCAGCGGTCCGCGCTATCTGATCAGCGACCTGGGGCAGTTCGATTGGGCCGACGGGCGAATGCGGCTGATCTCCCATCACCCTGGCGTCAGTATCGAGCGCATCCAGGCCAAGACAGGCTTTCCGCTGGACATCGCCCCGGACATACACGAGACACCCGCTCCAACAGTCGAAGAAGTGCGCCTGCTACGCGAGGAAATTGACCCGCTGGGCGTGCGCCGTCTGGAAACCCTGGCGGGCACGGCCCGTCGCGATCATCTGCGCGAGATTCTGCGCCGCGAAGGTGTGCTCGACTGAGATTCACAGCGGAGTCGTCTATCCTTCGCCGCGCTGTCCGCGTCTTAGCCGCCCGCAAAAAAACGGGGCTTCTCTGATGAGAGGCCCCGTCTGAATCCTCAGGATAGGAGAAGGCGCGCAGGTCAGGCTTTCACCACCAGGGCGCGGGCGCGCTCGGCAATGCGCTGCGCTGTCAGGCCGAACTGCTCATAGATCACCTTGTAGGGCGCGGATGCGCCGAAGCGATCTACCCCCACGATCTCACCTTCCAGCCCGACCCACTTCTGCCAGCCGGTCGTGACGCCTGCCTCGACTGCCACGCGCGCCTTCACCTGGGGCGGCAACACGCTGTCGCGGTACTCCTGCGGCTGCCTGACGAAGCGTTCCCAGCAGGGCATACTGATCACGCGCGCGCCGATCCCTTCCGCCGCCAGCAACTTCTGTGCCTCCAGGGCCAGATGCACTTCGGAGCCGGTAGCGATCAGCAACACGTCCACGCGGCCATTCGGCGCGTCTGAGAGCACGTAAGCTCCGCGGGCCACGCCCTCTGCTACGCCCCAGGCCGGATCGAGCACCGGCACATTCTGGCGGGTGAGCGCGATCACCGTGGGATGGTCGCGGTTTTCGATGGCGCAACGCCAGGCCGCCGCCGTCTCGTTGGCGTCGGCGGGGCGGAACACTTCCAGGCGCGGGATCAGTCGCAGCGACATGATCTGCTCGACCGGCTGATGCGTCGGGCCGTCCTCGCCCAGGCCGATGCTGTCGTGCGAGAACACAAAGATCGGCGCGAACTCGCTCAGCGCCGCCACGCGAATCGCCGGGCGCATGTAGTCGGAAAAGACCAGGAAAGTCGCGCTATAGGGGATCAGGCCGCCGTGCGCCGCCATGCCGTTGACGATCGCGCCCATCGCGTGTTCGCGCACGCCGAAGCGCAGGTTGCGGTTGCCATACTGCCCGGCCTGAAAATCACCGCTCAGGTTAAGGTAGGTCTTGGTCGAAGAATCCAGGTCCGCCGCGCCGCCGATCAGCCCCGGCAAGTGCGGCGCAAGCGCGTTGAGCACCTTGCCCGACGCGTTGCGCGTGGCGACCGACGTCCCCGGCTGAAAGACGGGCAAATCCGCATCCCAACCGGCAGGCAAAGTGTCGGACATCATCTGCGCCCATTCGTCGGCCAGGGCCGGCTGAGCAACCTTCCAGGCCTCGAAGGTGCGCTGCCAGGCCGCCTGCGCCGCCTGACCCCGCTCGACCGCCTGCCGGAAATGCGCCAGTACGTCGTCGGGCACCAGGAAGGGCGGCTCGGTGGGCCAGCCCAGGTTCTGCTTGGTCAGGCGGACTTCTTCTTCGCCCAGGGGTGCACCGTGCACTTCCGCCGTGCCCGCTTTGTTCGGGCTGCCATAGCCGATCACCGTGCGCACCATGATCAGCGAGGGGTGCTCAAGGTCGGCCTGAGCAGCGCGGATGGCCGCTTCGATCGCCGACAGATCGTTGCCGTCGGATACTCGCAACACCTGCCAGCCATAGGCCTCGAAGCGTTTGGCGACATCTTCCGTGAAAGCCATCGCCGTCGGCCCGTCCAGCGAAATCTGATTGTCGTCGTAGAGGTAGATCAGTTTGCCCAGCTTCAGATGACCGGCCAGCGAAGCGGCTTCGGCGGCCACGCCTTCCATCAGGTCGCCATCGCTGACGATGGCATAGGTGTAGTGATCCACCACCGTATGCTCTGGGGTGTTGAAGTGCGCTGCCAGGTAGCGCTCGGCGATGGCCATGCCCACCCCTGTGGCGAAACCCTGCCCCAGCGGGCCAGTTGTGGTCTCGACGCCCGGTGTCAGCGCCGCCTCCGGATGCCCCGGCGTGATGCTCCCCCACTGACGAAACTGCTTGATGTCGTCGAGCGTCACGTCATAGCCGGTGAGATAGAGCAGCGCGTACAGCAGCATCGAGCCGTGCCCCGCCGAGAGCACGAAGCGATCGCGATCCGGCCACTTGGGATCGCGCGGGTTGTGCTTCAGGAAGCGCGTCCACAACACATAGGCCATGGGCGCAGCGCCCAATGGCAACCCCGGATGTCCGGAATTGGCTTTCTGAATGGCATCTATCGCCAGTGTGCGAATGGTGTTGATGGCTTTTTGTTCGAGGTCTGTCATCGGAACCCTTCCCAACTGAGTGTGCAATCTTCGTCGAACCGGGCGGGCCGTCCTGGTTGCTGCTGGCCCGGCATTATCCCCTGGCTAAACGCCCCCATTTTACTGCGGTGCCGTTGTTACGCATAATTCGCGGGGTATGGTAGTCTTGTGTCCGGCTGGCAGATGGCTCTGCACGGCCCTGTGATCTGTGTGCGCTCAACCGGCGACTCTTGACTCATGACGCCCGACTCTCACCCCCAAGACCCGCTCATGGACGACGAACTCGACCTGTTCGACGAACTGTACGATGACGAAGACGAATTCGAAGCTTATTGTGTGAGCTGCCGTCAGAAGACGCCCATCGAAGCACCTCAGGCGATCTGGACGCGGCGTGGCGCACCCGGCATTCGCGGCACCTGCGCTTTCTGCGGCACGACCGTGATCCGCATGGGGCGCACACCCCTGCACGCCCGCCTCAAGCGCCCCGATCCGGCGCAGTTCGCCGACCTGGTCTCCGGCAAGGGAAAGTCCAGGCTCAGCGTGCCCCCCGTGTACGTGAATTATAGCGTGTCCGATGCCGAGTTCGCCGAAATCCTGGCTGAAGACCTGATGCGCAGCGGCATACCGACCTGGCTACCAGGGCCAGAGGACAACCTGGTGCAGTGGGCTACGGGCGTGCATCCTGCGCTGACAGAATGCCGGGCGATGGTGTTGATTCTCACACCTTTGGCGATCAAGGCCACCAATGTCGCTGAGGCGCTGGACTACTTCGTCAAGACGCGCAAGCCCATCCTGGTGGCGCTCCTGGAACCCGTCGAAGTGCCCGATGCGCTACGTCGCAAACCGCGTTTCGACTTCACCGGTGACAACTACAAGCAGCAACTACGCCAACTGGTCGCAGCGCTGAGCGAGTGAGCGTTCAGTAGGCGCGGCGTACCAGGAACGAGGCCAGTTGCCGCAACTGCGTCTGAGCGGCATTGGCTAGGCCGGTCGCGTCCAGGTGTGTCAGCGCGGCCTGGTAATACTCTTCGGCGACGCGCTCGGTTTCGGCGGGCGCGCCTGTACGTTCGAGAACACCTACGACCTGCTCCACATCCTCGTCGGAGAGCACCTCCTGGCCGTAGATGTGACGCAGGAGCGCGCGGTCAGCAGGATCGGCGCGCTCCCAGGCAAATAGCACCGGATACGACTTCTTTTTCTCGCGGATGTCGCCCGTCGCTGATTTGCCCGTGATCGCCTCGTCGCCCCAGATGCCCAGGTAATCGTCGCGCACCTGGAAGGCAATGCCCAGAGCCCGCGCAAATTGCCCATACATCTGGATGAGCGCCTCGTCGTCGGTGCTCAGCAACGCGCCCATCTGCGCCGCCGCTTCGATCAGCGTCGCCGTCTTGTGCGTGATCATGGTCAGGTACTCGGCCACGGTCACGTCGTCGCGCTGCGGGAAGGTCATGTCGAGCACCTGTCCCTCAGCCGTCCACAGGCACGCCTGCGACAGCACCGCCGCCGCGCGCACTATTCGCGCAGGGGGCACGTCCAGCCGCAGCAGGCGTGTCAGGGTGAGATTGGCCAGCGCGTAGAGGCCGTCTCCGGCGTTGATCGCCTGATCGCTGCCCCAGATGCTCCACACGGTCGGGCGATGGCGGCGTTCCAGGGAGCGATCCATCACGTCGTCGTGAATGAGCGTGAAATTGTGCAGGAATTCGAGCGCCGCTGCCGCGGGCAACACATGCCGGTAACTGCCCGCGATCGCCTGGGCCACCAGCGCCATCAGCACCGGACGCACCCGTTTGCCGCCGATACGTGCCCTCTGCGCCGCGCTCTCCGCATCCCAGCCGAAGTGATGGTCAATCATCCGCCACAAGAGCGGCGCGATTTCCTGCTGCTCCTGACGAGCAGCCCACATCTCCCCTTCGATCTCGGCCAGTAGCCCTCCGAAGAGGGACTCATACGAAGCTGCCATCCTGTTTCCTTTCGTGATGTTGCAGGTGCGCACCGCCCCGATTGTACGTCTTGCAGCCCCGCCCGCCCAGGTTTTACCATTGCCGCCACCCCTCAAACAGTTTACACTACCAGCGGCAATGTGAAGAAAGGTGCGGGCAGAAAACCATGCTGGCGAGCGTAAAGGTTTCGGCTCCGGGCAAACTGATGCTGCTGGGCGAGCACGCGGTAGTACACGGTCAGCCCTGCCTGGTGACCGCCATGGACGCCCGCCTGACCCTGACCCTCACACGCCTTGATTCTCCCACATTCTCTGTGGACGCGCCGGATGTGGGCGTGCACGCCCTCAGCGCCCCCCTTTCCGACGCCTTCCGCGACGGGCGTGCGCTCGCCCCCGGCACGCGTTTCATCGAAAGCGCGCTGCGCCTGTTCCACGAGCAGGTTGGGCTGAGCAGCGGTGTCGCTATTAGCACTCGCAGCGACTTCGCCAGCACGCTGGGGCTGGGTAGCTCGTCGGCCACCGTCGCCTGCACGCTGTTCGGGCTGGCCCGGTTGGAAGGAGCGGAGCTTCCGTCGGAGCGCCTGTTCGAATGGGGTCTGCAGGTGATCCACCAGGTGCAGGGCACCGGCTCTGGCTTCGACCTAGCAGCAGCCATCTATGGGGGGACGCTGCTGTACCAGGCCGAGCCACGCCGCATCGAGCCGCTCGATACGCCCGATTTGCCGCTGCTGGCCGCTTACTCCGGCATCAAGGCGGATACGGCCACTTACGTCAGTCGCGTGACGGCGCGCCGGGCTGCGCATCCGGCGGCTGTCGAGCACATCTTCGCGGCGATGGGAGCGCTGGCTCTGGAGGGGCACGCCGCTTTGCTGGCGCGCGACTGGCCGCGTCTGGGCGAACTGCTGGACATGCAGCACGGACTGGCCCATGCCCTGGGCGTGGATATTCGCCAGACCGCGACGCTGGTCTTCGCCGCGCGGGAGGCCGGAGCCTGGGGCGCTAAGCTGAGCGGGGCAGGTGGCGGCGATTGCGTGATTGCGCTGGTTCCCCCCGACCGCCGCGCTGCGGTGATCGCAGCCTGGCAGGCTGCCGGAGGCGCGTTGGTGCAGGCTGCGCCACACGCGCCCGGCGTGCGTCTGGAAATGGAAAGGTAAGAACATGTCCTTCGTCAAAGCGACAG